>JBGSWA010000370.1:0-5207 GCA_041752645.1 Gillisia sp. | reverse complement strand
GTTCCGAAATATTTAGAAAGACGTAATGCTGTGTCAGCAGTTATTCTTCTTTTCTTTTTTATTATTTCACTAATCCGGGTGTGAGGAATAAAAGTTTCCTTAGATAAATGATAGGCAGTTATCTCCATTGGATCTAGAAATTCTTCTTTCAAAATTTCTCCAGGATGAATATTTTCTAATTTTTTCATAACTAAATATTTTAAAATTAATGATAATCAACTATTTGTACGTTAAAAGCATTATCATTCTCCCAAATAAATAGTATTCTCCATTGTTTATTAATTCGAATACTATAATACTCATCTAAATTACCACTCAACTTTTCTAAATGATTAGCCGGAGGAATTCTCAGATCATTAATATTTTGGGCATTATTTACCATTCTTAATTTTCTACGAGTTACATTTTGAATATTAGCAGGAAGCTTTCTCGATTGGGTTCCGTTCCAAATTTTTTCCGCTTCTTTACCTGTAAATGATTTTATCACAAATAATCATGTTTTTCGTTACTAACGTCAAAGGTAAGTAAAAGTTTTTAAATGGGGCAAGTAGTACTATGCGGCATAACGAATTATATTAAACTTAAAGTAACAGAATATTTATTTTAGCAAGGGAATATTTCCATGGAACCCTTGTATTTGTCAGGGAAAGAAATTCTCTAATGCTACTGGGAGCGATTTTGGCAGGAGGGTTCCGTTTCTGGTAACCAAGAAAGATCGGCCGAGAGAGTCTTTTGAATTTGCTGACAAGAGATTATATGCTTATGCTATTAAAAGTAACTCCTTTAGTGGTCATATAGGTAATAGCTGTTTTGTATTGATCCGTCCTCGAATAAATCTAAAATCTCCAAGCCTGGTGGAGTTTCTTGATACCAATATTTTTCCGCCGATTGTTCATCTCCCTCTCCCCACCAAAACCCGCTAACCGAACCATTACAGTAATACTGGACCTTATTGTAGCCCGAATTACACCTCAAAAAAACCGGTTATTTTCCCGATATTTTTTAAAAAATAATTTTGAAAACTCCGAGAGCCATTATTAACTTGGGGTAATAACAAACGAAATCATTTCGAAGTAAAAAAAATTTAAATCACTCGGGAGACCCCGGTACTGTTGAAATTGTATTAATTACAACTTTAATTTTGGAAAATAGATCTAATAAAGGATTGTTAGATAGTGTATTGGCAAGTAGCGTGGAGTAGGGACACGTTCTTGTCGGCATAGTTGTTTTTTACTTGGTCTCTAAAATAGTGCTTTTCACTGGAATGCTCGCTATTTGCTGTAACCGACTTCGTTATAGCTTTTATAACTAATATTCTCATGAATAATCAAAACAAGTATTTGTGTTGATTATTCATGAGAAGTATGAAATGTAATAGTTGTAATGAAATTGCAAATGTTTCACGAAAATATAGTGCTACGAAACATTCTAACATTTCTAATATAGCATTCGTTTTTATCCATTAAATAATAAAATAATTGTAACAATCGAATAAATCGAAACTCAACCTTAGTGTTTTTTGGTTATCGAAGATACCCTTAATTTTAAAGGAGAAATTGAAATTGGAATCAATGAAATTACGAAAATTAAAGAATCACCTCAAAATTCAATGTAAAAATATGGTTTTTATAAAGATATGCCAACATATAATGAAAATGAATTATATTCGCCTTAAAATAGGGGCTAATTTTCATTATAATGTAACAATTCTGAGATTTGGTCAACTAATAACTCAAATTAAATAACTTTATATAATTTAAGAATGAAAAAGATAATCTTATCATTAATTGTAGGTATTATGCTTATTCCAACAAGTGTAAAAGCCGACGAGGGAATGTGGTTCCTAATGTTTATAGAAAGACTGAACCATAGAGATATGGAAAAGATGGGTTTGCAACTAACCTCAGAAGAAATTTACAGCGTTAATAACAATAGTTTGAAAGATGCGATTGTTCAATTCAACGGTGGTTGTACCGCAGAATTGATTTCAAAAGACGGTTTAGTATTAACCAATCACCATTGCGGTTATTCTGCTGTAGCAGAATTATCCACTGCAGATAAAAACTATCTGAAAGACGGTTATTGGGCTGAAGACAGAAAAGCAGAAATGAAGCCTTCCAGTTTATACGTTCGATTTTTTGTCCGTATGGATGATGTTACAGAGCGTATTTTGTCAAAAGTAAATGATGAAATGACCGAATTGGAAAGAGAAAAAGCAGTTAACCGGGAAACTGCCTTAATCCAAAGTGAAAATGACGAAGGTGGAAAATATAGCGTTTCGGTACGTCCTTTTTTCGAAGGAAATGAGTATTACTATTTTGTTTATCAAGATTATACAGATGTTCGTTTAGTGGGAGTGCCACCAGAAAGTTTAGGTAAATTTGGTGGGGATACAGACAATTGGGAATGGCCCCGTCATACTACCGATTTTTCTATGTTCAGAATCTATGCAGATGCCGACGGGAATCCAGCAGAATATTCTCAAAACAACGTGCCATTGCAACCAAAACATTATTTACCGGTTAATATAAGTGGTGCAGAAGAAAGTGATTTTGCAATGATTTTAGGTTATCCAGGAAGAACCAATCGCTGGATGCCAGCAGGCGGAATTGAACAAAACGTAAAATTTGCCTACCCAGCGTGGGTTGAAGGCGCCAAAACAGGAATGGACAACATGAAAAAATACATGGATCAAAGCGAAGCCTTGAATCTTATGTATGCTTCAAAATATGCCGGAACTGCAAATTATTGGAAAAACCGTCAAGGAATGATTGATGCGTTAACCAAATTTGAAACTGCAAAAACAAAAGAAGTACAAGAAAAGAAATTCAATAAATGGGCTAATAAAAAAGAAAACAAAGCTAAATACGGAAATGTAATTTCTAATATCAATAAATACTACGCTTTAACAAACGAGAAAACGCGTCATGATAACTATTTGATGCAATTGTTTAGAACCACTGCTTTTGGAATATCAAGTAGAAGGATAGGGAGTCAACTGGACAATTATGCGAAAGCAGATCCTGCAAAACGCAAAGAAATGGCTCCTAAAATAATTGAAATGGCTGAAGAGATGTTTAAAGACCTACATCTTCCTGCTGAAAAAGATCTTTTGGCAGCCCAATTGAAGTTGTATGCTACAAAATCTAAAGGCTACGCTATTGCTCCAATGGTTGAGAAAATTGGCAAAGCAAATAATTACGATTATACAAAATATTTAAATGCAGTTTTTGAGTTGAGTATTTTAACTTCAAAAGAAAGAATTAATGCGTTTTTAGAATTACCAAGTGAGACTTTATTAGAGAATGACCCATTGTATCTGCTTTCAAATGATATGGTTGCACATTATTATTCGAAATCGGATGAAATTGCAAAAGCAGAAAATGATTTTGGAGCTTCTTTCCGTTTGTTAGTTGAAGGATTGCGCGAATCTAAAATAGGTACAATTACATATCCTGATGCGAATGGTACGATGCGTTTAACATATGGAAAAGTTCGTTCATTGCCGGCCGACAAACGTAATGATGCCAAAATCAACTACTATACAACCATGGATGGTATGGTTAAAAAATATAAAAAAGGGGATGAAGAATTCGATTTACCGGTACATTTAATAGATATGAACAAAGGGAAAGACTATGGTCGTTTTGCAGACAAAGACGGTTCTATGCACGTTAATTTCCTAACAGACAACGATATTACAGGCGGTAATTCAGGTTCTCCGGTATTAAACGGAAAAGGAGAACTCATCGGATTGGCATTCGACGGTAACATCGAGGCAATGGCTGGTGATGTTATCTTTGATCCTAAATTGCAAAGAACCATCAATGTTGATATTCGCTACGTGTTATGGGTTATTGAGAACTTCTCTGGAGCCAAACATATTGTAGATGAAATGACATTGGTGAAATAAATACAGAGTGGAAAAGTTTAAAACCGTTCCTAAAGGGACGGTTTTTTTTATAAGGAGTTTAATATTGGTTTCAATTCTGCACTTTTTATAGATAATCTGATCTTCTATTTTTTTCTTTTAATCCCAATAATTTTGTGGTTTCAATCCACTATAGAAACAGCTGGAAAAACTTTTCGGAAGGGTTAAAAACGACCTCAGTTAACCAATTTAGAGAAGCAGGTACACGAACTGGTCGGCTTAGTTGTTTTTAACTTGGTGTCTAAAATAGCACTTTTCACCAGATTGCCCGCTATTTGCGCTTAACCGATGTGCCTGTTGCACAAGTTGCCAAAATTTGTTAATTTCATGGTATGCAAGGCAAAAAAGACTATCAGGAAAAACTCTTCACTTCTTTTAGGTTAAGTGACCGGGTACCAAAAGAAAATTTTTACCGTCGACTAAAGGAAGTTCTTGACCTGGATTTTCTCTATTCGCTCACCCAAAAGTTCTATGGTCCGAGCGGACAGAAAAGCATCGATCCGGTGGTGTTTTTCAAAACCTGCCTGGTGGGCTATCTCGAAAATATGATCACTTACCGTGGCGTGATGAACCATTGTGCCATGCGCCTGGACATCCTTTATTTTCTTGATCACGATATTGATGAACCGCTGCCCTGGCACAGCACCATTAGCCGTACACGACAGCTTTTTCCCTAAGATATTTGTATGAAAGTGTTCACCCGGGTTTTTAAGTTATGCGTAGAAGCAGGACTGGTAGGTGTCCATACCCAGGCAATTGATTCAGCTCCCGTGAAGGCCAATGCTTCTAAGGACAGCCTGGAGATCAAAGTCCCGGCAAAAGAACTGGAAGAACACCTCTTCCGGGTGCGTTTACAAAGCAGCAGGGACAGAAAGGCCAAAGGGAACAAAGCTCCTAAAGAACAACAAGAAATTACGGCCAGTAAACAGGAATTACAGGAGATTAAAAGTAGGAACAAAAGATGGAGCCAAGACCAAGATATGCGCCCGGGTGCAAGAAACAAAGGCAGCAGATATACCAGCAATAAAACTCATTACAGCCCTACAGATCCCGACGCGAGGATTAATGTAAAACCCGGCAAAGCCAGGAAACTGAACTATCTGTGCAATATAGGTGTAGATACCAGGACACATGTTATAACCGATGTTCAGGCTTACCACGCAGACAAGAAAGACTCTAAATATTTAAGGACACTACCGCAAGATAGAACAGGCGCTTAGCCCGGGAAGGATTGATCTGGGAAATTGTACTGGTGGAAGGACAAGAAGGCCTTTAC
>JBGSWA010000369.1:0-4004 GCA_041752645.1 Gillisia sp. | reverse complement strand
ATAATCTGCATTAAATTTCTACCCATTCTCGATATCTCTGAAACAATAAGTATATCATCTGCCCTTAATTTCTTTAGTACAGTACTGAAAGTCCTTTCTTCAATTTTTTTGGATGCACTTATAGTTTCTTCAAACCATTTGTTGATAATTAAATTCTTTGTTCCGGCAAATTGCAAAATTTCATACCGTTGATTTTCTATAGTCTGTTTTTCTGTACTAACCCTGATATATGCGTAAATCATTTTCCACTAAAAGTAGATAATAAAGGCTCGTTTTTTACCAACCAAAAATGCTTTATAATTACTGGTCAGCATTTAGGCTATTTAACTGCATTTCTAAACTCTAAATTATTCCGGTTTGCGTTTCGTGAATATTTTCCGGAGCTATTGGGTGATACTCGGGAACTTAGTAAAATTTTCTTTGAAAATGTAACTGTAATACCAATTGATGATTTACAGAATACTATATTTTCAAATTTAGTAGATAGGTTAGTTAGTCTAAAAATGAAGGGAGGAAACTATAGCGCAGTTGAAGATGAAATAGAGAAAACTCTTGCCGAAATTTATTCATTTTCAGATCAAGAAAAGAATTTAATAAACAGTGGACTGTGACGCTAATTGTATTAATCCCCTCTCATCTTCATTTAAATCATACAAATCATAGAGTTTTTCTTCAACCTGAATTTGCAATGTATCAATGGGTAAACCTTCTTTCATTTTACTGAGAATTTGTTCCAACATTTCTTTGTACCAAGTTTCATCTTTTACCTGTTTCAAATTAATTTTTTCAAAAAATACTTTTCTCAACTCTCTTGCTTCACCAAGTAATTCAGGGAAGTGATTTTTAAAACAGAACCGAAACAGATTTGAATTTAATAAAATAGTAAGATAATCAAGAGATTCACCTGACAGGATAAAACCCTTATCGTTGATTAAAAACGAGCCTTTATCATATACAAACGGCAGATATTTAGTCATATTGGGGTAGATAATTTTGGGCTTAATAAATTCTTCATAATATGAAATAGAGTCTTGTGTTTCAAACCATTTATACGATCCGGATTTTCTACCTTTCCATGTACCTTCATAATTCTTAGGTTTAGGTTCAAGCCGATCTCTAAATTTCATTAGATATTTTTCTATAGCAGGGTAATTCTCAATATTTATTTTTAGCGCAGGAAATGTTCCAATAATCCATTTCCCATCCCACTGAGGCACATAAGCTTTTATATCTTCTCCACGTAAAATAGGCTTTAATATCTCTGCGCTTTTAGGATCTTCCTTTAATAATTGTTCTTGAATTTCTGTGTCAATTATAAAGGCCTCGTTAAATCCAGTTTTAATACCATAATTAATTTCAATGTTCCAATCTTTTAAAGGGATACCTTGTTCTTCTATTTTCTTGATAAGTCTGTATTCTGTTTTACCATAAGCAACCCAACTATTGCTAACCGGATTTTCAACCTCAACAATATTAGCTATGACATAAGCTTCTAAAGGTATTTGCAGTTTATAATCATTCTTAACCCGGCATAATGAAATAGTTGAAGAAGGATTTTGTTTCGTCAGTAATAGTATGTTTGTATATGTAGTTGCGCTATCAAACATTTGCCCCATACCAAAATCCACTACAAACTGAACATTACATTTTGTACCAAAAAAATTCCGAGTAACTTTTCCATAATCAGTACGCATCCATTTGTTGCTGGTAATAAAACAAAGCTGTCCTTTACTTCGCAAAAGATTTACACCAAGCTCATAAAACAATTGGTAGATGTCACCGGTTTTAGCAAACGTTTCAAACCCTTGTTTTTCCAGGGTTTCGGATTCCAAGCCCATTTTTTGTAACTGAATGTAAGGTGGATTACCTATTATCATGTCGAACCCAATAAAATCACCGTCACCGTTCAATACTTCTGGGAACTCAAATCGCCACTCAAAAGCATTTTCATAAATCTTATTATTTTTTATTTCTCCAATTTCTGTTTCCAGCTTTGTTATTTCGTTGCTTAATTGCTCAATTTTCTTTTTAGTGTCCTTATTCTTTTTGTTTCCTTCATCAAACAATTCTTTGGTTTGGCTGATGTTAAATAAATCGCCCCGTAGTTTAGATAGCTTTTTATATTTAGGGTCATTTGGGCTTATGTAACTCCTGAAATCTTTTTTAATAGCATCAATCAATTCTTCCATTTCCCTTTTTTGCTCTTTGCTTTCGGCATCCCGGTAAGTTTGTACCGCTACTTTATAACTATCAATACTCCATTTGCTGTTGCGTAATGCACTCTTTATATCAGCATCTAAAGCAAAGCGGCTAATAAGGCTGTTGCCACATTTAATGTTTATATCAATATTGGGTAAGGTTTCTAATTCTATGTAATTACTTGCCGGGGTGTAGTACGCATTTTTCAGCAATTCAATCCATAAACGCAGGCGGCAAATTTTTACAGAGTTGGGGTTTATATCAACACCAAACAAACAGTTCTCAATAATGGTTTCCTTTTCATGAAATAAGGTTTCCTGTATGCGCTGGCTTTCTTTGTTTTGGGGGTTGTAATCAAACAGCTTACCATCTTCATCCGTAATAATCAATTCATCATTTACCACTTCCACATGATAATCCCTTAATGATTTGCCTGTTGCATCCTGTAAAATTTTCAATTCGCTTTTAATAGCAATCATTTCATTTAATGCACTTACCAAAAAGTGGCCACTGCCCACGGCAGGGTCGCAAATGTGCAGGCTATTAATGATTTTATTGGCTTCCTTTTTATCATCAATTTTATTATACAAAGCATCAATGGTATCACATTGCCATCCCTTCGTATCATTAAATTTTTGCAGCACCGACCTGCGGAGGGTCTCTTTGCACATGTACATCGTTACAAATCCTGGTGTAAAGAAAGAACCGTCTTTGTAGCCATTTATCTTTTCGAAAATTAATCCCAATACAGAGGCATTAATAAGGTTTTTATTTTCTTCCTGTATTTCTTCACCGCCTTCACTGGTAAAATCGTAAGCATCTAAAAATTCAAAGAGATATTGCAGTGTGGGCAAAGTACCGGCTTTGCGTTTGCCTTTATCATCTTTTAAAACAGAATTATTTGATAAAGGCAGTTGTAAGCGGTTATCTAATTCGCTGATATTAATAGTTTGTCTTTCGAGTTCAATGCGTTCAAACAAAGAACTGTTGAGATAAGGCACTTTGCTGAATTTTTCCTGTATGTGGTTGCGCCTGCTTTCTGGTTTTTCTGCCAATACCTGAAAGAAGAGATTACTCAGTTCATCAAAATCAAATACCAGTTTGCTATTTAGAAAAAGATAGTCTTTGTTTCCTTTGTGGTATTTATATAACTGAGCTTCCAACAGCTTAATAAACAGCACCCTGTTTACCCAGGTGATACATAACTCCAGTGCTACATTAAATAATTGTTCTTCTTTGTTTGCCCCAAATGTTGAAAGGTTATTGATATTGCGTAAAGTATCTTTATCTTCTAACTTTATAATTGTGTTCTCCAGTAAAGAAGCTTCGTCAGATTTTACTTTTCGTTTTATTAATTTTTTACCGCCATCTTTTATTTCTTCCAGTCCAATGATATGCAATAGTTCAACATAGAATTTTGTATCAAGGCTATTGCTATCGTTTATAAAAGGCTGCTTTAAAAGATGTGCAGGTGATAATATTTTATACAACCCGATGAGCTTGGTATCATCTTCTTTGTCTGTATTGTTTACATACTTTTCGTAGGTACGGACATCAAAATAAGTAACTGGCATTTCTTCTGCCACTTCATCCAGAAAAGATTTGGCAATACTGTCATAAAAGAACTTAGTGTCTTTGCCACTGAGTTTCCAATTCTCATAATCTTTTTTTAGTTTGCTGTTTCTAAAAACATTCTTTTCAAACCAAACTTCATCTATCACAAACCATTCGTAAATATTGGTAACAACCAAGTATTTTATGTCGGTGATGTTATGGTCAAGCCTTTCCCGTAAATAATATAAAAT
>JBGSWA010000368.1:0-5804 GCA_041752645.1 Gillisia sp. | reverse complement strand
TAAACATATGGAAGACCTTCATAATGCTACCCCAAAAACTATATGGACCCCTCCTATCGGAGAGGAATATTCCACGCAAATCTGGGCTCCTGAGCTGCATTATTTAGATGGCGCCTGGTATATGTATTTCGCCGCAACCTTAAATAACAGCGATGAAAATCGAAGAATGTTTGTTTTGGAAAATACTGCTGAATCACCAATGGAAGGGGAATGGAAGTTTAAAGGCAAAGTATCCGACGAAACCGACCTGTGGGCTATAGACGGTACAGTGTTAGAAATAGATGATGAAAAATATTTTGTATGGTCCGGTTGGAGAACAGAAAATCTGGAAATGAATTCAGGAATTCAGCAACTTTACATTGCAAAGATGGAGAACCCATGGACTCTTAAAAGTTCCCGGGTAATGATTTCTGAACCTGATTATGCCTGGGAGCGAAACGGTTTGGTTAATGAGGGACCAGTGGCTTGGGAAAACCCGGAAGGCGATATGTTTATCTTTTATTCAGCCTCGGGTTGCTGGACTGATGATTATAAAATCGGGGTACTCTCTTACAATGAGGGAGACCCTCTTGACCCGGACTCGTGGGAGAAACATGAAGAGCCTGTATTTAAAAAGAGTGAGACAAATAGTGTATATGGCCCTGGCCATAACAGTTTTTTTAAATCACCCGATGGTTCTGAAGACTGGATTTTATACCACGCCAATGATCAATCCGGTGATGGTTGTGCCGATTCTAGAAAACCCCGCATTCAGCAAATTAATTGGGATGAAAACGGTTTTCCCGATTTTGGAGCCCCTGTTAGCAGAAATGACCAATTAACCCCTCCCTCTTCTTAAAGATTAAATTAATTAATTAAATGAAAAAAAACCTAAAATGCCAATGCATGCTCTTAATGAGTCTGGCATTTCTTTCTTTATCCTGTAAACAGAATAAAGAAGAAAAAGCAAAAAATAAAAATGCTGTGGTCGAAACCAAAACATATTCAAACCCCTTAGATGTTGAATTTGGGGATCCCTATATTTTGAATGACGGTGAGGGAAAATATTATATGTATGGTACCGGTGGTGGAGCCGAAGATGGTTTTGCTACTTATTCATCTAATGATCTGGTAAATTGGAAATTTGAAGGCCAGGTTTATAAAGGAAATGAAGAGGGTTCCTGGGCGGTAGGTGATTTTTGGGCACCAGAAGTTTATAAATTTAACAATAAGTATTATATGTTTTTTAGTGCACAATGGGGCAATAACCCTAATGATGAATTGGAAAATTTCAAGATAGGGGTTGCCGTGGCAGATAAACCTACCGGACCGTTTGAAGAGGTAAGCGATGCACCGCTTTTTGACCCGGGTTATCCAGTAATAGATGCTAATGTATTCAAGGATGATGACGGGAAATACTATTTATATTATTCTCGTGTGGCATATAAGCATCCGGTAGAAACAGAAATTTCGAAATGGGCCAGGGAAAAAGGCTGGTTTGATGAAATTGAAGAAAGTTGGGTGTATGGTATAGAGTTGGAATCAGACTTTAGTGGAGTAATAGGAGAGCCTGAACTAATACTTCGGCCGCCAGAAAAGTTGGATGAAAAAAATGCAGAATGGGAAAGCCGTTCGGTAACATTTAAAGAGGTCAATCGTAGGTGGACAGAAGGATCCTATACCTTCAAACGGGACGGAATTTATTACATGATGTATTCTGCCAATTTTTATGGAGGTAAAAATTACGCGGTGGGTTATGCATCGGCATCCTTTCCTTTAGGCCCCTACCAAAAAGCAGATAACAATCCTATTCTCGAAAAAAATATCAATAAAGGAGGAGACGTTACCGGGACCGGCCACAATAGTCTAGTTTTTTCAAAAGATAGTACGGAAATTTATGCTGTTTATCACGGAAGAACAAAATCTACTGGAGATATACGTGTAGTTTTTATTGATAGATTAGAAATTCTGGAAAACGGAAAGCTTCATATAGATGGGCCTACCACAACAAATCAATCACGCCCCTTTATTCAAGGGGAAATTAAATAATAATTAAAGCATATTCTTATGAGAAACATTCGATTTTTAATAATTTTTTTGTTTGCCACCGCCGTATTCTATTCCTGTAAAAATGAATCTAAATCAAAAACCGAATTGGCTTCAAAAAAATCACAAGAGATGAGATTTAATCCGGAAGGCCTTCTTAAATCTAAAAATTTCGATACTATAATAGATTATAAGCCTGTCAAATTATATTGGCTAGAGAATGACAGTATTAAAGCAGCTATTACAAATTACGGAGGGAGGCTGATAGGTTTATGGGTTCCGAATCGCGAAGGCAAAATGATTGATGTGGTAGTAGGAATGAACAGCATCAAAGGATTTGTAGAATCAACAGAGCCTTATTTTGGAGCCACAATAGGCCGGGTAGGGAACAGAATTGCCAAAGGTAAATTTCTTTTAAATGGAAAAGAATATACCATTCCCAAGAATAATGGTGAAAACAGTTTACACGGAGGGAAGAAAGGTTTTCAACATGTAGTTTGGAATGCAAGCCAACCTGATAAAAGAACCCTTGTTCTAAAGTACCATTCTCCTGATATGGAGGAAGGGTTTCCGGGAAATCTCGATGTCAAAGTCACCTATTCCTTAACTGATGACCAAACCTTAAAAATGGAATACGAAGCTACCACAGATCAAGCTACCCCTGTAAACCTTACCAATCACTCTTTTTTTAATTTAAATGGTGAAGGCAGCGGAAGAATTCTGGATCATCAACTGAGGCTGAATGCCAAAAAATTCACACCAGTGGATAGTGGATTAATCCCTACAGGAGAACTATTGGAAGTGGAAGGCACTCCTTTCAATTTTACACAATTTCATAGCATTGGAGAACGCATAGAACAGGATAATGATCAATTAGTTTATGGTAAAGGTTATGATCATAATTTTGTTCTAGCTGAAAGGGAATCACAAGAAATGACTCATGCTGCTACAATTATCGGTGATAAATCAGGTATAAAGATGGATATTTATACGCAGGAGCCGGGAATTCAATTTTATAGTGGAAATTTTATGGAAGGTAAAAACAAATTCAAATCTGGTACAAGAGATGAATTCAGGACAGCTTTTGCCTTAGAAACTCAACATTTTCCCAATGCACCTAACCAGGATAATTTTCCTTCAATAATACTTGAACCTGGAGAAAAATATCAAACCGTGTCAAAGTATAAATTTTCAATTAAGGAGTAGGATAACGAATGAACCAGAGTTTTTATATAATATTATTTTTATTCTCCGGAGTAGTCTTTTCTCAGGAAACAAATTATAAAAATCCTATAGTAGATTTTAATTTCCCCGATCCTACCGTAATTAAGGCAGCAGATGGTTATTATTATGCCTATGCAACCAATACTCAACGCAATGGGGAAGTATTAAATATTCAGGTGTTGAAATCCAAAAACCTGGTAGAGTGGCAACAACATGGAGATGCAATGCCAGAAAAACCTCATTGGGCTTCCTCTGATTTTTGGGCTCCTCATGTGACCTATAATAAAAGAAATGGCTGCTATTTCTTGTATTATTCCGGAGAATCGAATGATGAGTCCACAGGGAAATGCCTCGGAGTTGCTGTTTCCGATTCCCCCTTAGGACCTTTTGTAGATAAAGGAGAACCTTTATTGTGCGGAGATGCTTTTATTAATATTGATCCTATGGTTTTTCAGGATGAGAATTCAGGTAAAAACTATTTGTATTGGGGCTCGGGGCATGAAAGTATCAAGATACGGGAACTTTCCATTGACCTTTTGAATTTCAGAAAAGGTTCAGAAATTAAAGAGCTTATTCACCCAGTGGTTAATTCAAAAAAAGAAAATTATGAAAGATTAATTGAAGGCGCATGGTTAACCAAGCGTGATAATTTCTTTTATCTATTTTATTCTGGTGATAATTGCTGCGGAGAGAAAGCGCATTATGCTATTATGGTTGCACGCTCAGAAAGTCCAGAAGGTCCCTTTGAGAAATACAAAAATCGGAAGGGAACTCCGGTTATCTTAAGTCAAAATAAGGACTGGTTGGCTCCAGGTCATAATTCTGTGATAACGGATGAAAACCAAACTGATTGGATAATGTACCATGCAATAGATACTCAGGATATAGAGAAGGGAAGAATATTCTTAATGGATAAAATAAATTACCGAAATGGCTGGCCTGTCATTGAAAAAGGATCACCCTCAAAAAGACAATTACCTACACCTCAAACCAATTAGTTATGAAACAAAGGCACATTCCATATTTACTACTATTTTTTGTAATCAATATGGTTGGACAGGAGTTTGATAAAGATCAAATTTACCTTGCTGACCCAACAATTTTTGAAGAAAATGGCATCTATTATTTATATGGAACCAAAGGTGACCCTCGAATCGAAGGAGAAGGGTTCTTAGTGTATACGTCAAGGGATTTGGAAAATTGGAAAGGTCCTGTAGGTGTTAAGGATGGCTATGCACTTAAAAAGGGCGATGCATTCGGCACCAAAGGATTTTGGGCACCTCAAATTTTTAAGTACAAAGGCATATATTATATGACTTATACTGCCAACGAAAAAATCGCAATCGCAACCAGTGATAATCCATTAGGACCATTTGAGAATCAGATGAAAGCCCTCGACTCTCCAGTTAGGCAGATCGATCCTTTCATTTTTTTTGACAATGGGAAAGTATATCTATATCATGTAAGATTACATGAGGGCAATAAGATTTTTGTAGCTGAAATGACAGAGGACTTAGCAGAAATAAAACCAGGGACTTTGAAGGAAATTATAGAAGCGAAACCTGGATGGGAAGATACTCAAAATGTTGAATGGCCGGTAGCCGAAGGCCCTACAATTTTTAAGAAAGATAAACTTTATTACCTACTATATTCTGCAAATGATTTCCGAAATCCCGATTATGCAGTCGGTTTTGCAACCTCCTCAAGTCCATTAGGGCCTTGGAAGAAATCAACATCCAACCCTCTAATCAGTAAAAACAGCCTAAGGATTAACGGTACGGGGCATGGTGATGTTTTTTTGGATGGGGATAGAAATTTGAATTATGTTTTGCATACCCATTTTTCTGATGATACTGTAGGGCCACGAAAAACGGCAATTATTAAACTAGATTTTGATGTTAAAAAAAAGAGATTTGAAATTGAACCGAATACATTTCGATATTTAAATTTCATAAATAACTAAGTGTTCCTGTGGAACCGAATCTGACTATATACAAAGGCGTTTGGATATGTTTGACCCGTTTTATAAATATTGTCATCAAAGATGTTGATATTGATAAAAATGAAACTAGAACATTGATGATTTAAATTTAAAATATCCATTTTTATGAAAAGAAGAATTAATTTATTGGTTGTTCTGTTTTTTTTATTTTCTGGAAGTGTTTTTTCACAAAATGGGAGTAAGACATTAACTCTTAAAGAATCTTTCAATTATGGGAAGTCAGTAGCCGTCTTTGGGGGTTCAGTTTCTGTGATACCAGCAAGTGATAGCGCGAAAATCTTGTGGGAAAAATACTTGGGAATGACCATTACCAATTATGGGGTTCCAGGTGCTGGCTTTTCTTCATTGCAGGGAAAATCTCTTCAGCAACAAGTTGATGAAGCTGGTGTGTTTGACATTTATATCCTATGGGCTTCAACGAATGATTATACCAATCTTAGGAAGGTTGGGTCTTATACCGATTATACGGAATTTGATGGTTATGATCAGGAAAAACTAACTACTCAGGCAGGAGGAATCAACTATTGCATAAAAAAGATTTATGAGATAAATC
>JBGSWA010000367.1:0-5103 GCA_041752645.1 Gillisia sp. | reverse complement strand
CAAAGGCGATGGAAATGCGGAGATAAATAAAATTCAGAATAACAAAAACAAAACCTACTATCATCCGAACTATGGTATTTATGTGGATGGCAAATTTATTATGATTGGAGATTCACCAAAGGAACGCCGTTTTATGACCTTAGAATGATAAAATTAATGGGAATAACTAGGCTCCTGCGGCTTTTACGTTCAAGCCTTGAGGGCAGGGTTAAACAATATATAAAAAAACAGGACCAGCAGTTGCCAAATTCAATGGGTTAGCCGCTTTTTCGGGATCTCCAAATTTTTATTGGTTGTAAATCCAGGTCTGAAAAATTAAAGCTTGCCCGAAAAGATCTGAAACAGGGAATTGACGAGATCAGAAACAGGAAAAACCATAAAAATATAACCCTTAAAGTATAGGGAAATCTTAAATATAGCGCACAAAACAGATTCTAAAACGACAAATTAACTACTTTCAGTTTTGAGGTAAGTAATAAATGAATTGCAGGATTGACAGAACTTAGAAATTAGATCTTTTAGGATTAATAGGATAATTTTTGATACTTTGGCTAAGTCTAACATATTTTTTCTATGATATCTGATTGTACAAGGAATCTGAATTCTAAAAGAAGCTTTGGCTACCCAGGATTTTTAGGCTTGTTTTTTGTTACAAAGGAAACCCAGCTGCAGCTGATATATATTTCGGGCAAACCCTTTACATTCCGAGATTAGCTTATCAACCCAGTTATTATATTATCAAAACTCAGAACGCATCCATGATCATAAAAGGCATCAAACTAGCCGTGGCAAAATTAAAGATAACCCAGCTTGTTAAAAACCGGCCACCACAAGCATATTCAATTCCGGTTAAATCCATTGGGATTATTTTAGATTTTAAAAACCGCAGTGCCTTAACCCACCTGGAACAGCTGAAAAAAAAATTCAATATTTCCGATGTCAATTTTAAGGTGGTGACCTATATTCGAAATGGCAAAAAACCATCCGATTTTAAAGGGGAGGTCTATAGCTTAAAAAATATAAATTTTGATGCGGAAATAAATAATGAAGGAATCAATAAATTTACCTCTGAAAGTGTTGATTTACTTATTACTTTTGCCGAGGAAAATAATACAGCTGTACATCTATTAACTGCACATTGTCGTGCGGGGATCAAAGTGGGGCGCTATCAGCAAAATGTAGCCTTATATGATATGATCATCCAGGCGGATCAGGATGCGGAATTATTTACCGAAGAATTGTCAAAATATTTAAAACAGGTTAAAAAATCACATGATGAATAAATTAATTGGAACCGGTGTCGCACTTATAACCCCTTTTAAAAGTGATCTTTCAATAGATGTGGAAGCACTTTCATTTTTGGTGAAGGATCAGATCGGGAACGGAATAAATTATTTGGTGGTTTTAGGGACTACCGCGGAGAGTGCCACCCTTTCAAAATCTGAAAAAGATTTGGTGGTCACTACCGTGATACGTGCAAATAACGGGAGGATCCCCTTGGTATTGGGCATTGGCGGCAACAATACCGCTGCCCTGGCAGAGGAGCTGAAACAGACAGACCTTTCTGCTTTTGAAGCCATTTTATCGGTTTCTCCTTTTTACAACAGGCCTACCCAGGAAGGTATTTATCAGCATTATAAAGTTATTTCAGAGGCTTCCGGAAAACCGGTAATTATATACAATGTCCCGGGAAGAACTGGCTCTAATGTCCTGCCTGCAACTGTCCTGAGGTTGGCACGGGATTTTAAAAATATAATTGGAATAAAAGAGGCCGCTGGAGATATGGTTCAGGTCATGAAACTCATATCAATTTTACCTGAAGATTTTTTAGTAATCTCAGGAGATGATATGCTTACCCTGCCAGTAATATTGGCGGGTGGACACGGGGTAATCTCGGTAATTGGACAAGGATTTCCAGGGGCGTTTTCCGAAATGGTGCAATTAGGACTCGATGGAAAGTTTAAAGAGGCCTATCAGCTTCATTATAAAATGATGCCCTCCATCGATTTGATTTTTGCTGAAGGAAATCCTGCGGGGATCAAGGGGTTGCTCCATACCAAAAAGGCTTGTGAAAATGTTGTGCGCTTGCCATTGGTGAAGTCTTCAGACAAATTACTCATGGAAATTGAAGCCTTTATGGACCAATTTTAATTTTGGTGAGTTGAACTTGGTTTTGCACCAAATGAAAGTTTTTATAATAGAATAGAAAACAGTACTTTTGCCAAATGTTTTTACAAAGTATGAAAAAAGGGTTATTATTATTGGGGGTATTTCTAATGTTGGTTTCTTGCGGGGAGTACCAGAAGGTATTGAAAAACGAAGATGCCGGGGCGAAATATACAATGGCTGAAAAGCTATACAACGAAGCTAAGGAAGAAAACGACAAAACCAAATATAGAAAGGCACTCCGGTTATTTGAACAGATTGTGCCTCAGTATCGTGGGAAACCACAGGGAGAGAAGGTGACCTATCTTTTTGCCGACAGCTACTATCAGTTAAAAGATAATTACCTGGCGGGATATCAATTTGAACGGTTTACCTCTGCCTATCCCAATAGTGAAAAGGTGGAAGAAGCTGCATTTAAAAGTGCTAAAAGTTATTATTTTTTATCCCCTAGATACGATCTGGATCAGACAGAAACCGATAAGGCGATGAGTGAATTGCAAAAATATGTAGATACCTATCCAAATGGGGAATTTTTGGAAGAAGCCAATGTTCTCGCGGCGGATTTAAGGGTAAAACTGGAAAAGAAAGCATACGAAATCGCAAAACAATACCACCATACTGAAAATTATAAATCGGCCATGGTGGCCTTTACTAATTTTATTAATGAATATCCCGGTTCTCCCTTTCGGGAGGCTGCTTTTTATTTCAGGTTTGACTCCGCCTATAAACTGGCGATCAACAGCTATAAGCAGTTAATGGCAGAGCGATTGAATACGGCTAAAGGTTATTACAACAGTTATCAAAAATATTATCCTGAAGAAAGCACTTATTACGATAGGATCCAAACTTCTAACAAGGATTTAGAATCTAGACTACAAAATTTTTAATTACTACCTATTATGGATTTGAAAAAGATCAATGCACCGATAAACACCACCACGATCGACAAGAATTTGGTGGATGCCCCAACAGGCAATATTTATGAGGCGATATCAATAATCTCGAAGCGCGCAAACCAGATCAATGGCGAAATCAAAAGAGAGCTTTTGGAAAAACTGGATGAATTTGCCACTTACAACGATTCTTTGGATGAGGTCTTTGAAAACAAAGAACAAATTGAGGTTTCAAAATTCTACGAAAAATTACCCAAACCACACTCTTTGGCAGTTCAGGAATGGTTAGAGGACAAGATTTATTTTCGCGATACCAAGGTGACCTCGGAAGAAAACTAATAGGATGAGTGTTCTGGAGGACAAAAAAATACTATTGGGCATTTCTGCCGGTATTGCTGCCTATAAAACAGCTCCTTTAGTCAGATTATTTATTAAGGCCGGGGCCCAGGTGAAGGTTCTCATGACCCCGGCTTCAAAAGAGTTTGTCACTCCGCTTACCCTTTCCACCCTTTCAAAAAACAAGGTAGTTTCATCATTTACTGAAGTGGAAGATGAAAATGCCACCTGGAACTCTCACGTAGATCTCGGCCTTTGGGCCGATTTTATGCTTATTGCCCCCGCCACTGCAAATACATTATCCAAGATGGCCATGGGCACCAGCGACAATATCCTTTTGGCTACCTACCTTTCAGCAAAATGCCCGGTGTATTTTGCTCCTGCCATGGATTTGGACATGTTCCAGCACCCGGCTACCAAAAAGAGTTTGCAAATCCTCCAGTCTTATGGAAATTGTATGATCCCCGCAGAATCCGGGGAACTGGCCAGTGGCCTTATTGGGGAAGGAAGAATGGCGGAACCGGAAAATATTCTTAACTTTATAGAAAATCACCTGCGCCAAAAAATGCTTCTTTTCAATAAGAAAGTCATGATTACTGCAGGACCCACCTACGAAGCTATAGATCCTGTGCGTTTTATAGGAAATCATTCCAGTGGGAAAATGGGGTTTGAGTTGGCAAAAGAGGCAGCTAAATTAGGTGCTGAGGTAATCCTTATATCAGGTCCCAGCCATTTGAGTTTGAAAAATTCAAATATTAAGCTGCTCAGGGTCACCAGTGCCCGGGAAATGTATGAGGCGGCGCATGAATTTTACCCCACCATGGATGTGGCAATAGCGGCAGCGGCGGTGTCAGATTATATGCCGAAAACCGTGGAAAAAGAAAAAATGAAAAAACAGGAGGCTGTTTTGACCCTTGAATTAATACCAACCCGGGATATTCTGGCTTCCCTGGGGAAATTGAAAAAGAAACAAAAGCTAATTGGTTTCGCATTGGAAACCAATAATGAACTTGAAAACGCGAAGGGAAAACTGGAGCGTAAGAACCTGGATTTTATCGTTCTCAATTCCCTGAGGGATGAAGGGGCTGGGTTTAAATCCGACACCAATAAGATCAAAATTATCACAAAAAATGAAGTGAAGGCATTCGGTTTAAAATCTAAATCGGAAGTGGCACGGGATATTTTGAATGAAGTAATCCTTTTGTTAAATGAATAAGATCGCACTGGTATTATCGCTGTTTTTTTTGGTAGGGGTAACCTCGGCCCAGGATTTGACCGGGGAGGTAATTATAAATGCTGAACAAACCGGGCAGAGCAATTTATCGGTTTTTAAAACCCTGCAGGGATCCCTATCCGAATTCATCAATCAAACCAGTTGGACAGACCGGAGGTATGCCACGCACCAACGCATCAATTACAGTATTTTTATCAATATTTCGAAATTCGAAAACGATTCGTTTTCAGGCACGATCCAGGTACAATCCTCACGCCCTGTTTTTGGGTCTACGATGATCACCCCGCTCTTTAATTTTAACGATGAACAATTCAGTTTCAATTACCGGGAATTTGAGCCGTTAACATACTCTCAGAATGCGTATTCTTCCAATTTGGTATCCGTAGTTTCATTCTATGTCTATACCATTTTAGGATTGGATGCAGATACCTTTGAGCAGGAAGGCGGGACCCCCTATTATGAGGAGGCTAACCG
>JBGSWA010000366.1:0-4426 GCA_041752645.1 Gillisia sp. | reverse complement strand
GAATTAAAAAGTCCCCAAAATTAAGATGGTCCCTTGGAGGATTATTAGTTTTAATTGCCCTGCCCCTTTTATTTTATATAAGTATTTATTTTGGTCTCTTCGGGAAAATTCCTTCTTCCAGGGAATTGAGCCAGCTCAAGCAAAGTGAGGCCACTCAGGTGCTCTCTGATGACGGAAAACTAATCGGGAAATACTACATATTTGACCGCCAGCCAATAGACTACAAGCAATTGCCACAACACCTGATAGAGGCCTTGATCGCGACCGAGGATATCCGTTTTTTTGAGCACAGCGGGATAGACAGCCGAAGTTTGTTCAGGGTGTTCTTTAAAACAATCATGCTTCAGGACAAATCCTCGGGGGGTGGAAGCACAATTACCCTGCAACTGGCAAAAAATTTATACGGCAGGAAAAATCACAGCTTAGGGATCGTTGTCAATAAACTTCAGGAAGCTATCATTGCCAAACGCCTGGAAGCAGTTTATTCAAAAAATGAAATTTTAACCCTCTATTTTAATACGGTTCCTTTCAGCGATAATACCTTTGGCATTGAGAGCGCAGCAATGAAGTTTTTTGACAAACATACCTCACAGATCAATTTGGAAGAAGCAGCAGTACTGGTGGGGATGTTAAAAGCCTCTCATTATTACAATCCCCGAATTTTTCCCGAAAGAAGCCGGATGCGTCGGGATGTGGTTTTGGTGCAAATGAATAAATACGGATTTTTAAGCGATCCTGATCTGCAACTGGCAAGGCAAAAGGATTTGGCACTAGATTACCATTATTACGGTCATGACCAGGGCCTGGCGCCTTATTTTCGGGAACAGCTACGCCAGGATCTCGGCGCTCTTCTCGACACTTTAAGAACAAAAGACGGGAAATCCTTTAATATCTACCGGGACGGTCTTATCATTCATACTACCTTAGATTATAAAATGCAGGAACTGGCCGAGGAAGCCGTGAGTGCCAGCATGGAAAAATTGCAGAAAACCCATGAAAATTCCTATGGAAAAAATGGGCCCTGGATGACCGATAAACAAATTATCATGGATGCGGTCAAGCGCACCGAAATTTATAAAAAGCTGAGTAAAGAGGGCCTCTCTGATCAGGAGATTTTAGTGGAGCTCAAAAAAAGGACCAGGGAGATGGAACTTTTTAGTTATGGGGAGCAAAAAATTGCCAAAGCCAGTACCCTGGACAGCATCTCCCACTACCTGAAATTTTTAAACACCGGCTTCCTGGCACTGGAACCCGGCACCGGAGCGGTAAAAGCCTGGGTAGGGGGAGTGGATTTTGAGTATTTTAAATACGATCACGTCTCCCAAAGCAAGCGGCAGGTGGGCTCCACCTTTAAACCTTTTGTGTACGCCGCGGCCCTGGAAAACGGGATGGACCCCTGCACTTATTTTTCGCCAAATGAGGTGACCTATGAGGATGGATGGACCCCCTCCAATTCCGGTTCCCTGAGTGATGATCCCTATATGAATTTCAATTTAAAGACCGCCCTGAGCCATTCCATCAATACCATCGCGGTAAAAGTACTGATGGAAACAGGTATCGAAAAAGTGATTGCTCTGGCCCAAAAAATGGGAATTGAATCAAAATTGCCCAAAGTGCCTTCTCTTGCCCTTGGTACGGCAGAACTAAGTGTAAAGGAACTCGCAAAGGCCTATACGGCCTTTGTGAATAACGGAAAACCCAGCACCCCATTTTATATCACCAGAATTGAAGATGGAAACGGAAATCTACTGGCAGAATTTAAACCCCAAATCTCAAAAAAACCGGTGATCTCCGAGCTCAATTCCCAGATCATGATAGAGATGATGAGAGCCACTGTAAACCAGGGGACGGCAACAAGGTTGCGGAGCACCTATAAACTGCAAAATGACATCGCCGGGAAAACCGGCACCACCCAATCCAATAAAGACGGATGGTTTGTGGGGATTACCCCCAAATTGGTCACCGTCACCTGGGTGGGAGCAGATGATCACAGAATCGGGTTCAGGAATACCGCAATTGGCCAGGGCGCCAATTCGGCCCTGCCAATTTTTGCCACCTTCCTGCAGAAATTAAATCAGGAGAGCGAATTTAATGAGATCACCCAGGCCCGTTTTAAAACCCCTTCCCCAGAGCTTGCGGAGATGATGGATTGTGAGGAAAGTAAGCGGGATGGCTTTTTTGAGCGTCTTTTGACAAATCCGAAGAAAAAAGGAAAGAATAAGGACCCTAAAAATGAAAAGGGATTTTTTAAACGTTTATTTGGGAAGAAGGATAAAAATTAAAAATTCCGGAATGCTACCTGTAGTATCCCGGAATTTTACCTGCCAAGCCCTCGGAATTTATGCCGGTACTTGCTCTGATTTTTCCCTGTTCCAGAACCGGTGTTTTCCTATGGCACCTATGAAATCCCTGGAAAATTTGTCAGAATTCCCGTCTCCGCTCAAAATCACCCCGTTTTCATTTAGTTTCTCCTTGTCAATTTTTTTCCAGAAAAAGGTTTCCTCCAGTAAAACACTTTGCCCATCAAAAGCAAGTGCCTTACAATGCTTATAGCCTTCATTTAAGATATGAAGCGCCTTTGCTTCCTTTGCCAGGTCTTGGATGCTTTGCTGCCCTGCCGGCACATAAAATGCGTCAAACAAAACGGATGCCGCCCCAGGAAAGCTCTCATCCACCTTAATTTTTTCACCCCCGGAGGTTTTTATCTCACCCGCGTGCGGAGCCAGGATCTTGATTGTGGCTCCTTGTTTTTCCAGGGAATTTTTCATGGACGAAACCGACTCCGCCTCTACCCCATCGGAGCATAAAAAGGCGATCTGCCTGGTGGCGATATTGCCAAAAACAGTACTAGTCATGCTCAGGGCAGGGGAATTCTTTAACCCCTGTTTTGGATGGGTGGGTTCATAGCTTCCCGGGGCAGCATCTGCCGGTACCCCGTGATTCATGGGTTTTTGAGGCTTCGCGGGCACCCTGAGGCCTAACCCCTTGGCTACGGCTTTTACCAGGGCTGGGTCTACCTGGGTTAAAAGGCCCAGCATCCTCTCTCTGATGGCAGGGGTTTTTACCTTGGATAATTCAAAACTCAGCGCATCGATGATGTGTTGTTGTTCAACGGGGGACTGACTGTTGAAAAATAAGGTCGCCTGACTAAAATGGTCCATAAAACTCTTGCTGCGCTCCCGTATTTTTTTGGCATCAATTTTTTCAGGATAAGAATCAAAACCACCCTCCGCTATTTTTGCCTGAAACGGGCAGCCGCTGCCCAGGGAATTCGGGTGGTAACTGGCCTGCCCTTTATTTATCTCCTGCCTCATATGTCCATCGCGCTGATTGTTGTGCATGGGGGAGATCGGTCGGTTGATGGGGATTTCATGGAAGTTCGGTCCCCCCAAACGTTTTAGTTGAGTATCTGTGTAGGAAAACAACCTGCCCTGCAACAGGGGATCATTGGTGAAGTCTATTCCAGGGACAATATGACCGGGATGAAAAGCCACCTGCTCGGTTTCTGCGAAGAAATTATCGGGATTGCTGTTCAGTGTCATTTTTCCTATTTTCTTCACCGGGACCAGCTCCTCTGGAACTAGTTTGGTTGGGTCCAGTAAATCGAAATCAAATGTATGCTCCTCGGCCTCAGGAATAAGTTGTACCCCCAATTCCCATTCTGGAAAATGGCCGTTTTCTATGGCTTCCCATAAATCCCTGCGGTGAAAATCCGAATCGACCCCTGAGATTTTTTGAGCCTCATCCCATAAAACGCTGTGCATTCCCAGGAGTGGTTTCCAATGGAATTTTACAAAAGTTGCAACCCCCTTCGCGTTTACAAACCTGAAGGTATGTACCCCAAAACCTTCCATCATCCTTAAACTTCTGGGAATTGCCCTGTCAGACATCGCCCACATAATCATGTGCATAGTTTCCGGCATGAGGGAGATAAAATCCCAAAAGGTATCATGTGCGGAGGCTGCCTGAGGAATTTCGTTATGGGGCTCTGGTTTTACAGCGTGAATCAAATCCGGAAACTTAATGGCATCCTGAATAAAAAACACTGGCATGTTATTTCCCACCAAATCGTAATTTCCCTCCTGGGTATAGAATTTAACCGAAAACCCCCTGACATCCCGCGCCAGATCCGTGGAACCCCTGAACCCGGCTACCGTTGAAAACCTGACAAATACAGGCGTTTTAACCGAGGGATCCTGCAAAAATCCGGCCTTGGTATATTTCTCCATGGATTCATAGACCTGAAAAAATCCATGAGCAGCCGAGCCCCTGGCGTGAACAATTCTCTCCGGAATCCGCTCGTGATCGAAATGGGTGATCTTCTCCCTTAAAATAAAATCTTCCAAAAGGGAAGCCCCCCGATCCCCTGCCTTTAAAGAATTCTGGTCATCGTTTATTTTAAGCCCCTGATTGGTTGTTAAGAACT
>JBGSWA010000365.1:0-3540 GCA_041752645.1 Gillisia sp. | reverse complement strand
CATTAACTGTATAAAAAGTAGTTTTAGAAAATTTTCCTTTTATAAACCAGTTTCCGTTTTTAAACTCATATACTTGTGAGTACGAATTGAAAGAAGCTAAAAGTACTAAGGGTATAAGGCTAAAATATTTTTTCATTTTTATTTGCACTTTGTTATAAACTTTTTATCCAATTAATAATTGTTGAGAAGAAGTAACGATTGAATTTTTGTAAATTTCCAATATCCGCATTGCACAAACCATCAGTAACTAATCCTATATGCTGCGATTTTGGTAACAGTTTTACAGTGATGTTGTTTTTGTTTAATGCCCTTAAATTTTTGATAACATTATCTGTTGGTGTGGAATCATCAAATTCACTGAATAACATTAAGGCAGGTTTATTGTATTGTTTCCAGGCAGCAATCGGGTTGTAGCTTATTTCCAACGCTGTGTACCATTGATTCTTATTGGTAAAATCTATTTCCTTACTTATTGGATAGAGCCAATCCCGAAGCAAACTATCCTTTGAAACAATAATTGTAAAACTATCCAATGCTTTCCCATCAGATTTGTTTTGTAGATACTCATAAAAAAGATTTTGTTGCGTAAGGGCTGTACTAATCTGGGTGGCTGTAAAATTTTGACATTCCATCAACAGCTTTGTGTTATAAAGATTTTGTTCCGTTACCGAAACTCCGGAGCCGGCAGCACCAATGGTTAATACAAAATCAACTGCCTTATTTTTTTCAACTGCTTTTGCAATTATCCAACCAGCCTGACTGCTGCCGCCAAGACCTATTTTAGTAAGCCTTAATTGTTTATTTGCCTTGAGGTAATTAATACCAGCCAATGCATCATTTGCCAGTTGCTCAAAACTTTCTCCTCCCCAATTGCCCGAAGAACTTCCCACGCCTTGCTTATCATACGTAAGCACTGTTGTGCCATTGCTTGCCAATACATCTGCCAGTAATCTTATAATAGAAGCATAGCCGTTTCTGTCTTGTGGGCCAGAACCATGTATTAATACAATTGCTTTTCCGTTTGGTATTTTTGGAAGGAACAAGGTGCCAGCCAAATTTATTCCATCATTATTTTTGTATAATACTTTTTGGGTTGTGTAAAAATTAATCTTTTCAGCAACTACAGTTTTTGTACCCGACTTAGAAATTCCCAACTTATAGCCATTGCCTGTTTGTATGAAATTGTATGTGGTAATACTACTGTCAGAAATAATTTTTTCTCCTGCAGTCCAGATAGTTGCTTTTAGCTTTTTTAACCCTCTGTACATTCCACTCTCAGGATAATAAGCATATAAACGGGTTTGAGAACGGCCAATGGTAATTATCTTATTATCGTCTGTTTTATAGCTGCCTAATAGCTGGTCATAAAATTCAGGATATAAATAAAAGTCGCCTGCTGAAATAAGTGGGGCTACTGTATTTTCAAACTCTGTGAATATTGCGTTTGAAGTGGCATCGGTATAAAATTTCCAGTCACCATTAATTAAATGCAGAACTGTTGAAAATTTTCCGAAGAAAGTTTGCTTTGGCTTATTTTTTTCTGAAATCTCTAAGGCATAAAATCCATTATCATAGGTAACTGCACCAGTAGTTTTTCTTTCAGCAATTTTAAATACTAAATTAAGGTGGGTGTTTTTTGATTTCCATTTTTGAAAAAAATCTTTATAATGTTTTTCGATACTACTTATTCCCTGCAATGAATTGGGCTTGTCATTTTGATATAAATTCAGAATAGTTGCATCATCGGTATATAGCTGCGATATGTCTACAGCACTAAGACTTTCATAAGCTTTGCTAAACTTCAGGTACAGCAAATTAGCACCGCTTTCAGTTTGAGAAAAACATGAAAGGGTTTTTAAGAAAAGAAGAAAGAAGGCTATGCCCATCAACTTCATACAAAACAGAGATTATTTTATTTTAGATATTGTAAACTATTTCAAAAAAAGATAAACACAAAACTATTTACTTATGAAGACAGATATTCTACGTAAACTACTCTAATATTATTTTTGATTGATTACGTTTAAGCCAGAGGCCGCCCAATTAATAAATAAAAGCCCAAAAAGAAAGCTACCGCTTAATCACTCTTGAATTTATCCGTTCTGTTAAATCGTCTTTGTAATTACGGCTTATGGGCAAAGTTGTTTCACCAATCTTTAATTCCTCATTATCAATTTGCTGAATTTTATCTACCGGAACAAGGTATGATTTATGAATGCGTATAAATTTATCTTTGGGCAAATATTCTTCAATAATTTTTAAAGTAACGTAAGTAATAAACTTTCCCTGTGTTGTATGTATGGTAACATAATTACCTTTTGCTTCTAAGTACAACAAATCAGCAATACTTATTTTCTCAATTTTACTATTGCATTTTACATAAAAATATTCTTCCTGTACATAAAGGTTTGATTTTCCTTTTACTTTCAGTTCGTAATACTCTTTAGCTTTTATGACGGCTTTTGTAAATCGGTCGAATGTTACCGGCTTCAAAAGATAATCCAGTACATCTAATTCATAGCCCTGTAACGCATACTCTGCGTAGGCCGAACAAATAATTACCATTGGTGGGTTTTTCAGTTTTTGCAGAAAATCAATGCCAGACATTTTAGGCATTTGAATATCCAAAAAAATTAAATCAATATCCTGGGTAGTTAAAATTTCTGTTGCCTCAATCGGGTCCTCTGCTTTACCAACTAACTCCAAAAAACCAGTTTCCCTAATATGGTCTTCCAGCCCTTTTTGTGCCAGCGGTTCATCATCAATTATTATCACTTTCAGTTTCATGCTAATTGTAGTAATAAGTTTATTGTAAAGGTATCACCTGTATCTTTTATATCAAGTTTATACCTGTCTTTAAATTGTAACTCAAGCCGTCTTTTTATGTTATTTAAACCGATGCCGCTGTTTTCTTTGTTATCATCCGCTTTGATAATACGGTGCTTTGTATTTTCAACTTTAAAGTATAGTTTATTTTCATCAAGCAGCATTTCAATAGATACAAAATTATCCCGGTTCTTATCATTGCTTACATACTTAAATGCGTTTTCAAGAAATCCAATAAAGAGCATTGGCGGTATTTGTACATTGGCAGTATTATCTGGGTAGCTAAATGTTATCTGATGACGTTGGCTTTTTCGTAACCGTTGAATGGCTACATAGTTTTGCAGATATTGAATTTCATTTTCAAGGCTTACTGTGTCTCCATTGCATTCATAAAGTTGATAGCGGAGCATTTCTGAAAACTTTGTTCCTGTTTCCCTGGCATCGGTGTTATCCCTGTCAATCTGTACATAAATGGTGTTAATAGCATTAAATAGAAAGTGGGGGTTTATCTGTGCAATAAGGTACTTTACTTCTGTTTGAAGTTTTGAGATTTCAATTTTGTTCATTTCTATCTGCTGAAAAAAATGCTTTTTAGTAAATTTCAATGCAGTAGTGCTTCCCAAATACCAGAAATTACTCACAAATTGTGTGATAAAATAATATGCCTTGTCGCTACGGCTCCCCGTTTCATCTCCAGGGATAAGTACAGATTGT
>JBGSWA010000364.1:0-14333 GCA_041752645.1 Gillisia sp. | reverse complement strand
TGATTATGAGCTAACAAACAGCCTTTTTCTTTTTGCTAGCTTAACCATGTATACAGTAGGAGTTAAGTAGTGAAGATCTCCATTGAAGCATAGGTACCTTAACAAATGTTGTATCTGTAGAAAAGTAGATTGCGCCAAATGCTAATTTAAATTTTCAATCATTACCTGAATTCGTAAATAATTAGAATCTTAATGTATTGAAAATCAATTATTTAATACTTTTTTTAAAGATATTTCATATAAACAGGATTAATAACTTTTGTAATAACTGGTTTGTATTTCCCTATATCACTTAACTATATTTAATTTTAGAAAACAAACATAAAAATTCAACAAGCTAATTATGAGATCAAAAAAAATCATTGTAGTTGGAAGTTCAAACATGGACATGGTTGTTAAAACAGAACATATTCCAGCTCCGGGAGAGACGGTTTTATCGGGTTCTTTTTTTATGAACCCTGGAGGTAAAGGAGCTAACCAGGCAGTTGCAATAGCAAGGTTAGGTGGTGAGGTAGTTTTTATTTCTAAATTGGGGAATGATATATTCGGCAAACAATTTTCACAGTTGTTTAATGAAGAAGGTATTAATACTTCTTTTTTGCTGGCCGATGATGATTTGCCCTCAGGCGTTGCACTCATTACGGTTGATCATGCAGGAGAAAATAGTATAGTAGTTGCTTCCGGAGCTAATGCTCATCTTGTATCATCTGATATTAAGCCTGCACTACCTGAAATTGATTCTTGTGGCATAGTATTAATGCAATTGGAAATTCCCTTAGCAACAGTCCAATTTGTAACAGATTATGCCTGGTCAATAGGAAAAAGGGTAATCTTAAATCCAGCTCCCGCCTGTCCTTTGCCAAATTCCTTATTTGAAAAAATAGATATTTTAACACCCAACATAACAGAAGCCAGTATGCTTTCGGGGATTGAAGTAACAGATGTTGAATCTGCTGCCAAAGCTGCTGAAATTATTTCCGGCAAAGGAATTAAAAACGTTGTCGTTACAATGGGTTCTTTGGGTGCACTGGTTTATAGTAATGGAGATTATAGTGTGGTTCCTGCACGGCAGGTGGAAACCATTGATACCACCGCGGCGGGAGATGTATTTAATGGTGCTCTTGCAGTAGCGCTGGCTGAGGATAAGTCACTAACCGATGCCGTAGAGTTTGCCTGTGAAGCAGCAGCTTTTTCAGTAATGCGTTTGGGGGCACAGGCTTCCATTCCCTACAGAAATGAACTCATCGCGCAAAAGTTGAATGCGTTCAACTTCGTAGTATAGTCATAAAGTCCTTATTTCGATTGCTTAGTTTAAAAGTCCTTGTTTCGATTGCTTAGTTATAAAGTCCTTGTTTCGATTGCTTAAAATAAAATTGCTGGTCATATGTTTATAGTTGAAAGCTACCCGCTTGCTGTTATCTTCTGCTTTGTTACCATGCTTTGCTGGGGTTCCTGGGCTAATACTCAGAAACTTGTAACCGGTAAATGGCGTTTTGAATTATTTTACTGGGACTATGTAATTGGAATTTTTGTCTTCGCTTTAATTGCCGCTTTTACTATGGGCAGCACAGGTAGCCAGGGTCGTGGTTTTGTGGAAGACATTTCTCAAGCTAGTCAAGGAAATATGATTAGTGCATTTTTAGGTGGGATTATATTTAATCTGGCTAATATATTATTGGTTTCCGCCATTGCTATTGCAGGTATGTCAGTTGCTTTCCCTGTTGGAATTGGAATTGCACTTGTACTAGGTGTATTAGTCAATTATTTCGGTGCTCCAAAAGGAGATCCGCTACTTTTATTTACCGGGGTTATTTTGGTTTCTCTGGCTATTATATTGAATGCAATTGCTTATAAAAAACATACTTCAGTTACTAAAAAAGCCGGAACAAAAGGTATTCTTATATCTGTTATTGCTGGCATACTTATGTCGCTTTTTTACCGGTTCATAGCTGCTTCCATGGACCTCAATAATTTCGAAAATCCGGAGGCGCTTAAAATGACACCTTACTCTGCTTTTGTAGTATTTGCAATTGGCATAGTAATAAGTAATTTAATTTTTAATACAATTATGATGCGTCGCCCTATAGAAGGGGCACCGGTTTCTTATAAGGAATATTTTAAAGGCAAATTCTCCATTCATCTGGTTGGAATTTTAGGTGGAATTATATGGGGTATTGGAAATTTATTTAACCTCATCGCAGCTGGTAAAGCTGGCCCTGCTATTTCATATGGCTTAGGCCAGGGTGCTACCTTAATTGCTGCTATTTGGGGGGTGTTGGTTTGGAAAGAATTTAGAAACTCTTCCAAAGAAGTGTTTGGTTTAATAACCGGCATGTTCATCTTCTTTCTCATTGGACTTTCTTTAATTATATACTCCGGATTATCCTGAATTCAAAACCAAATAGGAATCTCTATTTTTTAAATTAAAATTGCTTGTGTATGAAACTGCTTATTTTACCAGAACGAAAGTATTTTTCTTTCCTCCTTTTCAACATTTTAATGCTTCTTTTTTTTCAACCCCTAATGGCTCAGAACTTATCAATTTCTGGTATTGTTAAAGATAAAGCTGGTGGCCCATTATCGGGTGTAAGTGTTATGGAGAAAGAGACCAAAAATGGGGTTACATCCGACGCATTAGGCCGGTTCCAAATTAATGTTGCCAGTTCAACTGCAGTGCTCGTTTTTTCTTCTGTAGGCTACCTGCCTCAGGAAATATTAGTTGGTTCTCAAACTACCATTAACATTGTTCTAGGTGAAGGAGACGCTAGCCTGGGTGAAGTGGTTGTAGTTGGTTACGGTACGCAGAAAAAAACCAGTTTAACCAGCTCTGTCAGTGTAATTAAAGGTGAAGAATTGATTCGTAGGCCGGTTAATAGCCTTGAACAAGCATTGCAGGGACAGGTGCCCGGATTAACTATTTTGGATAAGGGTGGCAGGCCAGGTTCTTCCAATACACCTATAGTGGTGAGAGGTGTTAAAACATTATATACCTCTGAAGATTTATCGGGGAGTGCTACTGGCCCACTTGTGTTGGTGGATGGAATTGAGCAACCTTTTGGAAATGTTAATCCTCAGGATATTGAGAGTATTTCTGTGTTGAAAGATGCCAGTTCAACTGCTATCTATGGTTCCCGTGCTTCCAATGGAGTAATGCTAATAACTACTAAAAGAGCTAAAAGCGGAAAAATTTCTGTTGCTTATAGTGGCATGTATGCCATTCAGCAATCAGTAAGTGTGCTCGAATCTATGGATCTGGAAAGTTATCTGCGTCTTCAAAACCTTGCCTATAAAAACGTAGGTTCAACCAATCCTCCTTACCCTTATAAAGATGCGGATATTGAACCGTATATTCAAGGGAATCGGGAGAACCCTCTTCGTTTTCCATTGCCTTATGATTGGTATAATACTCTTTTTCATGCAGCACCACAAACCAATCATACCTTGTCTTTGGGTGGTGGGAGTGAAAGTTTTAAAGCCAGAATGAGTTTGAGGTTTCAGGATCAAGATGGCATTATTGATAATACCAGCTCCCGCCTCAATGATATTAGAATTAATACCGATTTTAAAGTTTCTGAAAAGATTAAAGTTTCTGCAGATCTAAATTACCGGGGAGAAAATAGCGAGAACCCTTTTGGTTTGACAAGTATTTTTCAATATTTTTCCCAGAATGGTATTTGGGTAGTTCCGCAATACCCAAATGGCGATTATGGCGGTGGTCCGCAAGGCTTTAATCCGAAATTGCTAATTGAAAAGGGTGGCTATAACCGCAGTTCTAGTGATTATATTATTGGTGTGTTAAATGGCGAATGGAAGATTGCTAAAGGGCTAAAATTTTCCACCCAATATGCCGTTAGAAATACGCTGAATTTCGGAAAATTGTATCAGAACACTTGGGAAACCAGAGACTCTAGTACAGTTAAAAGAAGAAATCTGATTAATAATCTTACCGAATCCAGAAGTAGCGTACGTGAATCAACCTTAAATAACTTTTTGAATTATACCGCCGATTTTGGCAACCATGGTGTTAAAGCACTGGTGGGCTATTCTCAAATTGAAAACAAGGGCACAAATATATCTGCTTACCGACAGAACTTTTTTAATAATGATGTTCAATCTATTGATGCAGGAACGAATGATGAAACCAGAAATAATAGCGGACGAGATTTTGAATTTGGATTGAGATCTTATTTTGCCCGATTGAATTATGCATTTGATGATAAGTATTTCCTGGAGGTGAATGGCCGTTATGATGGATCTTCCCGTTTTACTGGTAATAATCAGTATAGCTTCTTCCCCTCTTTTTCTGCTGGCTGGCGTTTATCAAAGGAAAAATTCTGGGATGGCATGAAGAATGTAGTAAACGAATTAAAACTAAGAGGTTCCTGGGGTAAAACCGGCAATCAGGCGGTTGCCTTATACAGCTATTTTCCTACACTCAATCTGGTTAACTATAATTTTAATAATAACCCGGTTCAGGGATATCTTCAATCCCAAATTGCAAACCCCGACCTAACCTGGGAAAGCACTAAAGAATTTAATATTGGTGTTGATGTAGAGTTTTTGAGAAGAAGATTTAACTTAACTATTGATTATTATAACAAACGAACTGAGGGAATATTGCTAACCCTTCCTGTGCCCGGTGCACTAGGATTAAATGCAGGGCCGCAGAACGCCGGAGTGATTGAAAATAAAGGCGTAGAAATTGCGCTTGGTTCAAGAAACAAAATTGGTCAGTTTGGGATAGATGCAAACCTGAATTTCAGCATCAATAATAACAATGTAGTTGATCTTGCAGGAACCGGACCCTTCTTTTTTGGGACAGATGTCAATGCACGATATACTATACAGGAGGGATTACCTATTTATTCTTTTTGGGGTTATACCACCAATGGTTTACACCAATCAGATGAAGATGCAGCAAAAGCAGCCCCTTTCGGCCGTCCAGCGAAAGCGGGAGATGTAAATTATGTTGATGCAAATAACGATGGTATTATTAATGCAAATGACCAATCCTACCTTGGAAACACGTTTCCTAAATATAGCTTTGGTGGATTTTTGAATTTTTCGTATAAACAATTTTCTTTAAATCTAACCCTTCAGGGTGCTGCGGACGTAAGCGTTCGTATAGGCGGAGCATTGGGACAACAAGGCAATTTTGAAGGTTTGACTGCCAGTATTTATACTAATAATTACTGGACGCCGGAAAATCCAGGTGCAAGGTTTCCAAGACCCACCAAACAGGATCTCAGAAATCAGACCAACAACGATATTTCCGTATTGGACGCCTCTTATTTAAGAGTTAAAAATGTTCAATTGGTTTATCAGTTGCCATCAAGTTTAACTAAGAAGGTTTCTATTGATAATGCCAGTGTTTTTGTTTCGGGAACTAATCTCATAACCTTTTCTAAATTAAATGAGTGGAATATTGATCCGGAATCCTTGTCGGGTATTCAGAATTATTACCCTCAGGTTTCATTGCTGACATTTGGTGTAAATGTTCAATTTTAACCCTTAAAATTATTTATTCATAAAATCTGAAATTATGCGTTACTTTAAAAATTTATTCCTCCTTTTTATAGGGATCCTCTTTTTGCAAAGCTGTAATAAGGATTTGCTGGAAACAATTCCAAATGATCGGGTTTCAACAGAAATTTTCTGGCAAACAACAAATGATGCTACACTTGCTACAAATGCAGTATATACATTTCTTGCTGAAAGTGCTCAACATTTTATTAGCTGGGATGGCATGACCGAGATCATATATGCAAATCCAACTGGTCCTGCAGAGGCATTTATTTCACGTGGTGATTACGATAACCTTAATAGTAGAATATCTAATGACTGGAGCGATTTATACTCCGGAATTAGAGCAGCAAATGCATTCTTTGAAAATGTAGGCAGGATTCAAACCACCAACACTGCACTTATAACGCGTTTAACCGGCGAAGTTAGAGCATTGCGTGCCTATTTTTATATTCGGCTGGTTACTTGCTATGGAGATGTTCCGCTGGTTACTAAAGTGCTTACACTTCAAGAGAGTCAGCAAATCGTTAGAACTCCAACCGCTGAAATCTGGAATTTTATTTCAACGGAATTAACTACTGCTGCGAATGAATTACCGCTTAATCAAACTGAAAAGGGAAGAATTAGGAAAGGCACAGCCCTTGCATTAAAAGCCCGTGCCATGTTATACGCAGGAAGATATCAGGAAGCAGCAGAGGCGGCTAAGGCTGTAATGGATTTGAATGTTTATAACTTGTACCCAGCTTATAAAGACCTTTTTTCTTATGCTGCAGAAAACAACGCAGAAGTTATTCTTGATATTCAGTTTATCCGTGATATATACTCAAATAATATTTATCAGTTGTTAGCTCCCCGAAGTGTAAATGCAAACAGTGGTTGGGTGCCCACCAAGGCAATAGTAGATGCTTATGAAATGAATAACGGACTACCAATTACTGCTCCTGGAAGCGGTTTTGACCCACTAAATCCATATAATAACCGTGATCCCCGATTACGACATTCCATTTTTTTACCTGGTGATATTTTGCCAAATACCAGGATATTTAATCCTCTGCCAAACAGCACAACCGGTGATGCCGTAGGTTCATCGTTTGTTGTATCTGCTACAGGATTTAATGTGAAAAAATATGTAAATGCGGAAGATTTAGGAACAGCAAATAATAACGGAATAAACATTATCCTATTACGTTTCGCGGAAGTTCTATTAACCTATGCAGAAGCGAAAATTGAACTTAATCAGCTTGACGCATCAGTATATGATGCAATAAACAAGGTTAGGCAACGGGCCGATGTCAATATGCCCGCTATTCCTGCTGGCAGAACTCAGGCTCAATTTCGGGAGATTGTACGTCGGGAAAGGCTGGTTGAACTAAGTTTTGAAGCGCTTCGATTCGTAGATATTCGTCGCTGGCGGATTGCAGAAACGGTTATGCCTGGTAAAGTTTTTGGACTTACTTATACAATTGGAGGAGGTACCCAACAAACTGTTGAAGTTCCCGGATATACTCAGTTTTGGGATCCCCGAAATTATTTGTGGCCTATTCCTCAAAAAGAAATGGAGCTAAATAGTAACCTGACCCAAAATCCGGGTTGGTGAAAAATCGTACATTATTTAAATATAAAATGATTCGTAAAGTATTCCTACTTTTTTGTTTTTCTCTTTTTTACAGTGTAAGGAAAGCGCAAGCGCCCACCATTTAAGGTGCCATAAACGAGTTGTTTATGGCACCTTTCAACCAACAAATTGCTGCGCACTTGAGCATTACTTGTCCCGATCTACGGGAAATGATCATTGAACATTGCATTCCGCTAAGGCGGAACAAGTCGTGACAATAAAAATACAATAAAAAAACAATAAAAATGAACACATGAGTCTTTGTCGTAATAAAAGGTGATTTAAAGTATCTGAACCTTCGGAAAAAGGGAAATGGCCGGTGACCTATTGTGATAATGGTCTCAGTATTTTTGATTACCAATTCTATAAACTTGAAGAAAATGTTTAAGTACAAAACAACTTATTTTTTTGAAATGCCAGTTTTATTTTCAGAATTCAGACTTGCAAAAGAAAATGTAAAGGAAAATATAATAAGTTAAGCTTATTGAATACTACAAGTAAATGATATGAAAATAATTAAGGGATATAAAAAATCACTATTGGTAAGCATTGTTTTGTTTTTAACTCCCTTTTACGGGAGTTATGGACAAGACACTAATAAACCAAATATAATCATTGTCCTTTCTGATGATCAGGGATTTGGTGATTTTTCCATTAATGGAAATCCTATTCTTCAAACGCCAACACTAGATAGATTGGCTAACGAAAGTGTTCAATTAAGAGATTTTCATGTAGCCCCTTTATGTACGCCTACAAGAGGGCAATTGATGACTGGCTTAGATGCTTATCATAATAAAGCTGCAACTGTTGGTGCTGCTAGTGGTATTGTTAAGAGAGATGTAGGTATGATGCCAGCAATACTAAAAAAACACGGTTATACCACAGGGATCTTTGGAAAATGGCATCTCGGGGAATCTTATCCGGATAGACCAATGGATAAAGGATTTGATAAGAGCATTTGGGTAAAAGGTTGGGGTTTATTGTCTGAGATGGAGTATGATAATGATTACTATGAAACGAGATATTTGGATAGCTTAACCACAAAATATTCCTCTAAATATTGCAGTAATCTCTGGTTTGATAAAGCCATGGAATGGATGGAGGAAAGTGTAAAAAACGATAAACCGTTTTTTACATATATAGCATTAAATGCACCGCATGGCCCTTTTGATTCCCCCAAACATGATTATGATTTTTACAAAAGTAAAGTTAATAATGAAAAGACTGCTTCGTTTTTTGGAATGATCAAAAGTATTGACCGAAACATGGGCCGTCTTGAAACCTGGATGGAAGCAAAGGGCTTAAAAGAAAACACGATTCTTATTTACATGACAGATAATGGAACAGCTCAGGGAGAAGAAGTTTTTAACGCAGGTATGAGAGGTAAAAAAGCGAGCCTTTATGAAGGAGGACATCGGGTAGCTTGTTTTATTCGTTGGCCCAAAGGAAATTTAGTGGGACCCATAAAGATTGATGTACCAACTCAAGCTCAGGATATACTACCCACATTAATTGAATTGATCGGTTCAAAAAAGGATGAGCGAATTTTTGATGGCGTAAGTTTATCTCCACTACTAACTTCAAAAAGCAAATTTCAAGATAGGATGTTTGTGGTGCAATATGGTAAAATACCCGCAAAAAAATTCGAGGGTTGTGTGGTTTTTGGCAATTGGCGATTGGTGGGAGAAGAGGAATTATATAATATTAAAACAGATCCTTCCCAAAGTACTAATGCTGCTCATTCCAATCCGAAAATAGTAAGTGAAATGAAAGACTACTATGAAAAGTGGTGGTCAGAACTTGAACCTCACAGAATGGAGTTGGTGCCGCTAATCGTTGGTTCAGATCAGGAAAATCCTGTGATACTCAATTCTAGCAACTGGTTGAATAATCCGATAAATACACAATGGAAAGTTGCGATGGGAGATGGCTTAAAGAATGGAGCTGAAAGCTATATCCATGTTGAACAAACAGGTACTTATACGATTGAATTAAGTCGATGGCCTTTTCATTTAAACACAAAATTAAACAGCAAAGGTCCTGAGTTTTCGGTGGGCGGTAAAAGTATTAATCAAGGGAAAGCGCTTGAAATAGCTTATGGTTGTATATCCATTGGAAAGGAAGAAATACAAATACAAAAAGCAGTGCAAAACTCGAGTTATATCAGTTTTCAAATAGAATTAGAACGAGGAGAAACACAGTTTAGGGGATGGTTCATGGATAATAATGAAAATAACATTTGTGGAGCCTACTATGTCAGGGTTACAAAAATCTAATTTAAAAATAATCAAAAATATAATATAACAAAACATGAAAACATGAAATATCCATAAGTCGAGGCACACCTTGCAGGCATGATCATTTGGGGACTCTTAAAGTAAAATAAATAGAAATTATGAACATTATTAAAATGAATTATTCATCCATCGTTTTAGTCCTATTAATGGTTGCGTGCACTAATGCCAAGAAAACAGAAATTGTGAAAACTAATAAGGAAGGCTTTGCAGCAAGATGGAATAAAGACTTTACAATTTCAAAAGAACTTTTAAAGGATAAAATAAAAGGAGCCTGGGTAGCTCAAACCGTTGGAGTAACCTTTGGTTTACCTATTGAATTTAAGTATAATTCAACTATGGTTCAAGATTACCAGAAACTAAATTGGGATGAGACTTCACTTGAAGTAGAATACAGAGAACGGCCAGGAACCTATGATGATATTTATATGGATTTATCGTTTATGAAAGTCATAGAAGAAGAAGGAGTTGATGCACCAGCACAATCATTTGCAAATTCTTTTGCTAACGCAAAGTATAAATTATGGTTTGCCAACCAATCAGCACGTTATAATATACAAAATGGTTTAACACCACCTGAATCTGGACATTGGTTGAATAACCCATGTGCAGACGACATTGATTTTCAAATTGAGGCAGATTTTGCAGGATTGATGAATCCAGGAATGGTAAATTCTGCTGTTGATATCTGTGATAAAGTAGGTCATATTATGAATTACGGGGATGGCTATTACGGCGGTGTTTTTGTAGCAAGTTTATATTCCTTGGCTTTGGTGTCAGATGATGTAGATGATTTAAAAGAAATTGTAAACAATGCTATACAAGTTATTCCTTCAGAGAGTAACTTTTCGAAATGTATCACAGATGTAATCAAATGGTACAATGAAAACCCAACAGATTGGAAGGCAACCTGGTACAAAGTTAATGAAAAATGGAGTGAAGATATTGGTTCTCCTTTAGGCGTATTTCAACCCTTTAATATTGATGCCAAAATAAATGCTGCCTGGGTGGTCATGGGTTTATTATATGGTAATGGCGATTTCACAAGAACATTTGAAATAGCAACCAGATGTGGCGACGATGCCGATTGTAATCCAGCGACAGCTGGTGGCGTTTTAGCAGCCATTGTTGGTTTTAGTAAAATTCCAGATTTTTGGAAACAAGGATTGGACAAAGTTGAAAATTTACCTTTCATGGGAACAGATTATTCACTGATTGCTGCTTATAAATTGTCTGAAAAGCACGCTTTGGATAGAGTTACTAAAAATGGAGGGAAGGTCACAGATAGCGATATTGTTATAAAAATTCAAAAACCTAAAACGGTACCATTTGAAGTGTCTTTTGAAGGCCATTATCCAAAGGAAAAGATTGTTCCAACCCAAACTAAAAATGAGATTTCTTTTGAATTTGATGGCATTGGTTTTGCATTAGCAAGTCCTTCTAATCTTCGTAATCCCCAGGATAAAAATTATGTGTTTGAAACAGAAATGTATATTGACGGTGAACTGGTTGAAAAAATTAAATTACCTACAAAGGAAAATACAAGAAGATTTACTCCTTTTTGGAAATATCAATTACCGAAACGAAAACATAAAGTATTAATTAAAATCTTAAACCCTGTTGATTTTGTTGATGTTCAAGTGCAGCATGCAATTATCTACGATGATAAACCTTTTAAGGTGAGTTTATAAGGAAGGTTTTACCTCAATTAGTTTGATTTTTTAATAAATACAATAATATAAAATTTATAAATATATATTATGAAAAATATTATTAATTATTGGCCAATCTTAATTGTTTTTTTGGTTGGTATAGTCATTTTCTCTTCTTTTAATGAACCGCAAAAAAACCTATTCGGAAATAAGATTATTGAAAATCGATGGCAACAACTTAAAACCATTGATGAGGGTGGTTTAATAGGAGAAAGAGTCGATATGTGGCGTAATCATCGGTTATGGAATATAGGGAATTCTGATTATATAATTGATGGTTTTGAGAATCGCCCGGGAATGCATCCATGGCAGGGAGAGCATTTGGGAAAATGGTTGCATGCTGCAACATTAGCATATAATATTAATGGCAACAAAAAACTAAAATTGAAGTTGGATGAAATGGTGGAAAGACTATTAGCAACTCAATTGCAAAGTGGTTATGCAGGTACTTATGGGGAGGGTTATACTTTTATGGCCTTGCCTGAAAACGATCTAAAAGCTGAATTAGCAGACGACATTCAAACAACCACTAAAAGAGTAAATTCACAGGCTAACGATAAGGCTCCTGGAGGAGGATGGGACACTTGGACAATTCGTTATAATATTTATGGATTATTGACCTATGAAAAGTTTTTTCCCAATCAGGAAGTGGTGGAGGCCTGTAAGAAGATGGGAGACTTGCTTATTAATATTTACGGAGAAGGTAAATATGACTTGAGTAAATATGGCACAAGACAAGGTATTTCTGCAACAACGTTACTCGAATCTATTGTAATGCTTTATGAAAGAACGATGGAAATAAAATATCTCGATTTTGCTGAGCACATAGTGAAGGTAAGTGAAGAAAATCCAAAGCATCGATTAATGGGAACCCTGCTTGAAAAAGGCAGTGTTGTTTATCCGGGAGATGGCAAAGGGTATCAACTCATGGCCAATTTATTGGGGTATTTAAGGCTTTATCGTAGTACGGGTAATGAAAAATATTTGAAAACTGTGCTAAATGGCTGGCAAGAAATTCAAGAAAAGCATGTATTGACAACAGGCGGTCCATGGACAAGAAAAATGCCTTATAATGGAAACAAGGAGTGTTTTGCTAAAACGGATGCCTTTCACCCAGAAAAGATTGTGGTAGAAGGGTGTTGTGACGCTACATGGATACAATTAAATATACATTTATTCGAATTAACGGGAGAAGCGAAATATTTTAACGAGTCAGAAGCAACGCTTTTGAATAGTGTTTACGGGCATCAATATTCCGATGGAATTGAATGGTGCTATTACACGGCGCCAAATGAAAATAATCCACAATATGAACCGCGTTTTCATTGTTGTGGCTCAAGTGAGCCCAGAGGAATGGAAATGTATTCAAGTCATTTGGGAGGCGTGGTAAAGGCCAATTTGTCAATTAACACGCTCAGTCCAACCACTATTGCACTTTCAAGTCAATTTGGAGGAGGTAGCGTTAAAATAGATGGCGGATTTCCATTAGCACAATCATCCAAAATCACTTTTAACCCTCAACAAGTCAAAGAATTTACAGCTGAATTCAGGATGCCATCTAATACTTCTATCCTTCAGGTTACAGTTAATGAAAAGAAGGTAGAAGTGAAACAAAACGATAGAGGATTTTTTGAATACCGTCAAACCTGGAAAAAAGGAGATGTAATGACCATCCAATATGAATATGAACTAAAAGCACATTTACAAGAGGGCGAAGCAGGTAAAAAATGGGTTGCATTTACTTATGGACCGATTGCTTTAGCACAGAAAATTACAGAAATGCCAGATGCAGAGCCATTTTATGATTTAGCTTTTAAAGGACCATTGGATATAGCAGCAATGCTATCGAGGTCCTCTAATTCAGGCATGGAATTCAACATTAAAGGCACTGGAATTACTTTGATTCCGTATTATAAAACCGGTTCAAAAAAATCAGGGCCAAAAACTTATTTTAAACTATAAATTATGAGATGCAAATTATCTATTTTTCTCTTAATGAGCATAACCCTTTTTTATTCATGTAAAGGGCAAACAGAACAAAAAAAACAACCCAACATTGTTTTTTTCTTAGTAGATGACCTTGGCTGGACAGATATAGGTTGCTATGGAAGCAGTTTTTACGAAACTCCTAACATTGATAAATTAGCATCAGAAGGAGTTCGATTTACAGATGCTTATTCAGCATGCCATGTTTGTTCTCCGACTAGAGCTAGTATACTAACAGGTAAATATCCAGCTACAATAAACCTTACAGATTGGTTACCAGGAAGAAATGAATTCCCTTTTCAAAAATTCAGCAATGCAACGATCAACCAGCACTTACCTTATGAAGAAATAACCATTGCAGAAGCCTTGAGGGAAAAAGGATATAAAACGGCCATCATTGGAAAATGGCATTTGGGGGAAGATTCATCAAACCCTATGGCTCATGGATTTGATATGCATATCCCTGATTGGGCCAAAGGATGGCCAAAAGAAGGCTATTTTGCGCCTTTTGGAATGAAAGGTTTGGAAGATAGTAAGGATGGTGATTATTTAACGGATCGGCTTACTGATGAAGCTTTGAAATATATTGAAAGTAATAAAGAGAATCCGTTTTTTCTGTACATGTCCCACTATGCCGTGCACGATCCGATAGAAGGACGAAAAGATCTGGTGAAAAAATATTCAGAAAAATTAAAAAACCAGGATAAGAACAATAATCCTGCATATATATTGGAGGGGAATCCTGACAATCCAAATAACCTCTCAAGAGAAGAATTAGAAAATCTAATAAATACACCAGACTATGAGCCTTATAAAATACTTCCTAGGGGTACAGTAAAAGTAAAACAGAAGCAGGATAATGTTGAATTTGCCGGGATGGTTGAAAGCATGGATGAAAGTCTGGGACGAATTAGTGCAAAACTTAAAGAATTAGGTATTGAGGACAATACGATTATAATTTTTTATTCGGACAATGGTGGAATGTCAGCATTAAATATTGGCAATCCCAAGCGCATTATCCCTGAAGCCAAACAAGACAGAGCCTATTCTACCTCAAATTTACCATTGCGAGGAGCCAAAGGCTGGTTGTATGAAGGTGGTATTCGTGTTCCATTAATTGTAAAATGGCCAGATAAAGGAAAACTTGGGATAGAGTGTAAAGTACCTGTAACGAGCGTGGATTTTTTTCCTACTATAATGAAT
>JBGSWA010000363.1:0-3307 GCA_041752645.1 Gillisia sp. | reverse complement strand
AAATTCAAAGTTTGCAGCGGTATATTATATCATGGTATGCGGAATGATGCCGTTTCAATTTTTCCGGGATGGTTTTTACCTTCTCAACAAACAGCTATTCTTTAATTTTTTATTTCTACCAGCACTAATCCTGATAACGTTTAACCTCACTTTTGCAACTCACCCTCAACAGAAAGCAGTGGATGATACTGATACTGATTATGTAGACAAAGTAGATGTGCTATCCGATTAATTACAATTATAACAACTTAGATAAACCGGTTTCTTCCCTCCTACGATCGAGAACGTACTGAAAGTTAGTATGGCGTATGTGAAGTTTATTTTATGTTTTTATACGATTTAATAAACATTCAATCAAGTTCAACCAGTGGGTTTAAGCGTACAGCTTGATCTAAAATATCAACGCCATTCTATGATATTTAAGATTGATAATTGCCCTTTTTACACACCATCCGGCCTGTTAACTTTTTTCTTTATTGTACTTAACTGTATTCCATTCGGCATCGCCCTTTTACAACATAGCTTCTACCTTGTCATTAAAATACGCCAGCGCATCAGCCGGATGTTTTATCATGATCGACTTCTCCGCATTTAAGCCCAATTGCTCCCATTCATCTCTTTTATTCCACGCCCGCTCCATGGCAGCATCAATAAATTCAGCTATTGGGTAAGGTGCGATAAATCCATTCAGTCCATCTTCTATTAATTCACTTGTACCACCAACATCCGTTACGATGGCTGCCCGGCTAAACCGCATGGCTTCAATCAAGCTTAAAGACTGTCCCTCCATACGGGACGGCATAATCAACATTTGGTGTTCTTTCCATATTTCTCCTAAATTATCTTCATGACTATGAAAGCTAACATTAACTATACCATTTTTGCTTATTAACCGCTTTAATAATCCAACATGTGGGCCATTACCAAAAAATGAAAAATGAATAGGTCTATTCTTCCATTTCTCATTTTTGATTACATCAATTAACAAATCGTATCCCTTGTGAAAAGTTTCCATTCTGCCTATTAAAGCGACTTTATAAAAACCATTTTTATTCAACGGGTATTTAATATCCTGAGGAATTATTTTTATAAACGGGTTATATATCAATGCACTGTTACTTAATGGAGCGCCAATCATTTGCTCATGCAGCAAAAGAGTTTTTTGGGAAACAAAATAATTGCATTTTGCGTGGTTGTATAATTCCCTGATCTCATTAATCTGTTCATCTTGCAGTGCCGGCCAAAAGTCAAGCGTTACAAGTTGGGTGATGGTGATGAAAGGAATATTATGCAAAGTACAATCTCGCATGAGAGACGCTCCCTCAATATTATTTCCCTGCGAAATAATTACGAGGTCTGGTTTGTTTTTTTTGAAATCATCCAACAAAAGGTTTTTGGCTGAAAATGTGATTAACCTTAGTTTCTTCAATATGCGAAATAAAATAGGTGGCTGTTGTGCCTTTAGACTCAAGTCTAAAAAATTTTCCTGTTTCTCTAAAAAATTTTTAACTATTCCAAAAGAGTATCTCAAACCGGCTTTAACCCGGTAGCCTTTTTTAATGAATTGCCTGGCCGACTGAGACCATAATACTTCACTTCCTCCCCAAATAGTATTTGTTGATAAATATAGAATGTACTTATTGTGCATAAAGAATTTTAATAATTAGGGCTTTGTAATCTTGTTTGCTTTCTGAAAAAAAATTCATGAAATTTTTTCTTATTTATGGCATCTTTTTTTAAAAAACAGCTTGCTTGATGTGATAGAATTTTTAAATATCGAGGAAAAACTTTTGCATCTCTTGCATAGTCCCAGCCCTTAACCATTTTAGTTTTTTTGAATGCCAGCTTAGAATCATAGTTATTTTAAAAAAAAATTATGGTCTTAATGTTGGTAGATAGATAATATCAAAAAGCTTGTGCTCAAACATTCATGCACACTGTATCCGTATGGCTCATAACACAACAATAAAATTTAATTGCCAGAATTAGATTGATACAAAAAATCCTTAAACATAGCACTAAAACAAACTTTTTACCGGCGCAATACAATTTATGTCTAATTATGAGAAGACATTAAACTTGCAATGATAATTTACGCTGTACGCCCCCCTTTTTACCAATTCGTTTAGGTTATCCTTTTTTACAAACAATTATAATGCATGTTGATTTTTGTTCTTGTTCATAATATTTAAATAAGCTCGCAATCCTTTGCAATGAATCTTGATAAATGCCAAAAAAACCATTTAAATTAATCTTTTGTAGCGTAATTTCATTGATATGATCACCAAGCAATCTGAAAGTTCCGGCACTGCTTCTAATTGATCTAATCGTTTTAAAAGCATTTAATTTTTATGTCGTAATATACCATACCTGTGTAGAAAATAATATTCTTTTATCCGTAAGGGAGTTTAAAATTCGGTTTGATAACAAAAAATATTAGTTTGTAATTTACTATTTCTGCACACCATCTTCTTTGTTTTTATCATATTACGAACGCTTAAATTCAGAAAAATATTTCCGCAAACTTATCGGCCTGTCTTAAGCTGCTTGTATTAATATGATTGTTATCACTGTAAACGTTTTTGTAAATTTATTGAATTTTAATTCTACTATTATCTATCCAGATTGAATTAATACTTACTTAATGTTTAATTAATATTATGGAATTGTATTGAGTCTGCTTAATGTTTTTTCAAAGAATGGAATATTCTTTTATCCTTCTTCCCGAATTTTAGAACACCATTTTTAAAAAGTCTCTAATTGGTATCCTACAGGTAACAAGGAACTAATGGTTTGAACAGATTTTTTAAATTACGTCGGCATTGCGCCGCTCCTTCAAATTTATGTAGTGAAATTTTTGCTCACTTTTAACCACTTTAATAAAAGGTAACTACTCACACCCCCTTATGAGTTATTGACATTGACAATAAAATGTCATGTTTTTCGAAATTTTCTGTTTAAAATCACTCTTGCTGCGTGCAGTATATCAAAAATTATTTTTGAAAATTCCGAATGTTTGATTGTAGGAGGCTGTTTTTAAAAATCATATTTTTGAGGCTTCGTTTTTTTATAACAGTATTGATTTTTGCAATAAAATGCATGATAGTATTGGGTTTCGGCCATTTTTTTGCTTCACCTTTGCTCCAATAAAAAACAGGCATTGGTGGATACAGCAATTTTAGTAGAGGAACTTTCTACACAGGTAAACGATCTTACTGCCACCGTTGCAAAACCGCTGGAGGAAATTGATTCATTAAAGCTGGAACTGGCTGTTTATTAGAATAAAAAGAATAGTGTCAACAGCCAT
>JBGSWA010000362.1:0-4231 GCA_041752645.1 Gillisia sp. | reverse complement strand
TTTTTCCCCGTTTGTTTGATTGTTCCGCAGAAGCAGGGGATGGTAGGCATCTATCAATGACAATTCCCTCTCTTTGGTGATCTTTGGCAAAAGACCCTTGATTTCCCTGGCATATTTTGCCTTGGCCGAGATCACATCCAGCTCGCTCAGCAATTCCTGGTATTCCTTGAGTAATTCCCGAAAAGGCCGGAGAAAATCGGTGAGTTCCTTTAAGATCCTGTTGATCTCCTCGGTTTCCTCATATTGCAAATTGTTGAGTTCCCGGGTATAATTTAAGGTGGCCTCGGGTTGAATGTAAACGATGCTTCCGGTTTTGGAATTCCCGAGGATGCCTCCCTTTACCTTTTTGCGATACATGGCTTTAATGGCCAATACCCGGATGTTTTCAACCACACTTTCCCGGATCTCATCCAAATACCCATACTCGTTATATTTGCTCAGGGCACTGGCAAAACTGGAATTTATTTTTCCCTTAACCTGGTTGATGGCCCTTCGGGTATGCAGCAGGGCAGGGGAAGCCTCGTCTTTGACCTCCCCGAACCGGTTTATGACTTCATCAATCTTTTCATTGATGGCCTTGGTGTAGGTAATTGGCTCGGTAGTTTGGTATAAACTTGGGTACAGCTCACTGAATTTATTAAAAAACCGGATCTGGGTATTTGAGGTTTCAGAAAGGTTTGAAATCTTTTTAAAACTTCCGAGTTCCAAAATGGAGTTTTCAATTCCCAGCATTTTTAATTCGTTGGGAATACTCTCAAACCCATGGTTGGGAATCCTGCTGTCCTGTTGGTAGCTTTTAAGGTATTCGTCGGTTTGATGAAGCCCGAAAACAGCCTTTTTATGGGTGGTGTACGGTACGATTTGAAGTGCCTTTTCTATTCCCATCCCCGTGATGCAAAATTCAGAAATTTGCTGACACACTTTTGGGAATTCTAAATCTAAAAGACTTTTGGCTGCAATTTTTATCATAGTAATTTTTCCCTAATTTTGGGATGCTGCAAATTTACTTAAATTATTATGAAGCTTGACATTCATCCAGACTGGAAACAGGAATTAAATGCTGAATTAGAGAAACCATATTTTCAGGATTTAATGCATTTTGTCAAAGAGGAATATTTTCAAAACACCTGTTATCCTGAGCGCACCGAAATTTTGGAGGCTTTTAACCGCACGCCCTTACAGAGGGTGAGGGTAGTGATTCTCGGGCAGGATCCTTATCACGCACCCAACCAGGCTCACGGCTTGTGTTTTTCGGTACAGCAGGGGATCGCCCTCCCACCATCCCTGAAAAATATTTATAAGGAATTAGAAAGTGACCTGGGAAAACCGATTCCTCTTACGGGGAACCTGGCAGCTTGGGCAGATCAGGGGGTTCTTTTGCTCAATGCCGTGCTTAGTGTTCGCGCCAGCGAGGCCGGGTCTCATAAAAACAAGGGGTGGGAAACTTTTACCGACAGCATAATTAAACGTATTTCAGATAAAAGAGATAATGTGGTTTTTTTGCTTTGGGGCGGGTATGCCAAAAAAAAAGGAGCCAAGATTGACTCCTCAAAACATCTGATCTTACAAAGTGGGCACCCTTCCCCATTAAGTGCAAACAGGGGGTATTGGTTTGGAAATAAACATTTCAGCAAAACCAATGAGTATTTAATAAAGCACGGAAAGCAACCAATAAACTGGTAGTTAGAAGCGATACCCCAGGTTTGCATTGAGTTGTCCAACGATGGTAGGGGAGTTTGAGCTGAATAAGTTTCTTCCTATCCCGGCGCTCAAATCAAACACAAAACCTTGTTTTGCGACAAATTTTCCGCCCAGACCAAAACCTAAGGCAAAATCTGTATAATTCTCCGGATCATTTCTGTAAAGCTCAGTTCCAAATTCATCATATACATAATAATCATTATCATCATCCCCGGAGGAAATCATAGCCAGCCCGTTTACATAAAATCCCCAGGTGCTCCGGTCCCCAAAAAAATATTTGTATTTCCCGGTCAAGGAAAAATCCTTGGAATAGGCATCCCCCAGATCTTCATTATCCCGGTCCAGGGCCAGAATAAAGGCTTCAATCGCCCAACTGGAGTTCGGGGTTAGAATACGTTCATAAGCAAGATCCAGCGCGCCAAAAACCACGAGATTCAAGGCCCCGATGCTCAGTTCATTTTTGGCGGTATCGCGCCTGTAAAGCGTTTCTTTTTCTGTTACAGGTTCCTGGGAAAAGGAGTTGAGAGAAATCAGTAAAAATAAAACAGGGATCAGGTTTTTCATAAAAATGGAACCCATAATGGGGGGGATTGGTTAAATTATTTCTTCCCCTAAATTAAAAATTATTTTGGAACTGGGTATTTTTTTTGAAATTAATTTTAAATTCAGTAAATAGTCCTGCACTTCCTCCAGATCTTCTTCAGGAAGCTGGAATTGGCTCCAGGAGGTAACATTCAGCCATTCCCTGATATCCTCCAATTTCTGATCATAACGCAAAGCCAGGGTTTCTCCTATTTTTGGGATCTCTTTAAAACTGGCAGTCTTCACATTAATTACATCGAGCATTTTTTTAATTTCGTGGACATTATTTTCCAAAAAGGCATCCCTTATGGCAATCACAAAACAGGGCCAGGGGGTAGGGCAGGTGCCTAATGCTCTAAAAACCCCTGAGTCTACCCAGGGTTTGGTAGTGAAATGCTCCCACATAAAATATTGGGCCCTATTTGAGCTCAAAGCCTTCACTGCCCCATCCAGGTTGCCTACAATCTCAAATTGCATTTGAGACGGATTCCAGCCATTTCTTTTAGCATTCACATAGCTCATTAAATGGGATCCGGAACCCATTCTGCTGATGGCCGCTTTGGTATGCTGCAGCTCGCTCAATTGTTTAAATTCAGAATTCTGAGCCACGTTAATTCCCCATATCAGTGGAGAATCCACATAGGACTGCACGATTTTCGATGGATTTCCCTCAATGATATCTTTGACAATTCCCTCGGTTAGGATGACAGCGACATCCAGATCCCCCGCCCGCAAGGCAGCGGCCATCTCCCCGGTACCCCCATAAAAATCTTTCCATTCCACCTGGAGTTTTTCATATTGAAAATCCCCTTCTTCTATGCATAAATGCCATGGCAGATTGAAATGTTCAGGCACCCCTCCAACTCGTATTGCTTTCATATGTGGATTCTTATTTCATTAGTTATATGCAAATCGCAGATCTTCCTTTGGTTTTGCATGAGGGTTTCGTTTATGCTGATTTCAGTTGCTGTGTTTTTCCTTCAAATAAGAATATATTTCAAATTGGGACCGAATGGCTTTCTCATTGGCCCCTGTTTTTACGTATTCATTGGATTCGGCATCATCCAGGATTCGCGCCTTCACAGAGTCCTTTAATTGCAATTCCAGGATGTCCTTAAACTCTAAGGCAATATCCCTGTCGTAAATAGGAGCGATCACCTCGATCCTGCTGTCCAGGTTCCGTGTCATCCAATCGGCACTTCCAAAGAAGATCTTTTGGTCCCCGCCATTTTCAAAAACATAGATCCTGCCGTGTTCTAGAAACTGATCGATGATCCCGGTGATATAAATATTTTCACTCATTCCCGGTACCCCTGGGATAAGACAGGTAAACCCACGTATTAAAAGCCTGATCTTAACCCCCGCATTACTGGCCTTGTAAAGCAGCTCTATCATCTCAGGATCTTCAAGGCTGTTCATTTTAGCAGTGATCGCCGCTTTTTCTCCTTCGAGGGCATTTTTAATTTCATTGCTTATCAGGGAGGTGAAATTTTTTCGGGTGGAAAACGGGGAGATAAATAGATGTTCCTCCCTGGGAACGATCATTTTTCCTTCCAGAACGCAAAAAATTCTTGCAATTTCCTTGGTGAGTCTTTTATCGGCAGTAAAAATAGCGTGATCGCAATATATCTTAGAGGTCTTACTGTTGAAATTCCCCGTTCCTATATAGGCGTAGTTCACGATCTTATCATTTTCCCGGCGCACAACCAGCAAAATCTTGGAGTGTACCTTTATTTTTGGAAAACTAAAGATTACCTCGGCTCCTTTTTCTTTAAATTTCCGTCCCCATTCAAGGTTGTTTTCCTCGTCAAACCTGGCCTTTGCCTCGACAAAAACCATAACTTTTTTCCCCCTTTCCAGGGCTTTTAAAAGGATGGAAGTAAGCTTGGATTGATCCGCCACCCGGTAAAGTGAAATTTTGATTTCTTCTACCTCAGGGTCATTGGCA
>JBGSWA010000361.1:0-4800 GCA_041752645.1 Gillisia sp. | reverse complement strand
GGCAATGCTTATCATATTGTGGTGTTCTGCCAGCCAAAAACGGGTATAGCCAAAGCCTTCTGCCTTTTGGGCCAAATCAAGGCTCTTTTTAAAAGTTTCCTCTGCAGTGGAATCACTGGAAACAGTTGCTAATTCTAATATGGAAAATGGAATATTCTTATAGTTCATCCTTGCAATGTGATTTTGGTTTTATATAAATCGATTCACCCTTAGTCGAAGGAAAATGTGAATTATTTCCTGACAGGCTTTCCCATCATATTTCTGTTCCACTATTTGTTGCTCGGGCCGCCCGGCCAACCACAAAATTCAAAATTTTATAATATCCCGCATCTCAAGTCTCCTAAATACGAATAGGATTTATTCCTTTTATTAGGAAACAATCCGACTTTTTGATTAATTTTGTTACCGGATAGTCGGGAAAAGCCAAAATGGAAGATCAGTTATTTGCGGTTGTTGATGTGGAAACCACCGGTGGCGGGATGGCCGGAAATCGACTTACCGAAATATGTGTGGTCTTATTGAGGGGATCTGAAATTATAGCAAAATATTCCACCCTGATCAATCCCGAAATACATATTCCCGCATATATTACCGCGCTTACCGGGATAGATAAGAAACTGGTTGCCGATGCCCCGAAATTTCACGAAGTTGCACAAAATATTGAAGCACTTACCAGGGGTGCGATCTTTGTCGCACATAATGTAAATTTCGATTACAATGTGCTTCGACAGGAATTCAAGGAACTGGGATTTGAATTCACCAGAAAAAAATTATGTACCGTACGGCTCTCTCGTAAACTCATCCCGGGCCTTACCTCCTATAGTCTTGGCCGACTATGTGATTCCATAAATATCCCGCTCATAAACCGTCACCGGGCAGAAGGAGATACCGATTCCACGGTAATCCTATTCCAACGCCTGCTCTGTCTGGATACCGGGTGGGAGGTTATCCGGTCCTTTCTGCATGCACATTCCAAAGAGGCAACCTTACCGCCACATATTTCTTCGGAGCAGATCCGGGATCTGCCCGAGAGTCCCGGAATTTATTTATTTAAGGACAAGCAGCATAAAGTGATCTACGCCGGGAAGGCCATAAATATCAGGAAGCGCGTCCTGTCCCATTTTTACGATAAAATGACCAAGGAATACCAGCTGGGACAGGAAACCTACTTTATTGATCACGAAACCACCGGGAACGAACTGATGGCATTACTCCTGGAGGCGGAACATATCCGAAGGTATTATCCCAAATATAACCGGGCCCAAAAGCGGCCTGGGGTGGTTTATCAAATAATCAGCTACATCAACCAGCTGGGGATCATTCAGCTTGCCTTGGGAACGACTAAAATGACCACCGATTCTGTGGGCACATTTTATAGCCGTATTGCAGCTATTGAAAAGCTGGAGCAACTCTGTGAGCTTTTTAAACTTTGTCCCCGCTATTGTACGCTTCAAAGCAATATTGAGGTCTGTTCCCATTACCGAATCAGGAACTGTGAGGGAATCTGTGAGGGTTCTGAATTGATCCAGGATTACAATATAAAGGTACAGGAGGCCATGGCTTCGCTGAGTGGGGAAACCCAAAGCTATGTGATCAGGGAAAAAGGGCGTCATTTCAGGGAAGAAGCCTTTGTGCTTATTAAAGAAGGGAGATACCAGGGATTTGGATTTATCGAACTCGATGTTCAAATCACCGCAGTGGAAGATTACGAACCTTTTTTAAAATTGCAGGAAGCAACCTACCACACCAATAAGATCATAAGCAACTATTTGCGCAAGCAGGGCAAACCTAAAATGCTGTTTTTTTAATCTAAGGGCAGGGGAGACCCTGCACATAGGTTTCACGGTGGCCAAGGGGAAGTACCCCGGAATGATCTTTTCCGGCAAACCAAAGAAGGGGGGGGCAGCAGCAGCTGGAGAAGGCGATGATGGGAAGGATCTGGATCTAAAGATTTATATAATTTGCAGATCTTTAATTGATTAACCTAATCAAAAGCCAGAGATACACAGCTTTAATAGTAGCTCCATATCTCCATTGAAGGAATTCCCATCTACATGCGCATCAATTCCTTTTATCCGCATTTTATGGCTAAACTGATGGAACTTCCAGTCGAGATCCATAATTTTGTGGGGTCCGGAAGTTGCTGCAATCCATAAGGGATACACCTGGATACGGTCCTTTAAATAAATCTGGTAAAAATTGCTCCCGGTATATACAATGGGGATCACTCCGTACTTTTTTTCGGCAAGTCTGAGCCAGTTTAATATACCAGCCACAAGATTTTCCGTTCCGTATTTCCCCATTTCCTCAATATCCAGTACAGGCGGAAAATCCCCAGGCTCCAGTTTCACCGTTTTTGAAAAATTTTCGAATTGCAGCACAGAATTTTCATTTGGCCGGTAATAATGATAGGCACCCCTTAAATAATTGTTCTCTTTTGCATTATTCCAGTTGCTCTTAAACTGAAGATCCTGCCCATCTGATCCCATCGTGGCCCTTATAAAAATAAAGTTAATGCAATGTTCAGAGGTGCCGAGCTCCTCCCAGTCAATATTACCCTGGTAATGGGAAATATCAATGCCGAAATTTTTGGAGTCGGATAAAAAGGTGTTCTCATCCTGCCCCGCAGGGGTGAAATAAGAGATCAGGCGATCCTGGAATAGAAAGATTGCAGCGCCAACGCTTAGAGCCGCAAAGAATAGCACCAGGAGGAGCACTCTTTTTTCGTCCTTTTTTTTAGGCCTTCTCCCGGATTTTTGATTCTTTTTCAATTGGTAATTTTCCTTTAATACTAGCCGTAAAAATAGGAAAGCAAAAGCATTAAGCAATTTGCCCAGGCCATTATTGCTTCGAAAAATAGTGATGTTTCCATATTTTAATAGAATTCAGAATCTTGAGATTATCTGAGAGGGCAATATTTTTTCTATAAAAGGTAGTTTTTATGGTCTTTTTTAAAATATTTTAAGTTTTTTATCAAGTGTTAAATTATTTCTAAATGAATCCAGTAAATATCATTTAGAAAGATTTACTCCATGGGATTCTGTTGAATATTTGATTTCTTCTCAATAATTTTTATAAAAGCCACCGTTAAAATTTGAAAAACCAAGAAATTAGTTTCAAACTTTGAATTTTTAATAATACTCGTCTAATTATCTCCTCAGGACGCCCATGCTTTTTTATATTTATTTTGTCAATATATATATGAAAAAAGGTAATACATACTTAAATAATATCATACAAAGATCTGACAACTAATAATTTAAGTTAAAAATATTTGATATTAAAATTTAATTAGCTGATTTTTGTTGTATATTTATAAGCGCTTTAAAACAATAACCAAACACAATTTTTTTATTGAAATGGTTAAAATTTTAAGGTGGGATTTCTAAAGTTTATTGGGGTAAATTTTAGAATTAGCAACTTGTGGACGGGTGGGGCCGTCCACAAGTTTTTTTTGTGTCTATATGTTTTTTCCTTTTTCGAAAAGCTTAAGTATTTCTGCCGAGCTTAAATGAATTAGTATCTTTGGATCAAAATTATTGATATGAGGAAAGCTGCTTTGTTGGTTCTTGTGATCTTGGCTGTTGTTTTTGGATTGAGATATTTTGAATCTAAACAGGAACAGCGCGATCAATTGGAGGAAAGTACCAAACTGATCCAGAAGCAGATAAAAAATGTCGGAAAGCTTGTGGTGACCGAAGGGAGTTTCTCGCAGGTGTATTCCTTTAAAGACTCCAAACGGTTTTATCTCGATGTTTTTTCAGCTAGAAAGAAGGCCCTTATAGTAGTGAATGCTGAGGTTACGATCGCTTACGATTTGAGCAAGCTAAAAACTGAGGTCAATCCTGAAACCAAAACTGTTACCATTACCTTTATTCCGGAGGAAGAGATATCCATAAACCCGAATATTCAGTATTATGATGTGACTCAGGATTATTTAAACCAGTTTGAGGCTTCGGATTACAATAAAATCCAAAAACGAATTGAAAAATCCCTGATGGAAAAAATGGAAAAATCCTCCCTCAAATCCAATGCAAAAAATCGATTGGTGAGCGAACTTCAGAAAATATACATTCTAACTAATTCCATGGGCTGGACCCTGGAATATGAGGGGACGAAAATCAGGAGTTCAGATGCCATGGAATCAATTGAGCTTTAATTCAGTTTTGGTGGTTTTAAAGCAAAGATTTGGATGATTTTCCCTTAAAAAGCCAGCTTTATTTTGAGTGCAATATCTTAATGTTTTATTGGTTTTAGCGATAATAACCTTAATAATACTGATAATATTTAATAGTATTATTCCTACATTATATAATTTAACTAAAAATTCACATTAAAATATTTTTAATTTATTTTAATTATTTCAGATTTTATATATATTTACAGGGATTTGAAAGTATAACAATTGAAAAATAATTGCTTGTCTGAGAATCATTTTTCTAGAATTTATTGGGGTAGATTTTAGAGATTAAAAACAAATGGACGGGTGGGGCCGTCCATTTGCTTTTTTAGGTTTTTTGTGTTTTTCTTCCGGATTTTAAAAGCCTTGCTTCAAATGAATTGCTCTTATTTAGAAAAAGGAGAAGTTTTTATCAAATAAAAATTAATCGCTATGAATTTCATCCTTTCTTCATCATTACTTATTATTTTGGGAGCTTCCCAGGAATGTTTTTAGCAAAAGGTAGGCCTATTTTTTATCGAAAAAAGTCATTTAGAACGCAATAATTTAATGTTTTGTCGATTTTATTGCTGATTGTTCAATAATACTGATAATACTTAATAGTATTATTCTTACATATT
>JBGSWA010000360.1:0-4569 GCA_041752645.1 Gillisia sp. | reverse complement strand
GGAATCTGTGCGGCCATTCCTCCTATTGCGTGCACATTGCGCTTATGGCAACGCTGAATTACCCGCAGGGAATAGGCTTCCATAAAAGGAGAAGCCATGCTTACCTGCTCCCTGTCCGGCACCGAAAAATTAGGGTGGTTCCTGAATTTTTTGATATACGAAAATATATAATCCCACCGGCCGCAATTAAGACCGGCCATATGATCCTTTAACTCGTAGATAATTTCATCGATTTGAAAACTCGCGGTGATGGTTTCAATTAAAACAGTGGCTTTTATAGAAGCTTGTTCAATCCCAAGGGCGTCCTGTGAAAACACGAAAACTTCATTCCACCAGCGTGCCTCCAAATAATGCTCGAGTTTGGGCAAATAGAAATAAGGGCCTGATCCCCCGGACAATAATGCTTTGGCATTATGAAAAAAGTAAAGTCCGAAATCCACTAAAGAACCGGATATTTCCTCTCCGTCAATCAAAAGATGTTTCTCTTTTAAATGCAATCCCCTTGGCCTGACAATCAGGGTAGCTACCTGCTGATTTAATTGGTATTTCCTGCCCTTTTCATGTGTGTAGGAGATGGTTTTATCAATGGCATCCATCAAATTTTGCTGTCCCTCCATAATATTGGACCAGCAGGGGGAATTGCTGTCCTCAAAATCGGCCATAAACACCTTTGCTCCCGAATTAAGCGCGTTGATGATCATTTTTCTTTCAACAGGGCCGGTAATTTCGACCCTTCGGTCCAGCAGGTCTTCCGGCAAGGGAGCTGCTGCCCAGTTGTTTTCCCTTACAGCTCGGGTTTCAACAGGAAATTCCGGGGAATTCCCCAAATCAAAATAAGCCTGTTGTTCCTCTCTTGCTTTTAACAATTCCAGTCGCTTGCCGTTGAATTTTTGGTGCAACTGCACTAAAAATTCCATAGCCTCCCTGGTTAAAATTTTGTGGTGATGTTCCTTCGCCTGCGGAGCAAAAGTCACCTTTTGAAGTGTTGTTTGATTTAAATTTTCCATGATGTTCATTTTTGTTAAAACAAACATAGAAAAAAGATTTTTACAAAACAAGCGAACGTTCGCTAATTTTACTATGATCGCTAAAAATTATTATTCCGCTAAAATGCATATCTTTGTTTTATGAATATCGAAGAAGAATACATCCGGATAATTTTCGGTTTAAAATTGAAGCAAATACGAACAGAAAAGAATTTGTCCCTGTTCGGGCTCTCAAAACTCACAAAGATTTCAAAATCATACCTCAATGAAATTGAGAAAGGAAAGAAATATCCCAAACCGGATAAAATAGCCCTGCTTTCTGAAAAACTGGGAATTCCTTATGACAACCTGGTTTCCTTAAAACTGGATAAAAACCTGGCCCCCTTGGGCGAGATCCTTCAGTCAAAGATTTTAAAGGAACTTCCCCTGGACCTTTTCGGTATAAAAAAAACAGATCTGATCGATATTATTTCCAACGCTCCGGCCAAGGTGAATGCATTTTTGAGTACCATAATTGAAATAGCCAAAAACTACAATCTCTCGCGTGAGAGTTTTTTTTTGGCGGCCCTTCGCTCCTACCAGGAAGCTCATAACAATTATTTTGAGGACATTGAACAATCTGTTGAACAATTTGCCAAAGCATACCAGATAAATTTGGATGAGAAAATAAAATGCGGCGAGCTGGAAGAAATTTTAATTGAAGAGTACAATTATAAGATTATTCCAAATGGGCTCTCCTCCTATTCAGATCTAACCGAACTCAGATGCCTTTTCATCCCGAAAACCAGCACCCTGCTGCTGAGTAAAAGCATAGACGAATCGCAAAAGACCTTTATTTACGCAAAGGAGATTGCATACAATTTCCTGGATTTAAAGGAGCGGTTGTACACCTTTCCGTGGATCAAATTTGAAACCTTTGACCAGGTTTTAAATAATTTCCTGGCCTCGTATTTTGCCGGGGCATTGATTATTCCCAAAAAAGCGATCAAAAATCAGCTTAAAACTTTATTTGCACAAAAAGAGTGGGATAGCCTTGCCTACAATAAAATGGTCACCCATTTTACAGATTCTCCGGAAACCTATTACACGCGACTAACCAATATTCTGCCTAAACTATTTCATTTCAAGAACTTGTTTTTTTTAAGATTTACCCATAAACAAGGGGAGTACAGGTACAAACTCTCAAAAGAACTCCATATAACACAACAGCAACCTCCAACTGCGAATGAAACCCATGAACATTATTGCAGAAGGTGGGTTTCCATTGAAATTCTCAATAAATTAAAACAAGAGAAGCTCACCTCAGACATTCAAATCTCCAACTACCCTGAAAATAATTTGAGCTATTTGGTGATCTCAAGCGCAACTCCAGATCCGTTTAAGGAAAATCACAAGCGAAGCATCAGTCTTGGTCTCCTTATCTCGCCTCATTTAACAAGCAAGCTCAATTTCTTAAATGATCCGAAAATCAAAACCAAAAACGTAGGGGTTACCTGCGAACGCTGCCCTATTACCGATTGTGAGGTTAGAGCTACGGAGGCCACCCACCTCCAGAAAAAGGCTAAACACGAAGCCATCGGCAATACCGTGCAACAAATAATTGATGAATATTCGTAAAAAATACAGTTCATAAAGTGATGAGGGTGCCATAAGGCATTCCTCTTTTAATATTCAATTTCTAAAATCAAGTTCATGATCAAATACTTCCCAGTAAAACTACTGCTTATAGGTTTATCCCTCCTTGTTTCCGGTTGCGCCGTTTTCCAGCCGAAGGACAGGAAAACCAAAGCACAAACCTCAGAAAAACCGGGATCAAAGGATAAAAACGGGATCAAAGCCTATGAGGAGGTTATCACCAAAGGAGCCAAATCTGATAAAGGTTTGTTCACAGTCCATAAAATTGAAGATTCCTATTTCTATGAAATTCCGGACAGCCTTTTAAATCGCGAGATGCTTACCGTGACGCGTATTGCCGAAACCGCGAGCGGGATTGGTTTTGGAGGTGGCAAACAGGATACCCAGGTTCACCGCTGGGAGAAAAAAAACAATCAAATATTGCTTCGCGTGGTTTCTCACGAAGTTGCAGCACAGGATTCTCTTCCCGTGCACCAGGCGGTTGCAAATTCCAACTTCGCCCCGGTCCTGCAGGCTTTCGCAATTAAAGCCATCGGAAAGGATTCCCTGAGTAAAAGCTATGTAATTGAGGTTACCGATCTTTATAACAAAGATGTGATGGCTCTAGGATTGCCCGATAGAACCCGAAAACAATACAAAGTTTCCAAACTGGACGACAGCAGGTCTTACATAGACACCATTCGCAGTTATCCTGAAAACATTGAGATTCGCCATGTAAAGACCTATAATGCAGGCGAACCGCCTTCAAACGAAACCACCGGGTCCATTTCGATGAAATTCAGCAATTCCATGATCTTGCTTCCAAAGCGGCCAATGCAGCGCCGCTATTTCGATCAGCGCGTGGGCTGGTTCGCAAGGGGCCAAACGGATTACGGATTGGATGCCCAGGAAAGTAAAACGCTGCGCTATCTGGATCGATGGAGACTGGAGGTAAAAGATGAAGATCTCGAAAAATTCAAAACAGGAGAACTCGTTGAGCCAAAAAAACAGATCATTTACTATATAGACAGGGCCACTCCCAAACAATGGATCCCATTTATCAAACAGGGAATTGAAGATTGGCAGGTAGCTTTTGAGGCTGCAGGTTTTAAAAATGCCATTATCGCGAAGGATCCTCCCACAAAAGAAGAAGATCCGGATTGGAGTCCTGAAGATGCGCGCTACTCTGTAGTGCGATATTTAGCCTCTCCTATTCCCAATGCAAACGGGCCCCATGTAAGCGACCCGCGTTCCGGGGAAATTTTGGAATCTGACATCAACTGGTACCACAATGTGATGACCCTGTTGCGCAACTGGTATTTTGTTCAAACCGCTGAAATTAATGAAGATGCCCGCGGGGTAAAGTTTAAAGATGAAGTTATGGGCAGGCTAATTCGTTTTGTCTCTTCCCACGAGGTTGGCCACACCTTGGGTTTGCCCCACAATATGGGTAGCAGTAGTGCTTATCCTGTCGAGAAATTGAGAGATGCTGCCTACACAAAAAAATATGGTACCGCTCCTTCGATCATGGATTATGCCCGGTTTAATTATATAGCACAACCTGGAGATGGGGAGGTAGCCCTTATGCCGGAAATTGGAATTTATGACAAATATGCCATTGAATGGGGATACCGTCCTATTTTGGATAAAAATGGAAAGGAAGAAAAAGAAATTCTGGACCAGTGGATTCTCAAACATGCGGGGGATCCTATGTACCGGTTCGGGGCTCAGCAAAGTGGCGGAGTAATAGATCCGAGCTCCCAAACTGAAGACCTTGGAGATGATGCAGTTCTTGCCAGTCAATACGGAATTGCAAATTTAAAGCGAATCGTCCCCAACCTGATCCAATGGACTGCCGAGGACGGAAAAGAATATGACGATCTAAAAATCCTGTACGAGCAGGTTCTTGGACAATACAATCGGTATATGGGCCATGTATCGGGCAATATTGGCGGGGTATATCAGCATT
>JBGSWA010000359.1:0-3326 GCA_041752645.1 Gillisia sp. | reverse complement strand
CTGGTTTTTGAAATCCGGGTAGTTTAATTGACCCTTATTTTTTAATTCCCTAAAATCTGGCGGCCCAGATCCTTCAGTAATTTTTTAGCCTCTTCAGGATTTCGTTTCACCTCTTCTATGGACAACTCATCGTTTTGCAGGACAATGCGATAACTAAAAACGAAGTTCGGGATTTTTGCCTTATTATCCAATACTCCAAATTGCAGGTTGTTTAAATACAACTGACCTTCCTTTTGTGAGATAGTGTACCAGCCCTTGGAAAGGGCGATAAGGCGTTGCACCTTATCCTGCGTTTTCAGGATACCCAGGAGTTCGTGATTTTTTGGATATGACCTAAACTGGATTGGTTTTGTGTCAAATAGGGAATAATTTCCAATCAAATAAGCATCCTCCAATTCCACATTTGCGCTCCATAGAATCGTGGTAAAAGGTGCCGGTTTTGTTTGGAGATCCAGGTAGGAAATGTTCTGATTCTCGAGGGCATCTTCGAATTTTAAGTAGGTCACTCCTTTCAGGCCAATGCTTATTAACAAATACAAACTGCTTACAATAAGTCCGAGATTGTTCATTTTTCGCCTTTTCGGGGAACCGCGCTCAGCGCCCATGGCAAGGAGCAGGAAACTCAAAAAAGGCAGGGTATAAAGCGGATCTATCACAAAAATATTTTTAAAAGCCAGCCGGATCTCTAAGGGCCATAAAAGCTTTGTGCCCCAGGTAGTAAAGGAATCCAGAATAGGATGAGTGAAAAGTCCCCAAAACATAAGCAAGGACCAGTCTTTCCAACTAGCTATGGAACTTCGTTCGATTTGGGAGATAAGCCATCCAAAAATTGGCGCGAAACACACCGAAAAAAAAATGGAATGAGTGAACCCGCGATGAAATTCCAATGCGGTAACAGTATCTGTAAAGTAGCTGGCAAAAATATCCATATCGGGAATCGTCCCGGCAATTGCACCATAAAGCATTGCTTTATTGCCAATTTTTTTTCCCAGGACAGCTTCTCCAACCGCGGCGCCCAATATAATTTGAGTAAGTGAATCCATAGCTTTTTGAGGCCCCACAGGTCTTGGAGAACCTGTGATTTTTGGGTTTAATTATATTATACTTTTGCCACCAGGGATTTTACCACCACATAACCAAAGCCGGAAAAAAGCATCAGGTGGAAAATCAACAGCCCATAATCATTCAGCCTGAATGCGCTGTATATGGCGAAACCGAAATATAGCCAGAGAATAGCCTCAATAAGTATGCTAAAGGAGAGGTTTTTTGATAGATATTTATTCCCTTTCCAGGAGTCTTTTAAATTGTTTATATTGAATTTAGGGGTTCTAATAAAATCGCTTTTTTTGCCGAAATGACCCTCTAAAACCGCCAGGGAATTATGTACCGAAAAGCCCATCGCCACGGAGAAGAAGGTAATGAACATCCCTATAAATCCAAAAAAGTTTCTCATTCCTTTCCCGTGAATTTTAGTATAGGTTACCCAATAGCATATAAAAAAGATCAGGGTGCTTATGGCAAAAAACGAGATCACCTTAAAATACCCACTGAATTGCGGATTTGAATTTTTAATGTACAATACCGGAAGGCTCAACACCGCCAACAGGAGGATTACCAGGAACATACTGGAATTTAAAAGATGAAAGAATCCGTGAAATTTAGTGCCAAGGCTAAGGTCTCTGTCCCAAAGGAGTTTAGGATAATTTTTTTGAAAATTCTCCGCTGCACCCTTGTTCCATCTGAATTGTTGCGTTCGGGCAGCGCTTATTACCACTGGCAATTCGGCAGGGGTTTCCACATCTTCCAGGTATTTGAATTTCCATTTTTTCATCTGAGCACGGTAACTCAAATCCAGATCTTCGGTCAAGGTATCACCATTCCAGTTTCCTGCCTCAGTGATACATTGTTTTCTCCAGATCCCTGCGGTGCCATTAAAATTGATAAAGTGCTTTCCGAAATTCCGGCCTACCTGTTCCAGGATAAAATGAAAGTCGAGCGCAAAAGCCTGGATTTTCGTGAGCAGGGAATAATCCCGGTTAATGTGTCCCCAGCGGGTTTGAACTACGCCAATTTCCGGATCTTTAAAATATGGGACAGTTTGATATAACCAGTCTTTTTTTGGCAGAAAGTCGGAATCAAAAATGGCAATAAATTCTCCTGTGGCAGTTTTTAAACCTTCCTTTAAGGCGCCTGCCTTAAACCCAATGCGGTTTTCCCTACAAATGTGTTTTATGTCCAAACCAGAGTGGTGAAGCCTTTGTATTTGAATAGCCGTTTTTTCCACAGATTCGGTAGAATCGTCCAAAACCTGGATTTCAAGTTTGTCGGTGGGATATTCAATTTCGGCAATATTTTTAAGAAGTCTCTCCACCACATACATTTCATTAAATATAGGAAGCTGAATGGTGACATAAGGAATTTCTTCAGCCTTTGAAAAATTGAATTTTACAGCGGTGTCAGGTTTCCTTTTTGAGCGAATATAATTGATGAGCAGGCTCAATTGCACCATGCTGTACAGAAAAACCAATAGCAATGAGAAGGTGTAAAGTGTGATAATCGCAACATCCATTATTTAAAACTGTATTTAAAGATCCAACCTAAAATTTTTATTCCGGCAAAGATAGCCCCTTTGACAGTCCCTGAAACCTTAGAGATTCCTATCCTGTTTTTATAATGAACGGGCACTTCCAGATAAGTCAGTTTTTGCTTAACGGCCTTTAGCTGCATCTCGACCGTCCAGCCATAGGTTTTATCCTGCATGTTCAATGCTAGCAACCGCTCGTATTTTATGGCCCTAAACGGACCGAGATCGGTAAATTTGGCATTAAAAAACAAGGTCATCAAGCTTGTAGCCAGCCAATTACCGAAAATCTGTGGAGGGGTCATCGATCCTTTTTCCCGCCATTTTTTTACCCTTGAGCCAATGACCATATCTGCATTATTATTGATAATGGGGGCTACAATTTTGTGGAGTTCTTCCGGGTAATCGCTGTAATCCCCATCCAAAAAAACGACGATATCGGGTTTTATCTCTTGGGATGCAATGTGTTCCAAACCCCTTAGGCAGGCATATCCGTATCCTTTCTGGGGTTCCCTGAGAACGGTTGCTCCCGCGAATCTTGCGGCCGTTTCAGTTTGATCCGAAGAATTGTTGTTCACCACAATAATTTCCGAAACCAGATCGGGGATCTCTGAAATCACTTTACCAATAGATGCTTCCTCATTAAAGGCCGGGATAATTACTTTTATTATAAAACTCATTTAAAATTTTAACTTCAGGATTCCTTGGTTTAATTTCTTGGTACAAAAGTGATGAAATTTACGCT
>JBGSWA010000358.1:0-15851 GCA_041752645.1 Gillisia sp. | reverse complement strand
ATCCGGCCGCTGAAAATTGGGAGCCCGCCAATGAATATTTTGGGATCTATAACGCATTTCCAGCATTGGGAATTTTTCAACCTGGGGATTTTGAAAATGAAAAAGTATACCTGGCTCTTACGGATCCGCTTTTAAAAATCTTTGATTCAGTTGTAGAACGGGATTTACCAGAACACTCTAAAACTGCAGAGGATCTATCTAAGCATATTCTCCTTGAATGGGAAAGTTTCGTGAACAAGTTAAGATTTGGAAAAATAACAATAGAGCCATAATAGATCCTGGAGGCCCTTTTATACCAGTTCATAAAAGGATCAATTCAAAAGGTAAAATTGTCAACGCAACTGTCAACTCTAAAAAAGAAACCCCGAAAAGACTGGCTTTCCGGGGTTATTCTGTGGAGTCGGAGGGTTTCGAACCCTCGTCCAAACAAGCAATAGCGAAGCTTTCTACACGTTTATTTTTCGATTGGTTTTCGATTTAAGACCGGCCGAAAACCACCAATCTTAAACTTATCCTCAATTGAGTTTCAAAACCGCATCAAGGTCCTGCAGTTCCTATATTTACTTTTTCGGTGTCTCAGGTGTGGCCGCCGTAAATCAAGGCTTCCACGAGACATCTCGGCTCCCTACCTTGTAGGGATAAAGATAATCCTACTGTAATTCGGATTATGCAGCCAAGGCGTAGTTATTCTCGCCGTTTAAAAAGTGTGAAATATGAGATTTAAGAGCTATATCCCAGCGCTCTACGTGCTTACAACCCAATTAGACTCGCTGTCAAATCCAAGTCGACCCCATAATGTAATGAACTTTTGTGCGTTGCCAGCCTCGAGTAAAACTCTGGCGGGTAGAGAAATAAGTTTCATTTCCTTCTCCCGACAAAAAATCGGGCATTCGGGATTTCCACTTCTATCGCCAACGCGGCTACAAAGATACAGTTTAAAATTTATATCTTTGAAGAACTCTTAAGCTAATGCAAAACCCATACCAGAATATGATAAAATTTGCCCTGATAACCGAACGCAAAACACCACCGGACCGAAGAGTGGTATTCTCTCCAAAAAAACTTAAAGAAGTCGTTCAAAAATTCCCTGAGGCAAATTTTAAGGTAGAATCTTCAGCAATAAGGATCTTTCCGGACCAGGATTATCGTGATGCGGGATTCGAGGTTTCTCAGGATGTGGCAGATTGTGATGTGATGCTGGGGGTAAAGGAAGTGCCGATTCCCTCCTTAATTCCCAATAAAAAATACTTCTTTTTCTCTCATACCATTAAAAAGCAATTCTATAACCGGGATTTGCTCAGGGCAATTCTCAGGAATAATATTGAATTCTACGATCACGAGGTCATCATCGATGAAAGTGGTGCGAGATTGATAGGTTTTGGCCATTATGCCGGGCTGGTAGGGGCTTATAATTGTTTTCGTGCCCTTGGATTGAAAGAGGAACTTTTTGATCTGCCCAGAGCTGAAAGTTTGTCAGACCTGAAATCCCTGCTGGCAGAATTGGATAAGATCAGTATTCCGCCAATTAAAATTTTACTCACCGGGAGTGGGAAAGTAGCACATGGCGCAAAGGAAATTTTGGATCATTTGAAGATCAAACAGGTTGAAGTAAAGGACTATTTGAAAAATCAATTTGATCATCCGGTGTATTGCCTGATTGATGTACTGGATTATAATAAGAAAAAGGATGGAAAGGCCGGTTCAAATCAGGAGTTTTATAGTCATCCGGAGAGATATGAATCTGATTTTATGCGCTTCGCAAGGGCAAGCGATGTGTTTATCGCGGGGCATTTTTACGGAGATGGCGCGCCGGTATTCTTTACCCGGGAACAAGCTGGTTCCCCTGATTTCAGGATAAAATTGATAGCGGATATTTCCTGTGATATGAACAAGCCTATAGCCAGTACCATCAGGCCTTCCACCATTGAAGAGCCTTTATACGGGTACGATCCTGAAACCGGTACTCAAGTGGATTTTCGGGAAAAGGGAGCCATTACCGTGATGGCTATAGATAACCTTCCGTGTGAGCTGCCCAAAGATGCCAGTGAAGGTTTCGGAGATATGTTTATGAAACACGTGCTCCCGGCATTCTTTAACGGGGACAAAGACGGGATCCTGCAAAGGGCCAAAATGACCGAAAACGGAAAATTAACCGAGCGCTTCAAATATTTACAAGAATTTGTAGATGACAAACCTAAAACCAATGAAGATGAATAAATTAATTGCTGCTGCATTCTTTACACTAATCTTCAGCTTTTCCCTGAAGGCCCAAATTGAGCTTATCTCCTACAATATAAAATATGCCAATGAAAACGATGGGGAAAACAGCTGGTCTTTGCGAAAGGAGAATCTGGCCGAACAGATAAAATTTTATCAACCCGATGTCTTTGGCCTGCAGGAAGCGGTCCTGGAGCAGCTCAAATATTTAGGAGATGCCCTGCCCCAATACAAATATGTGGGAGTAGGCCGGGATGACGGGAAAACCAAAGGAGAATTTAGCGCTATCTTTTACGATAGCAACCGCTTTGAATTGTTGACCGAAGAGACCTTCTGGCTGTCTGAAACCCCCGAGGAAATTTCTGTGGGCTGGGATGCTGCTTTGCCCCGGGTTTGTACCTATGCTAAATTCAGGGATGCGGATACCGAAAAAGAATTCTGGCTGTTTAACACCCATTTTGATCATATGGGGGAGCAGGCGAGGGAGCAAAGCGCCAGGTTGATTTGGAGTGTGATCCAGAGGTTAAATTCAGAAGATTTGCCGGTGGTTTTAATGGGCGATTTGAACCTGGAGCCCCATACCCCTGGCATCAAATTCCTTTCAGAAAAGCTGCGCGATTCCAAAGCTGTTGCCGAACTTGATTTTGGCCCGGAGGGCACTTATAACGGGTATACCTTTAACGCACCAGTTGTCCGTCGAATCGACTATATTTTTGTCAGTAATGGCGATATCAGGGTTAAAAAATATGCGGTTTTAAGCGATTCAAAAGATCTCAGGTATCCTTCAGATCATTTGCCTGTTTTTGTCCAGCTTCAGTTTGAATAACTATGATATTTTCATTTCTGATAAATTTCAGGAGGCCCCGTGATGAAAATAGAGGTAAAACCTCACAGGTCTCAAAGAGCTGTGAGGTTTTAATTTTCTACTTTACGATCCATAAAGGCACTTCCAGATCCTGATTAAAAAGCTCCTCGGTAACGCTTCCTACCAGTAGGGAGGAGAAGACGTTATGGCCTTTGTCTCCCACAATAATGAGATCTACTCCGGAGGAGGCAGCTTTTCTACGCAGTTTTTCTGCAACCCCGCTTTCTCTGCCCGGAATAATTTCTGAAGTTAATTCGCCTTTGTAGCCGATCTTTTTTACGAATTTATCACATTTCTCCCTTAAGTGATTTTCTATCTTCACATCGAGATTTTCTTTTGGAATATAAGGAGAGAATTGCACCGGCACATTGTAGATGTGCACCGCTTTTACCTTAGCGGCGGTGGTTCTCTGCAGATTTTCTGCCACCTCAAATACCTTTTTGGAGGCGCTTGAGAAATCCGTTCCCGCCCAAATATTGGAAATAACCGGCTGTGCATTTTTAGGAATAGACAGGATACTGCATTTGAGAAGTCTCAGTAATTTTCCGCTAACTACCCCGGCGCCATGCATCCTGTTCTTGTTTCCGATGAGGGCCAGCTGAATGTCATATTTGTTGACAATATAATTGATCAGGGATTCAGAATAAGGATCCTCCGAGGTAAGTACTTCCCATTGCACTGAAGAGGTAAATTTTTCTTCCACCTTGTCATTCAGCTCATCCCCAATTATTTCGTCCAGGTTAAGATCTTTTAATTGTTCCTCAAATAATTCGGAGATCTCATATTTTTTAATATTATGTACAAAGTACACTTTTTTAATCCTCAGGGTATCGGCAAGAAAGGATGCATACTCAATTAAGGTGTCGTCAATTTCTGAAAGGTCTAAGGCAACCAGGATGTTTTTAATTTCGGTCATTATATGGATTATTTGAGTTTGTTCTGCTGATTTATATTTCGTTTTTTTACAATGGAAGAAACTATTTCCTCGTAATTTTCAAGCTCTTTCAGGGATTCCCGTTTTTTTAGTTTCTGCAGGTCTTCACTTAAACCTTTGTAAAGTGAAAAGCACATAATGATAAGGATCAGGGCAAAGGGCAATCCAGTTACTATCGTGGCTGTTTGCAGGGCCTGTAATCCCCCGCCTATTAAAAGGACCGCAGCAATACCACCCTCGGCAAAGGCCCAAAAGATCCTTTGGCCTACAGGGGCGTCGATTTTACCTCCGGAGGTTAAATTATCTACTACCAGGGATCCGGAATCCGAAGAGGTAATAAAGAATCCTGCAATTAAAATGATGGCAATAATATTAAGGATAAATGCGAACGGGTAATCTTCCAAAAACACAAACAGGGCAGTGGCGACATTTTCATTAACCGCATTTACAATGGTATCATCTCCGAGCAGCGCCTGATGTATCGCCGTGCTTCCAAATGCTGAGATCCAGAAAAAAGTCACGAGAGAGGGTACTAATAAAACTCCCAGGATAAACTCACGCACACTGCGTCCTTTTGAAATACGGGCAATAAACATACCTACAAAAGGGGACCAGGCAATCCACCATCCCCAGTAAAAAACGGTCCAGGCATTTTGCCAATTCGAACCGGTGTAACTTTCTGTCCAGGTTGCAACCTCAAGAAAACCGGATAAATAATTCCCTGTATTCTGTACGAAGGATTTAAAAATAAAGATCGTGGGTCCTAATATCAATACAATCAGAAGAAATAACACCGCTATTCTCATATTCCATTCGCTTAAAACTCTCACCCCTTTATCTACTCCCAAAACTACCGAAATCGTTGCAATTAAGGTTATTCCGGCAATCAGTATAATTTGAGTTTGTACCCCGCTGTCTATTGCAAAGAGGTGATTTAATCCTGCCGCAATTTGCTGCACCCCCAGTCCCAGGGAAGTGGCAAGACCAAATAGGGTGGCCAGTACCGCAAAGATATCTATGGCGTCCCCAATTCTCCCATAAATTTTATCTCCCAGAAACGGGTAAAAAATAGAGCGGATCGTAAGGGGAAGGCCTCTGGAATAGGTGAAATATGCCAGGGATAATCCTACCAGGGCATATACAGCCCAGGCGTGGAAACCCCAGTGTAAGAAGGTGAATTTCATAGCTTCCTTGGCTGCCTCGGCAGAGCCGCCTTCTGCCATTGGGGGGCTCAAAAAATGATAAATTGGTTCAGAGATGCTCCAAAACAACAATCCAATCCCCATTCCCGCGCTAAAGAGCATCGCGAACCAGGAAATGGTTTTAAATTCAGGTTTCGCGCTTTGGCCTCCGATTCTCAACTTCCCGAATTTGCTGAAGGCCAGGTAAATCATAAATATGAGAAAAATATTTACGCTTAATATAAAAAACCATCCCGCCTTATTGGCGACGAAATCCTGGGTTGCGGTAAAATAGTGTTCTGCCCTGTCCTTAAACATCAGGGTTAATGTTATGATGATGATAACGGTAATGGCTGAAGTGAAAAACACAGGCCCATTTACCTCCAATCCAAAAAAAGATTTTTTCTCGTCACTTCGTATTATTTTCTTAGCCATAAAACTTGTTGTTTATTGATGTGATTTTATTTTCTTGAGGGTTTTTGAAGACCTCTGTACTGGTTATGATTTCTAAAAATAGTAGCCAATATTTACGTTAAACCTCGCTTCCCATTTGGCATCCGGATCCCCTTTGGAGAAATCGTCCACAAAATTTCCCCCCAGCCAGGAATGATTGTATCCCGCGGCGTAATCGAGATACGTGTATACATTACCGGCAGAGACTAATACCCCGGTAACATTCATATAGGAATCGGTAAATCCGGGAGCCGCTTTCTGCATAAAGGCAAAATCATTATAAACCTGCAAATTTGAAACAGGTCCCCAGTCTACCGGAATCTTTCTGGAGATCGCCAAAGAGTACATATTAAAATCGGCAGCTACCTCATAAGGAGCGCCATAGGCAGCCATTGTAACTACATTTACAGGTTCTCCCTCGGCATTCTCAGGGGTATGGGAGGCTGAAATGAATTGTGCTTTCCCATTCCATTTCCCTTTGGTTATTTCATAGTGAACGGCAAGAGCAGTGTGGTCACCCATCTCCTGGGTATCGAGATTATATAGCCCGCCATATTCCAGGGAAACCCCCAGTCTGCTTACAGCTTCTTTTCCAAAAATGTAAATAAATTTTCCGTTGAATTGATTTACCTCCTTGTTTCTCCCTGCGATATCATACGAATATCGGTTTGGAGAAGTTTCGGAATTGCTGCCAAATCTCAATTCTTCCGCATTTTTGAAAAATGCCAGTTGATATTCAAATTTTTCTCCTGTATGCATGTATTTCACCCCCATATCATGGTCATCCTCCATTCCTATATAATAAGTAAGGTTAAAAAACCAGTTATGGGAATTGTATTGCTGTATTCCAAAAGGAACCTGGGTGAGTCCCACATGGATTTGATCCAGTTCATCGAAATTGTAGCCTACCCAACCCTGTTTGAGGAATCCGCCTCCAAAACCTTCAGAATACAATCTGTATTCGGCATTCAGAAATATTCCCTGATACGCAGCTTTGGCATTTATCCGGAACATATCGTATCCAAAATCTCCCCCGCGCTTTTTCTGGCCTTCCTTCCACGAAGACAAGTTATAGTTGAAACGCAAAGCTCCGCCAATTTTGAGTTCCGGTTTTTCCTGGGCCATCAGTGGAAATGCGAGTAGTAAAGCCAGGATTGCAAGACAAGTGGTTTTTGGGAATTGTAAATGAGTAATTTTTTCTAACATGTAGTACTTTTAAAATAGATAAATTAGTAATTAATTATCGATAAAACCCTAAATTTTAGGAATTTGGCAAAATAGTGTTATAGGGTTTCTGATATTACAGAAATCCTACAATCCAATAATATGATGTGAAAAAGAAACGAACGATAGACTGGTGTCATTCGGGAATACCAGCAAAGAGAAGAATCCCAAATTTGTAGGAACCTGCGCTTTAATAAGGATAAAAAACTATAAAGAATTCACCGTTTTTCTAATGGCGACCAGATTGGTGAGAAGTTTTTCCAGATATTTCAAATCCAGCATATTTGCAGCATCACTTTTCGCAACCGAAAGATCGTAATGGGTCTCGATAAAAAGTCCATCCACCTGATTTACGATCCCGGCCCGGGCGATGGTTTCTATCATTTCCGGCCTTCCGCCAGTTACCCCGCTGCTTTGATTGGGCTGTTGAAGGGAATGCGTAACATCCAGAACCACGGGAGCATATTGGCGCATCGTGGGAATTCCGCGAAAATCCACGATCATATCCTGGTAGCCGAACATCGTGCCGCGGTCGGTGATTAAGACCTGTTCATTACAACTATCGGTTACTTTGGCCACGGCGTGTTTCATGCTTTCCGGGCTCATAAATTGTCCTTTCTTGAGGTTGACCACCTTTCCCGTATTAGCGGCCGCAACCACAAGATCGGTTTGGCGCACCAGGAAGGCAGGGATTTGCAGGATATCCACATATTCAGCTGCCATTGCGGCATCGCTCACCTCGTGAATATCGGTAAGGGTAGGGATTTTAAAGGTTTCAGAAACTTTTCGAAGAATTTTTAAGGCTTTTTCATCCCCAATACCACTAAAACTGTCGATGCGGCTGCGATTCGCCTTTTTAAAGGAACCTTTAAAAACATAAGGAATCTCGAGAGCATCGGTAATTTTCAACACCTTTTCGGCAATTCTCAAGGCCATTTCCTCGCCTTCAATGGCGCAGGGACCAGCTAAAAGGAAGAAGTTGTTGGAGTGGAGGTGTTGTAATTGCGGGATTTTTTCGAGTTCCATTTCTATTTTATTAAGAGTGCAAAGGTAAATTAATTAAACGAAAAGTACAATTCCAGCTTATTTTTTGTAGGATCACAGGGCCGTCTGAGCTTCCCCTTTGGAATCCCAGCTTAAAAATAAATGGCATGTACCGACAATTTTTTGAAGCGGAACACTTCGCCCCCTGATCCTTCCAATGCAAAAGGTTTCAGGATATTATAAATTAAACAAAATGAAAATAGCAAATTCAAATAAATAGCAGTACTTTTGCAGCCTTAAAAATCAGGCGTTTATATGACAAAGATTAAAAACATTGCAATTATTGCACACGTTGACCACGGTAAGACTACCCTGGTTGATAAAATTATGTTCCATTGCCATCTTTTTCGTGACAATGAAAACAGGGGAGATCTTATTTTGGACAATAATGATCTTGAGAGAGAAAGAGGCATTACCATTACCTCTAAAAACGTTTCGGTAGTATATAAAGACACTAAGATCAATATAATTGATACTCCCGGTCACGCCGATTTTGGTGGAGAAGTAGAACGGGTATTGAATATGGCTGATGGGGTGCTGCTTTTGGTGGATGCCTTTGAAGGACCTATGCCACAGACACGTTTTGTGCTTCAAAAAGCACTTGACCTGGGTTTAAAACCTTGTGTGGTGATCAATAAAGTTGATAAACCCAACTGTACTCCGGAAGAAGTGCATGAAAAAGTATTCGATTTAATGTTTGAATTGGGTGCTGAAGAATGGCAACTCGATTTCCCAACCGTGTATGGTTCGGCATTAAACAACTGGATGAGTGATGATCCAGCGGTACAAACAGATAATATAGAACCTTTACTGGATATGGTTTTGGAACACATTCCAGCACCGAAAGTTACAGAAGGAACCACCCAGATGTTGATTACCTCCCTTGACTTTTCTTCCTTTACGGGTCGGATCGCCATTGGTCGTCTGCAACGTGGAAAATTAAAGGATGGAATGCAGGTAGCGCTTGTAAAACGCGATGGCAGCATTAAAAAAACCAAAATCAAAGAGCTTTTTACCTTTGAAGGTTTGGGAAAGAAAAAAGTACAAGAAGTAGAAGCAGGTGATATATGTGCCATAGTAGGTTTGGAAGGTTTTGAAATAGGCGATACGGTTGCCGATCTTGAAAATCCTGAAGGCTTAAAAACTATTGCCATAGACGAACCAACGATGAGTATGTTGTTCACAATTAACGATTCTCCTTTCTTTGGGAAGGATGGAAAGTTTGTGACCTCCCGACACATTAAAGACCGTTTGACAAGGGAATTGGAAAAAAACCTTGCCCTTAGGATGGAAGAGACGGACAGTGCCGATAAATTCATGGTTTTTGGCCGGGGAGTAATGCACCTTTCTGTATTGATAGAAACCATGAGAAGAGAAGGTTACGAACTTCAAATTGGACAACCTCAGGTAATTATCAGGGAAATTAACGGTGTTAAATGTGAACCTGTAGAGGAAATGACCATTGACCTGCCTGAAGCGGTTTCCGGTAAAGCTGTGGAAATGGTGACTATGCGTAAAGGCGAACTAATCAGTATGGAAACCAAAGGAGAGAGAATGATCATTCAATTTATGATCCCCTCCCGTGGAATTATAGGAATGCGAAATCAATTGCTTACCGCCACTGCGGGAGAAGCAATTATGGCTCATAGATTTAAGGAATACCAACCTTTAAAAGGAGGGATTCCGGAGCGTCAAAACGGTTCGCTTATCTCTATGGAAAAAGGAAAAGCCATTCCTTATTCTATAGATAAACTTCAGGATAGAGGACGCTTTTTTGTAGAGCCTGGGGAAGATATTTATGAAGGACAGGTAATTGGTGAAAATTCCAGACGTGACGATATCGCTGTGAACATTACCAAAATGAAGAAAATGTCGAACGTACGTTCCTCCGGAGCAGATGATAAGGCAAAAATATTTCCCGCGATCAAGTTTTCTTTGGAGGAAGCCCTTGAATATATTCAAAAGGATGAATATGTTGAGGTTACCCCAAAATTTGTCAGATTGCGTAAGATACATCTAACGGAGGCTGATCGCAAACGAAATAAGACCATTTAACAGTCTCAGGTATATTTCATAAAAAAATCCCGGATTCAAATTGAGTCCGGGATTTTTTTTATATAATATATCGGGTTATTTTTCTGTCCTTCTTAAAGTGATTTTTGTACCACCTCAAATACCCGTTGCCCGTCACATTTTAAGGTTTTGGACGGATATTTCAGCAATAAGGCATAATCGTGAGTCGCCATGAGGATGGTCTTCCCGTTTTTGCTTATTTCCTGTAGTACTTCCATCACCTCCACAGAGGTTTGAGGATCCAGGTTTCCTGTAGGTTCATCGGCCAGGATCAATTCCGGATCGTTCAACAATGCCCGTGCAATGGCGATACGTTGCTGTTCCCCTCCGGAAAGCTGATAGGGATATTTAAATCCCTTGGTCTTCATTCCAACTTTATCCAGCACCTCGTCTATCTTTCTGTCGATCGCCGGAGTGTCTTTCCAGCCCGTGGCTTTTAAAACAAACATCAGGTTATCCCGGACATTCCTGTCGTTTAAAAGTTTAAAATCTTGAAATACCACGCCCAGTTTTCGTCTTAAGAAGGGAATTTCCTTTTCTTGCAGGGTGCGCAGATTGTAATCCACGATGCTGCCTTCGCCTTCGGAAAGGGGGATATCGGCATAAAGGGTTTTCATCAAGCTGCTCTTTCCTGTACCGGTTTTTCCGATTAAATAAACAAAATCGCCTTTGTTGATGGTAATATCAACTTCAGAAAGGATCAGGCTTTCACGTTGGTAGATTGCTGCATTTTTTAATTCGAGGACGATTTCTGACATGTATTGGATTTTATGGGGTAAAAGTATGAAACTGACTTTAAAAAACAGGTTATTTTTAACAGGCTTCTTTGGCCATGATCAAAAATAAAGCATTTATATGGATAACGTTTTAAATTCCTTTTTGTTGAGGGTCTTTAAAAGCTTATTTATGAAAGCTCAATTCTCTGTCCTTTCTTATAAAAAGCCTGTTCAATAAAAAACAACTTTTTTGTGAAAGGAAGCTCAGTTTATGATTTTTGAAGCAAACATTTTTTATTGCCCTCAAACTACAAACTCTCGAAATGCAATGCCGGGCAAAGCTGTGTTTGGAGCTCTTTCAGTGCCAAATACCCAAAAAATATCCGGGAATGTTTCATTTTTTCAACATTCACATAATTAACGGGTTTTAGATGCGTTATAAAATCAGTGTTTAATTATCTTTGAGCCATCAACCTAAAATTTTTTTAATGACACGAGACAAAGCTTCCATATTTGTAGTTTTTTTCCTGGTTATCACCTCCCTTTTTTCTCAACAATCTGCTATCTATACCAATGAAATGGTGAATTTCAACCGCGCGTTGGAATTGTACAACAACCAGCAGTACCTGCCAGCACAAAAATTGTTTGAAGGGGTAAAAGATGAAACCAAGGATGAAAAAATTGAATCGGATTGTGCCTATTATATTGCCAATGCAGCGGTAAGGTTAGGACAACCCGGAGCCGATGAGCTGATGCAGAATTTTGTAGAGCGCTATCCTACCAGTACAAAACGCAATTCAGCCTTTATAGATGTGGCCGATTATTATTTCCAAACCGGAAAATATACCCTCGCCAGAAAATGGTATGACAAGGTGGACGAAAAGGGGATGAGCCGGGCAGAGAAGGAACACTATTATTTTAACAATGGCTATGCTTATTTTGAATCGAAACAATATGAGGATGCCCAAACCTATCTGAACAAGGTCAGAGACTCCAAGGAATACGGATCCCAGGCAAAGTATTATTTGGGGTATATGGCATATGAAGGGGATGATTATGAGGAAGCAACTCAGTTGTTTGACGAGGTGAAAGAAAATGACCGCTATTCAGAGAATTTGTCCTATTTCCAGAGCGATATGAATTTTAAGCTCGGAAATTTTGAGAAAGCCATCGCCCTGGGGTTGGAGCAGCTGCCTACGGCCAACAGGAACGAGATCTCCCAACTCAATAAAATTATTGGAGAGAGCTATTTCAATCTCGAACAATACGAAAAAGCAATTCCATTTTTAAAACAATACAAGGGTTTGCGCGGAAAATGGACCAATACCGATTATTACCAGCTCGGATATGCTTATTATAAGCAAGGTGATTACCAAAGCGCCATTTCCGAATTCAACAAAATCATCGATGGAAAAAATGCCATCGCGCAAAATGCCTATTATCACCTGGCACAATCCTATTTAAACTCCGAGCAAAAGCAACAGGCGCTCAACGCGTTCAAAAATGCGAGTGAAATGGATTTTGATGCTGAAATCCAGGAAGATGCCTTTTTAAATTATGCAAAACTGGGTTATGAAATCGGGAATAGCTATACCAGCCCATCCCAGGTATTTATAAATTACCTTACCAAATACCCGAATTCGGTTTCAAAAGGGGAAATGGAAACACTTTTGATCGATTCCTTTATCACTTCCAAAAATTACAAGGAAGCGATGAATTTGCTGGAGAACAACCGAAACTTCAGCGATAAGGTAGCCTATCAGAAGGTGGCGTATTACTACGGCATTGAATTATATGAACAGGGAAATTACAGGGATGCGAGCGTAAATTTCGACAAATCCCTCACCGAGCGAAGAGACCCTGTGATCACCGCAAAGGCGACCTTTTGGAAAGCTGAAAGCGATTTTAACCTGAACAGGATACAGGAAGCCCTGATTGGATATAAGGAATTTGCAGGCATGAGCGGCGCCAGGGGCACTGCGGAAATAGATAACCTGGATTACAATATCGCCTATGCCTATTTTAAATTGAAGCAATACGAGAGGGCCATTGAATATTTTAAACGCTATGCTGACAACAGCCAAAAAGACAAGGCACGAAGGAATGATGCACTTACCCGATTGGGTGACACTTATTTTGTAACCAGTAAATACTGGCCTGCGATGGAAGCTTACAACCAGGCCATAGAAATGAATTTGGGCAATACAGATTATGCCGCGTATCAAAAGGCGATCAGCTACGGTTTTGTCAACAGGAATGACAGTAAAATTGAGGATCTGAGCGGCTTTATGAATAGATATCCAAAATCCTCCTACCGTGATGATGCTCTCTATGAACTGGGAAATACCTACCTGGCGATGGAGAACACCTCCAAGGCCATTGAATCCTATAATCGTTTGATCCGTGATGTCCCGGGTAGCGCATTTGTGCCGCAGGCTATCTTAAAGCAGGGGCTTATCCATTACAACGGGGGGCAAAATGATAAAGCCCTGGAACGCTTTAAAAAGGTAGTGGCCGATTATCCTGAAACTCCGGAATCCATTCAGGCAGTAACCTCCGCAAGATTGGTTTACATAGATATGGGTAGGACCGATGAATATGCCGCCTGGGTTAAGAATGTCGATTTTGTGGAGGTTACCGATGCTGATCTGGACAATACTACCTTTGAAGCTGCAGAAAAGCAATACCTCAATAACAACACAAGCGCTGCAATATCAGGATTCGAAAAGTATTTGAGAAGTTTTCCAAATGGGCTAAACGCCTTAAAAAGTAATTTTTATCTGGCGCAAATGTATTTCAGGGATGATAAAAAAGAGCAGGCCGAAGCGAATTACAAATTTGTGGTGGAAAAACCACGATCTGAGTTTTCAGAACAAGCCCTGGCAAGATTATCTCAAATCTATCTTGAAAAAAGGAATTACAAAGAAGCCTTGCCTTTGCTGAAACGTTTGGAGAGCGAAGCCGATTTTCCTCAAAACGTAATTTACGCACAGTCAAATTTGATGAAATCGTATTATGAATTAAAAGATTTAAACCTGGCTGCGTCTTATGCCGAAAAAGTCCTGGCCAATTCCAACATAGAAAATAATGTGAAGAGCGATGCTCAAATTATCATAGCCCGTACCGCTTTTGAAACAGGGAACCAGGATAGGGCGCAAACCGCTTATGCGCAGGTGTTGAAAATTGCAACAGGAGAGTTGGCAGCCGAAGCATTGTATTACGATGCCTATTTCAAAAATAAGGAAGGTAAGTTTCAGAGTTCCAATGAAGCTGTTCAAAAACTTGCCAAGGATTATTCCGGGTATAAATTTTACGGTGCGAAAGGTTTGGTGCTGATGGCTAAAAACTTTTTTGCATTAAAGGATTCCTACCAGGCCACTTATATTCTGGATAATGTGATCAAGAACTTCAAGGACTATCCTGAGGTGGTAAAAGAAGCCCAATCGGAACTCAATCAGATCAAGGCGATAGAGGCCAAAACTAATGCTTCTGTAGAATCCAAAAACTAATTCATTTTTCATCCTAACTTTAAGAACTTCTATATGCAAATTTCCTCAATAAAAAGAAGCCTGTTTTTAATTTCATTTCTATCCGGCGGGATTCTTTTTGCCCAGGACAAACCTTTGGGAAGCGAGACCGTGATCGTGGTAAAACCATACACTCCTTCGGTAAACGACGCTTTTAAAATAAAGGAAACCCCCTCCCTTGGCGATTCTGTGGCTTTGGAGAAAAGACCCGTAAAGTACAGTATATTTTCCGTGCCGGTGGCCTCTACCTTCACCCCCTCTAAGGGCCGCGCCACAACGGTTGAAAAGGAGAAACGGGTAAAGCTTTTTGACAATTACGTCACCCTGGGCTTTGGAACCTATTCCAGTGCGCTGGCAGAATTTTACACCAATTTTGAGGTGAGCAAAAGCGATAATTTTGGGGTTTTCCTCACTCATAATTCCTCCCAGGGGGGAATTGAAAATGTGCGTTTGGTTGATAAATTCTACGATACCGAGCTCAATTTAAATTACAATTCCAAAAACAGGAAAAGTTCATGGAATACGGAACTCGGCCTGCAACATCAGTTGTTTAACTGGTACGGATTACCTGAAGGCATGAATTTCTCGGAGGAAGTGGTAAGCGGGATAGATCCTCAGCAGAATTATTATTCGGCCTATATAGGAGGGAACCTTGAAATATATGATTCCTTCTTCGAAAAAGCTGAAGCAAAATACAGGTATTTCGGAGATACCTTCGATTCTGCCGAAAATCATTTAAATGCGGATGGTACCTTTGAGGTGGATATAGCGGGGGAGCTTATCACCACTAAACTCACTGCGGATGTGCTCAGTGGAAAATTTGACAGGGGATTTGACAATACTGCTCAAATTGATTACAACCTGATGAATTTTGGGATCACCCCAAGTTTGCTGATCTTAAGGGACGATCTTACCGTAAACCTGGGAGCCTCTTTTTATTACGCCCTCGACACTGAAAACAATGATAATAGCTTTTATATCTATCCGCAAATCCAGGCCAGTTACAAGATGGCAGGGGAATATTTTATTCCCTACGCAGGGCTCGAAGGAAGCCTTGAGCAAAACACCTATTATCAGTTCGCACAGGAAAACCCATTTGTTTCTCCGACTCTGAATATTACCCCTACCGATAAAACCTACGATGCCTATATAGGGGCAAAAGGGAAATTGTCAAACTCCATTGCCTATAACCTGCGGGGCAGTTATGAATCTGAGATCAATAAGGCTTTATTTGTTCACAATCTTGGAAATACATCAAATTCTGAAGGCTATTCCTATGGGAATTCCTTTGAAACAGTGTATGATGATGTGAATACCCTTTCCTTTTTTGGAGAAATTAATGTCGATATCAAGCGGAATTTCAAATTGGGGATGAATGCTACTTATTTTAACTATTCTCCTGAATTGGAAGAAGAGGTATGGAATTCCCCGGAATTCAAAGCTTCCATCCTGGCGGATTATCAAATCACCGAAAAATGGTTTGCAGGGGCCAACCTGTTTTTTACCGGAGAGCGGTTTGACAGGGAAGAATTTCTTGTTGGGGGAGATGCCTTAAGCAACAGGATCGTAACCCTGGATGGCTTTGTCGATTTAAATTTAAATGCGGGATATAGATTT
>JBGSWA010000357.1:0-22591 GCA_041752645.1 Gillisia sp. | reverse complement strand
GGATTGGAAGTTTTTGAATCGGATGTGGTTTTGGTATACCTAAAAACCGGGGAAGACGGGGAAGCCGATGGATTACCTGTGGAGGTTTTTAGTATGTTGCCACAAACCTTTTTTATAGGGGATCAAATTCTTCATTATAATTTCGATTATACCTTTTTTGATGTTTCGATCTTCCTGGACGGTACGGTGGATCTCGCAACACTTGATTCGAGTTTTAAAGACAACCAGGTGCTTCGGATCGTAGTGGTGCCAGCTGAATTCGCAGAGAGCTCCGGGGTAGATCTCTCCAACATGAATGCTGTGATGCAGGCCTTGGAACTTGCACCCGAAGATATTAAAAAAGGTGAAATTCAGTAACAAACCGATAAAATCAGAAAGAAAGGGCTTAATCCAAACCGGATTAGGCCTTTTTGATTTAAAGCGAATTACTCATTTTGATAATCTTGCCTTTTAAAGACTTCAGTTTAGCCTATTATTCCTTAAATTCGCAGCACTTAAACTCTTACAAAAAATTCAGAATATGAGTAAATATGATATCATTGTTTTAGGAAGTGGCCCAGGGGGATATGTTACGGCCATCCGCGCCTCTCAATTAGGTTTTAAAACTGCCGTTATTGAAAAAGAGAGCCTCGGCGGGGTTTGTCTTAACTGGGGATGTATTCCTACCAAAGCCCTTCTAAAAAGCGCACAGGTTTTTGATTATTTAAAACACGCTGAAGACTATGGTCTTACTCTCGAAAAGGCTGATAAGGATTTCGGAGCGATCGTAAAACGCAGCCGAAGTGTCGCTGAGGGAATGAGCAAGGGAGTAGAATTTTTAATGAAAAAGAATAAAATCGATGTCATTAAAGGTTTTGGAAAGTTAAAATCCGGAAAAAAAGTGGTCGTTACTGATGATAAGGACAAAACCGCTGAGTATTCGGCAGATCATATTATAATTGCTACAGGGGCGCGTTCACGGGAATTGCCAAGTTTAAAACAGGACGGCAAAAAAGTGATAGGCTACCGGGAAGCGATGACCTTGAAAGAGCAACCAAAAAGCATGATCATTGTGGGTTCAGGAGCTATAGGATCTGAATTTGGCCATTTTTACAATGCCATGGGCACCGAGGTTACCATCGTGGAATTTCTGCCAAATATTGTTCCCCTGGAAGATGAGGATATTTCTAAGCAATTTGAACGCAGCATCAAAAAGGCCGGAATTAAGGTAATGACCAACTCTTCCGTTGAAAGTGTGGATACCTCTGGCAAGAAAGTCAAGGCTACCGTGAAAACTCCAAAAGGCGAAGTAATCCTGGAAGCTGATATTGTGCTCTCTGCAATTGGGATTAAATCGAATATCGAAAATATAGGATTGGAAGAATTAGGTATCAAAACCGAAAAGGATAAGATAATTATAGACCAGTGGTACCAAACCAGTGTTCCGGGAATTTACGCCATTGGCGATGTTGTTCCGGGACCAGCCCTGGCCCATGTCGCTTCGGCAGAAGGAATTACCTGTGTTGAAAAGATCAAGGGACTGCAGGTAGAACCTATAGATTACGGTAATATCCCCGGATGTACCTATGCGACCCCTGAAATTGCATCGGTGGGGATGACAGAAAAACAAGCCAAGGAAGCCGGATATGAACTCAAAATCGGAAAATTCCCGTTCTCAGCCTCAGGAAAGGCCAAGGCCGCAGGTACCCCTGATGGTTTTGTAAAAGTGATCTTTGACGCCCAATACGGCGAGTGGTTAGGATGTCATATGATTGGCGCCGGAGTTACCGATATGATCGCGGAGGCAGTTTTAGGCCGTAAACTCGAGACTACAGGACACGAAGTCTTAAAGACCATTCACCCTCACCCAACTATGAGTGAGGCCGTAATGGAAGCCGTTGCCGCTGCTTACGGGGAGGTAATTCACCTGTAGGTGCCCTCGGAAAAGAGAAAGTAGATTTTAGAATAAAAAAGCTCCGAAACTTTTTCGGAGCTTTTTTATTTATCCCTGCACCCTGCAGGGATTTTTTTTATCTTTTCTGGGTTTCCCTTTTGGAGTAAGCGGGATGGAAAGTTGAATTTTTGAATCCTGGATTTTTAGTTCCGCGGCAGCAGATCGCAATACCAAAATCGGGTATCCCAGGATTTTATTTTATCGGTAAAACAATCGCCTCCTTCCTCCTGGGATGGAGAGAAAGACTTTTCCAGGAGCTCCCCTATTTCAAAATTCACAGGAGCTTTAAAGTTAGGCCCATCAAAGACAAAGCTGTGAAATTCCCCATTCTCACCACAGGGATCAACATCCTTGGGAAGGTCTGCCATAAACTGATGATCAATTATTCTCCCGCAAAAAGATTTGTCAAGCAGCTTTGCGTTTACACAAACCGTAATGGCTTTAAATCCTTCGCTGAGGAATTCCTCCATGAGCTTCCCGGTGTTTTTACCCCAAAGTGGAAAAACGGCTTTTAATCCTACCTCACCTAACTGATTCTCCCGGTACTGTTTTAAATCCTCCAGAAAAATATCCCCAAAAACACTATGGGTAAAGCCCTGGGCTATCAATTTTGAAACCTCCGTTTTCATGCTCGCATTATAGGAGCGCATCGATATATTTCCACCGAGTTTGATAACCTGAAGGGGGATTTGGAGACTCTCCGCTTGTTGGAGCAACAATTCCTTTCTCAGCCCGTGCATTGAAACCCTGCCGATCTCAGAATTAAGAGTAGTAACAAGTTTTTCAACCTTGAATTTTTTCTCTTCCTGAATTTTATACAGTGCAAATGCCGCATCCTTTCCACTACTCCAATTTATGTATGCTTTTTCCATATGCAGGAGATTATTTTAGAAAACTAGTGATGGCCAGATCGTAACTATGCAGTCCAAAACCTATAATGATCCCTTTGGCGTTTGGTGAAATAAAGGATTTATGCCTGAATTTCTCCCTTGAAAATGTATTGGAGATATGCACCTCTACCACCGGGGTTTTAATCGCTTTTATCGCATCCCCTATTCCTACTGAGGTATGGGTATAGGCTGCGGCATTCAGGATAATTCCATCAAACTCAGCATCCGCCTCCTGCAACTTTCCGATGAGCTCCCCTTCCATATTGCTTTGAAAATAAGACAACTCCACATCCCTGAACTGAAATTGAAGTTTTGAAAAATAATCCTCGAAATTTTGTTTGCCATAGGTTTCAGGCTCTCTGCTGCCGAGCAAATTCAAATTAGGTCCGTTTAAAATTAATAATTTCATAGGTGTTTTTTTTATAGTTTTTTAGTGGTCAAATGAATTCGCAGCTCTTTTTTGTCAGGTGCATCGAGTATCCGTGCTGCTCCTTTCAGATGTTCCTATTTTGGTTTAAGCGATGGCTAAAGATATTTAAATTAAAAGCATAAAAAAAACGGAAACTCCCGCTCCCGCTTTTTCCAACATAATTTTCCTATAAAATCAATCCTATGACTTCGGATAAGGATCTTTTTTAGTCTTAAAATCCTAATTCAATTCCGAGATTTATGGTTCCAGCAGTTGGACCATCATCTGTAACTTCTATCCCGGCATAAGAGAGAATTAAAGCTACCATCCCAAAATTATACCCGAGTTTTGGCCTGTAATAGAAGCCTCCGTCATTTCCATCGTCTACACCTATGGCATAGCCTAAATCAGCTCCTGCGAAAAATGCGTCTGAGAAACTGAACCGACCGGATGCAGCCAGCGGAATAAAGCTTAAATCGTCTCCATCCCCTTCCTCATAGAAATGAGAATAACCAACAAGTGGCCCTACACTAAATACATCCGAAACATTCATGAGGTACGCAATATCAGCTCCCATATTGAATGATGAAAAATCATGCACATCACCCACCGGTATTCCCGCATTTGCACCTATTTTCCAGTTACCTTGAGCATGTGCCACAGCAAGGCCGAAAATAGTAAAGATACTTAGTAAAACCAATTTTTTCATGATCATATATTTAATAGTTAATCTACTAAATTTACGAAATATTGAATTATTTTGCTACTTAAACCCTCTAGTTTTATGTAATTATTAATATTTATGTTAAAAAAAACTTAAAAACTTAAAAGAACCTGTGAAGGACCCCTACCAAAGAGCACTTTCCCCTTTTACAAGCACTTCAGAAAAAATCAAAATCCAAATTCAATCCCCAGATTTAGAGAGTTAAAGGAACCACCGTCAACTTCTATTCCTGAATAGGAAACTATTAAACCTAGTATTCCCAAATCATATCCAAGTTTCGGCCTGTAATAAAATCCTCCATCATTGCCATCGTCTGCCCCAATGGCATATCCTAGATCAGCGCCAATAAAAAAAGAGTTTGACAATCCGAATCGACCCGATGCAGCCAAAGGAATAAAATGATAATCCACCCCATCTCCCTCTCCTAAAAAATGTGAATATCCCAAAAGAGGGCCTACCCTAAAAATATCCGCCACCCCAATAAGGTATGCAAGGTCGGCCCCAAAATTAAAAGTGGAAATATCATTGGCCTCCCCCAAAGGTACCCCGGCATTTACACCTATTCTAATACCCCCCTGCGCATAAGTAGCAACAAGTCCGAAAATGGTAAAAACAGCAGCTAAAAGTAATTTTTTCATGATCCTCAAAATTGATTGATTAGTTGTTTAAATTTAGGGATAAATCTAAAAACAGAAATTATAAATAAGAATCAATTAACATTACTGTTAAAAAAATTAAAATATTTAAATCAAAAAAAAAAGAGGGAACCTGGGGTTTCCTCTTTTTAGGTTGTAAAATTCCCTAATTAGAACACAAAGCCAACTCCTGCCTGAACCACAGAGTGTTTCGCATCTGCACCGGATAAGGCATGATTGGAAAAACTGTCATCATAAATTTCGCTCAAACCAATATTGTAACGCCCGTTTACAAAAAATCCACCTCTGAATTTATAGGAGGCTCCCAGGGCAGCACTAAAATCTACCTTATTGAATTGATCCTCATTTAAGGAAATTTCCCCGTTATTTGTGCTCGATGGATTGTAGTCTATTTCACTGTTTACCAAAAATCCCACCTGCGGCCCTGCCTCCAGTGCCAAGCCATCTATTACATAAAACTTAGCCAGCACAGGAATGTTGATATAATCCAACTGGTATTCTACATCATCTGCATTATCCCTATCCACAATATCATATCCTTGTCCTGAATAAAGCACTTCAGGCTGCACAGAAAATTTATCGGTTACAGGAATCTCCGCTAAAAGGCCCAGGTTAAATGAAGTTCTTCCATTTGGATCGTTAAAGGCATTTGCGCCATCTCCGGAAAAAGTGGAAAAGTTAACCCCCCCTTTAACCCCAAAGTATACATATTCCTGTGCGCTCACCGCGGTAATTCCAAATAATGCAATTGCTATTGATAAAACTGATTTTTTCATATCTTATGTTTTTAAATTCAAGATCAAAATTAGGCTTACATTTGTTAAGAAATTCCTTACCAATGCATAAAGTATTGCCAATGCAATTATGAATTTTGTTAATAACACTACTAATGACCTGGTATCAAGCTCTTAGTGATTTTAAGAATTACCTCCTTATCGAGCGGGGCCTGGCAGAGAATTCCGTCTTTAATTATTCTTTGGATATAAGGAAACTTATCAACTACCTTGAGGGCAATTCAATAGCTGTTTCCCCTGAAAAAATTTCACAGGAAATTCTCCAGCAATTTATATATGAGCTCGCCCAGGTGGTAAATGCCCGATCGCAATCCCGAATAATATCCGGGCTAAAGAGTTTCTTTATTTATTTGATTTTTGAGGGGTACCGGGAAAATAACCCTATGGAATTGATAGAATCCCCAAAAATTGGGCGTAAACTCCCTGATACGCTCTCTGTGGATGAAATTGACAGGTTGATCAGCTCTGTAGATATGGGCACCAAGGAAGGCGAGCGCAACCAGGCAATAATTGAAAGCCTTTATGGATGCGGGTTGCGGGTTTCAGAACTGCTCGAGCTAAAATTATCTGATCTGTTTTTTAAAGAGGGCTTTATCAAGGTTACGGGTAAAGGAAATAAGCAGCGTTTTGTGCCTATTGGGCAGCACACCCAACACTATATCTCAGAATATATACGGAATTCAAGAACCCTGGTGCCTTTAAAAAAGAAAGCCTCAGATGCGCTGTTTTTAAATCGCCGCGGCAATATTCTCACCCGGGCCATGATCTTCACCATTGTAAAAAACCTTGCCCTTGCGGCAGGCCTTCAAAAGAACATCAGCCCGCACACCTTTCGCCACTCCTTTGCCACGCATCTTTTGGAAAACGGAGCCGATTTAAGAGCGATTCAGCAAATGTTGGGACACCAGAGCATTACCACCACAGAGATTTATTTGCACGTGGATAAAAGCCATCTTCAAAAGGTGATATCGGAATTTCATCCCCGCAGGAACTACTAAACCCTTGCCAGGGAGGGAGCTCCTGATTTTCAAGGAGGTTCTTCCCTGGAATCTTTAAGAAACATCTAAAAAATAAAGTTTTTACTATTTAAAAACGCGAAGGAGAATCCTGCCCTTGGCCTTGGTAGGTGGAAACCGAAAAAAGTTGGGAAAATCGCAATAGATAAAAGCCCTGGAGAAGCCTTCCTTACTTGAAACACAGTAATTGCGGAAATCGTAAAAAAAGCACGGTGCGAGCCTGGCACTGGGGCTATTAAAAAGAAGTGTGCTGGCAGGGAGGCAAGGATTCCCATATCGGTATATAGGGACGGATAAACGAGAGTTTTGCAGGGCCCTGCCTCCCCCCCCGGACTAGGAAGACCATAAAACCTTCCGATAGGAAACAGGAGAATTTTATGTTAGCTCGGGAAATACCTTTAAAAACATCTATGACGAGCAAGTAACTTCAAAAATCCAATTGGTTTTTAAGAATTGGAGCTTAAGATCTGGAATTTTAGCCACTGGAGCTTAACAACAAACCCCGCAGCTTTAAAGGCTGCGGGGTTTGTTTATTTTTGAAAGGGTGATTTGTACTATTTTGCAATATTAACCGCTCTGGTTTCCCTTATAACAGTCACTTTTACCTGTCCCGGATAGGTCATATCCGTTTGGATCTTTTGAGAGATTTCAAAGGAAAGGTTTGCCGCTTTATCATCGGTTACCTTATCGCTTTCCACTATCACACGCAATTCCCTTCCTGCCTGGATAGCATAGGCTTTTTTAACCCCTCCAAAGCCAAAGGCGATGTCTTCAAGGTCTTTTAAACGCTTAATGTAAGAATCCAGGATTTGCCTTCTCGCTCCGGGTCTTGCTCCACTAATGGCATCACAAACCTGAATAATTGGGGACAATAAGGAGGTCATCTCAATTTCATCGTGGTGAGCCCCGATGGCGTTACAAATTTCCGGCTTTTCTCCATATTTCTCGGCCCATTGCATTCCTAAAATAGCGTGAGGTACCTCGGTCTCGGTATCCGGTACTTTTCCAATATCGTGCAATAATCCTGCGCGCTTGGCCAGTTTTGGATTTAAACCGAGTTCTGAGGCCATTACCCCGCATAATTTAGAAACCTCCCTGGAGTGTTGCAATAAATTTTGCCCGTAGGAGGAACGGTATTTCATTCTCCCCACGATTTTGATAAGTTCAGGATGCAATCCGTGAATTCCCAGATCTATTACGGTGCGCTTTCCAATATCGATAATTTCATCCTCGATTTCTTTTTTGGTCTTCTTGACCACCTCTTCAATTCGTGCCGGGTGGATCCTGCCATCGGTGACCAATTTATGCAAAGAGAGCCGTGCGATTTCCCTGCGAACGCTATCAAAGCAAGACAGGATAATGGCCTCAGGAGTATCATCCACGATTATTTCCACCCCCGTGGCAGCTTCTATCGCCCTGATGTTCCTTCCTTCTCTTCCAATGATCCTTCCCTTGACCTCATCGCTTTCCAGGTTGAATACAGAAACGCAATTCTCGATTGCCTCCTCGGTCCCTATGCGTTGAATGGTAGTGATAATGATCTTTTTGGCCTCCAGCTTGGCCGTGAGTTTGGCATCCTCAATGGTATCCTGAATAAGGCTCATTGCATCTGCCTTGGCGGTATCTCTCAAGGATTCGGTCAACTGGGCTTTGGCTTCCTCGGCAGAAAGTCCGGAGATTACCTCCAGTTGTTGAATTTTACTGGAATGGAGTTTATCTATTTCCTGCTGTCTTTTCTCTAAATATTCATTTCTAAAGGTGTAATCCTTTAATTTCTCCTCCAGATCATTATTTAAATTTTTATTTTTTGCCAATTCGCTGGACAACTGAGACTCCTTATCACGGGTGCGTTTTTCAGCATCCCCGATCTTTTTATCACGTCCCAGGATCACTTTTTCGTGTTCCCCTTTGAGCTCGATAAATTTTTCCTTAGCCTGCAGGATCTTGTCCTTTTTAATGTTTTCAGCATCAATTTTGGCTTCCCTGAGAATTGTGGAGGCTATCTTTTTGGCGCCTTTTACAATTGTGGAGGCATTTTTCTTCTCCATGAACTTGGCTATTGCAAATCCAATTGCAATTCCAACCATGCCGATAATTATAATAATTAGTGTTGATTCCATATATTTGATTTAATTAAATAAAAAAGCCTGTATTAGCCAGGATTTTGTATAAACTCCTTAAAATAAGTATAGGGCTAACAAGCTGATCAAGTATCCGCCAATCTGAAATACATCAGAAGCGGCACGCTTTTACAACTTAAACTCACCCTTTTTAAAGAAATCACGTTGAGTTTATCAAAAAAAATCACTAATACAGGCAGTAAACCTTGTGTTATTTAAAAGAACTTAGGTAGTTAAGTGTTTTTGGAGAAGTTCATTGAGTGACCTCAATTTATCCTCTGCCAATGCAACTTCACTCTTATTATCTAAAGATTTTTGCTCAGTTTGTCCGGCAAATTGCAAGGCGCACATCGCCAAAACATCCTGCTTGTCCCTCACAGCATAACTCTGCTCGAATTGCCTTATCATTGCCTCAATTTTTTTTGCCGCTTTGCGCAAACCCTCTTCCTGATGGGATTGAATCGTCATAGGGTATACCCTGTCTGCAATAGATATTTTGATTTTAAGCTGATCCGACATTTATTATTTTTATTCTGACAATTGAACAATGCATTGATCGATATCTCGAATTAAGCTGTTTATCTTGAGCTTTGTTTCTTTTGTGTAATCTTTACTGCCTAGTAACGCGTTGGCAGCTTTGAGTGTTTGGATCCGGTTTTCAGAATTTTTAACTTCCTCGGCCAGCTGTTCATTTTCCTTTTTTACGGAGGTCAATTCTACCTCAATAGAAAGATTTTTTTGCTTTAGCGCCTCATATTTATGAAGCAACTTGCTAATTCTATTTTCAAGGCTGTCAACTATTTCCGTGAAATTACTCATAAAAGCTCAACGTGCTACTTATTGTTACAAAGTTAACATACCTCCTGAAATTTCCCAACACTTTTAAATCTATTTTTAAAATCCTTTTATTTTCTCATATACAACACAGTACCAGTGCTTTATTTTTCAATAAAAGTTTGTTTATATTTGCCGTTCCATAAAATTGCAATTTTAAACCAGGATATGAAGAAGATTTGCATGCTTTTATTTGCCTTAAATGTTGCTGGGACTCAAGCTCAGCCCAAAGTTCCCTTAGATTTCTTCAGCAATCCCCTGGATGTTAATTTGGTGCTCTCCGGCACCTTCGGAGAGCTTCGTTCCAATCATTTTCACAGCGGCCTGGACATCAAGACCTTGCAAAGGGAAGGTTTAAATGTTCTTGCTTCTGCCGGTGGCACCGTGAGCCGAATCCAGATTCAGCATTTCGGTTACGGCAAAGCGCTTTACATCTTGCATCCTAACGGCTACACCACGGTTTACGGACATTTAAAAAAATTCTCACCACAGATTGAAGCATACATCAAAAAACTACAATACGCCAGGGAAAGCTATGAAATCGAATTATTTCCGGAGGCAGGTGTGCTGCCAGTAGAAAAAGGGGAATTAGTGGCCTACAGCGGAAATACCGGAGGCAGCGGCGGCCCACATTTACATTTCGAGATCAGGGACGGCCAACAGCGCCCTATGAATCCCAGGCTTTTTGGAATACAGATCAAAGATACCCAGGCCCCTATAATCAACAGCCTCTTCGCCTATACCCTGGGTGAGGATTCCAATGTGAACGGATCGGAAGAGAAGCAACGAATCCGGTTATTCCCCCTTGCTGACGGTTCCTTTAAAACCGAGCCAATTAATGCCTGTGGCTATATTGGTTTTGGCATTTCAACCATCGATAAACAAGATGGCGCTTCCAATAGCAACGGGATATATAAAATAGAAACCAGTTTAAACGGAGCCCCTGTTTTTGAACTGAACTTCGACCGATTTTCCTTTAGCGAATCCAGGCATCTCAACCAACTTATTGATTATGAATATTTCAGCAAAAACAAGAGCAGGATCACAAAACTATTCCATTCGCCCAACAATCCGCTGAGTGTTTATAACAAGGTAGTAAACCATGGGAAATTGAATATCCAGGACAGTTTAAGCTATCTCTACACGATCAAAGTTCTTGATTTTGATGGAAACCAACGCCTTGTCCGAATTCAGATCAACGGAAAACAAGACAATACTATTATCCCGAGAGAAATCAAAAAAACAGATTATTTTGTCCGGGCAGACCAGGATTTTTCTGTAGAGGAAAATGGGATCGATCTTTATATCCCAAAAGGAAGTTTATATGAACATACCTTTCTGGAGATTTCATTTAAAGGCGACACCATCTCGGCTCACAAGGATCACACTCCCATCCACTCCAATATCACCCTTGGCTTTGACATCAGTAAATACCCGAGCGAAGACCTGGAAAAAATGTTTATTGCGCGACTGGGCTATAAAGGCCGACCCAATTATAATACCACCTACAAAAAGGGGGATCGTTTTACAGCAAACATACGGACCTTTGGGGAGTACACTCTGGCCTCAGATAGAAGGCCACCCTCTGTTACTCCCCTGAATTTCCAAAACAAACAGTGGATCTCCGCAAATTCCAATTTAACTCTTAGGATCTCGGATGATCTCTCCGGCATCCAAAGTTACCGTGCAGAGGTAAACGGAAAGTTTATTTTAATGGAGTACGAATATAAAAACAATACCCTGACCCACGATTTTAACGATGGGGTGGTATCTGAAACAGAAAACAACCTGCGGGTGATAGTCACTGACAATCTCGGAAACAGCACGACCTACCAGGCGGTTTTCTTTAGAAAATAGCAGGAAATTCACAGGGTAATTTTTTCCCTGCCCAAGGCATCCTGACAAAACAAACAGGGCTGCGCAGGAGCTGGTGACAGGTTGCTTCCCCGGGGCAAGAAAGGGATCTAATACCCAAAGCCCCCTTCTTTTTTAGTTTCCGGGAGAAGTGTCAGATTCCCGGCAGGATAGGGCTTGATTTGGAATCTAATCCTCACCATAAACCGGCATTTTACGGAGCGATCGAAACCCTCAAAATCCTTCGGATTATTTATTGGGTAAAATAGCCCAGCATTAAATTCCCCTGGGCTCAAAAGCAACTGGCCGGCAACCTCTTTTTATCCAATGCAATACCCGCGGCCTGCCTACCATTAAATTTTCCTGGAATTCAGTTTTCAAGAAACTCCTTCAGCACCTTGACCAGATAATCTATTTCGCCCAGGGTGGTATACCTGGAAAATGAGAACCGAAGTGATGGTTTATCGAGATCCTCTTCAGATAAAATTGCGCCCAACACATGAGAGCCCTTATCGCTCCCGCTTTGGCAGGCACTTCCCCTGGAGCATGCAATTCCTTTTAAATCCAACTGAAACAGCAGTAAAAGGGCCTTTTCCCGAGAAACAGGCAAACTGATATTTAAAAGGGTATAGGTGCTTTTTTCCGGGTCCTTACAGGATCCATTGAATTTTACCCCTGCAATATAGGATTCCAACTGCCCGATAAAATAATTTTTGATTGAGAGGATTTCTTCGCGTTCTTCCCCTAAATTTTCATAAGCCAGCTTTAAGGCGGTTTCAAGGCCGGCTATATTGTGCACACTTTCAGTGCCGGCACGATGTCCCCGCTCCTGTTCGCCCCCAAAGATCAAGGGTTTCAGCCCGCTGCGCTTCCTCACAAAAGCAAAACCGACTCCCTTGGGCCCATGAAATTTATGGGCGCTTGCAGCTATAAAATCCACCTGAATTTCCTTTAGATCCAGCTCATAATGCCCTACAGATTGCACCGTATCAGAGTGAAATAAAGCATTGTATGCGCTGCACAGGGCTCCCACAGCCTTTAAATCCAACATATTGCCGATTTCATTGTTTATATGCATCAAACTCACCAGGGTCTTTTGATCAGAAGCCCCCAGAAGATCTTCTAAATGCTTCATATCCACTCCCCCTTGCTTGTCGAGGTTAACATAAACCACCTCAAGATCATAGCAAGCCCTTAATTGATCCAGGGCATATAAAACTGCGTGGTGTTCTATAGGGGAGCTAATAATTCGTTTGACCCCCAAATCCCGAACCGCCGAATTGAGCACATAATTGTCTGCCTCTGTTCCCCCGGAGGTAAAGATGATCTCGGAGGCTGACACATTAAGAAATCCAGCCACGGTCTTTCGGGCATTCTCTATCAAGGATTTAGAGGATCTCCCAAAGCTATGTACCGAAGAAGGGTTTCCGTAAAATTCCTTCATTACAAGGGTCATCCTTTCAATCACCTGCCCGCGCATTTGGGTGGTCGCTGCATTATCTAAATATACTTTTTTCATGGGATGCAAAAATAAAAGAATTAAAATTATTAAGAGGATACTCTGCTATAAATTACGAAAGGTTTATTTTTGCTAAAAACAATTGGTATGCACAGGTATTTAGGTGTCTTTTTTCTGCTTGCTTTTTTTACTTCCTGTAACGATGGCGACATCATAGTTACTACCTTTGATTTTGAAAATCAGGAACTCTCGCTCTGTGGGGAGGGCACCAGCAAGGTGCTGTACAACATCAACAACGACAATATTTTTGAAACAATTTCCTTTAGCTTGAGCAACAGCCAACTCTCCAATCTGGAAAATGTGCTGGCTACCAATACCACCCAGGCAATAAGCCTTCAATTGAGTGGAGCCAATGAGATTATTTATCGCACTTATGACGGGAGCGTTCCTGAGAATTATTTTTGCGGGGTAATCCCTCCAAGCTCCCCAAAGGTGATAGAGGAATTTAAAAGCGTAGGAGGAACCGTCCTGATTACCACTGTAGAAAGGGAAGAAACGGATCATGACAAGGATGGCATTCTCTCAGTAGATGAAGCAATGGACACTGGCTTGGATACCGATGGGGACGGGATTCCCGATTTTCTGGACATAGACGATGATGGGGATAATGTAAAAACCTCCGTCGAAATAGCCAATGCGGGGGACGATCCAACCGCCGGGGATTACAGGGACACAGACGGGGACGGGATCCCAAACTACCTGGATCCCGATGACGATGGAGACGCAGTGCCCACAAGATTAGAGGTGACAGAGGAAAACCAGGATCCTGCCTCGAATTTTAACGAGGGAGGAATCCCAAATTACCTGGATCAATTCAGTACCGATAGTTTTGAGGGGGTGGATTTCTCGCTTGAAAACAAGATCCTAGTAAGATTTCGTTCTTCCATAGATATTCAAAATCTGAAACTAAAAAATCAGGGAGGCGATGGGGAAGAAATTTCATTTACCACCTTCAATCTTGGATTTTTCAACTCTTCAGCGCTAGAGGCAATCCTGGAACCTTCAAACCCTTAGGGATCCTCCACAATATAGGAAAATCATTAGTTTTGGAAAAAATAGACCTCGGTTGCCCCAACTCCATATTTTTGATAATCGGCATCGTAAAATTTCAGGCCATCATAACGCCCTAATAAAAAATCCAGTTCTGCCTTTAAAGTTCCCTCACCTACCCCGTGAATAAAAACTAATTTTTGGATGTGCTTGCGCTGTGCAAATTCCACCTGCCGCTTTGCCGTCTCTAATTGCAGGTTCAGGATATCGTAATTGCCCATTCCTTTATAAGAATTTACAAGCTTTTCAATATGAAGATCAACTTCCATTGCGGGAATATTCCGGTCTTTGGGCTTGATACGTATTGATTTTGGCCTTTTGGATTGCTGCTTTTCTCTGAGAATTTCAGAAAAGGCCGCATCGCTCAGGGAGATCATCCTGCTTTGCTGCCCCTCTATTTTCACCAATTCAGAAGCGTTAAAATCCAGGCTAAAGCCTTCGGTGGTTTCCACAGTGACCACCTCTCCCTGCACCCTGCTCACAATACCCTTGAGGGCATCGTCCAGGACCTCTACCTTGTCGTTTACCTCAAAACTCATTGCTGGTCCCTGGGGTTAGATTCTTGCTCAAATTCCTTTTTAGCCTCATCAAAGGGTTCATCCTTGGTCTCTACCCAGTAATTTGTCGCCCTGAAGAGTCCAAACATAATTATTATCAACCCCAGAATTTGCAGATACTTACTTTCCTCTTCCCCGGAAATGGTATAAAGCAAAATTGCGCCTCCAATGAGAATCAACAGGGTATTGAGAAGCTGAGCATATTTCTTGTACATAAATTGCTAATTTTTAGTATTTAAAAGCTATATTAACATCGTCTTTTAAAAAATAAATTTGTGGTTTAAAATTCAAAAGTTCACATGGCACGGCAAAGATACGTCATAGCTTTTTTTTTATTGCCAATTCCTGGGTTTTCACGGGGATATATAAAACCTTATGGAGAACAGGGAGGATATCTCTTCCCCTACAGGGCATAATAACTTCTAGAAAAAGAGTTAAAGATACCCCCCGCTCCATCTGCAAGCTCGGATCCCTGGCCAATTTATGATTTCTAAAAAAATGATCGTTTTAAATTAAAAACTGCTGCTGCTTATGGAAGAAATCCTGCTTCCCTGCTTAAACAAACAAATCTTTGGAATGGAATGCTACGGTTGCGGGGCCCAGCGTGCGTTGCTCTTGTTCTTTGACGGAGAGTTCAGTGCCGCTCTTCGGATGTTCCCCGCACTTTATTCTGTTTTGCTGTTGCTGGGTTTCGTACTATTCAATCTGTTTTACAGGTTTAAATACGAAACCAGCATAAAAATTGGCCTGATCCTGCTCAATGCAGCTATCATTGCTATAAGTTATGCCATCAAAATGATGCATTTCTTTAGCTGAGCCCTAACTAAAAAAAATTTAAAATCTGCTTCTCATGGAAATACAACGAAAGGAATTACCCAATTCAAACCTGATTTTGGTTTTTGGAATTTTATCTGTAATTGGCTGCTGCTGTTATGGAATTGTGGGCCTGGCCTTTGGGATCATCGCGATGGTCATGGCTCAAAAGGCCACTGCACTTTACCATCAAAACCCTGAGATCTACCTGGGGTACCAGAATGTAAGGATTGGAAAAATTCTGGCTGTGATCGGAATAGTTTTAAGCGCCCTGGTATTGATCATTGGGCTGGTATCCCTTATAATTTTCGGGGGGTTGGAAGGCATCCAGGAAATGCAGCGAGAGATGATAGAGCAATATGAGGGATAGCCTGCGGCCGGGGGAGTTAAATTCTTAAACCTCTCCCGAAAGCTTAAGGCCAACATTGTAGCCCACCATTAAAATCGTGGGCTACCTCCGGCAATCACTAAAAATAGGAAAGACCCGGTTTCTGCCGCGGCTCTTTTTTATAAAAATCATTTGGTAAAGGCCACCTATTTCAATAGTTCCATCAGCCTGGCCAGGGAAACTTTTTGCTGCTCCCCGGAAAGCATATTTTTCAGGCCATAGACCTGAGATTTCATTTCTTCAGGTCCCGCCAAAACAACGAAGGGAATCCCGCGTTTATCAGCGTAGTTCATCTGCTTTTTCATTTTGGCAGGATCGGGATAAAGTTCCGACGCTGTGTTGTGGTTTCGCAATTGCTGGACCGCTTTTAACCCATACAGGGCTTCTTTTTCCCCAAAATTGATAAAAAGCACTTTGGTTGTGGAGGTGACTGTTTGTGGAAACAGACCCAATTCTTCCAGAACCAGGTAAATCCTGTCCAATCCAAATGAAATCCCCACCCCGCTCATATTTTTCAGTCCAAAAATTCCTGTGAGATCGTCATAACGTCCACCCCCACCAATAGAACCCATAGGTACCCTCTGGGGTGCAGAAACCTCCAGAATTGCACCGGTATAATAATTCAGGCCGCGGGCCAAGGTAACATCCAGGTCCAAAACAGCAGTTTTTAAAGGCATTTCAGAAATGGCATTCTGCAAAAACTGCAATTCTTCAATTCCTTTTTTACCTATCTCGGAGGAGATTAAAATCTTGCCCAGACTTTCAATTTTTTCTCGGAAGCTGCCCTGGAGCCCAAAGATGGGTTGTATTTTCTTTAAGGCCTCTGCAGAGATACCCTTTTCCAACATTTCCTTTTTTACGCCCTGCTCCCCTATTTTATCCAGCTTATCCAGGGCAACGGTGAAATCAATCAATTTTTCCTGCTCCCCGATCACCTCGGCAAAACCGGAAAGGATCTTTCGGTTATTGATTTTTATGCTGACGCCCTCCAGGTTTAAAGCTGAAAATACGGCGTCGTATAATTGAATAAATTCAACTTCCTGCCATAAACTATCGCTGCCCACCGAGTCTGCATCACATTGGAAAAATTCCCTGAACCTCCCTTTTTGAGGCCTGTCTGCCCGCCAAACCGGTTGGATCTGATAGCGCTTAAAGGGAAATTCCAGCTCGCTTTGATGTTGTACCACATACCTGGCAAAAGGGACTGTCAGGTCATAGCGCAAGGCCTTCTCGCTGATGGAAGCCGTGAGTCTCAGGCTATCCCCTTGCTCTAAAGCCTTTTTATCAGCCTTGTTTAGAAAATCCCCCGAATTCAGGATCTTGAAGATCAACCGATCCCCTTCCTCCCCATATTTCCCCATCAGGGTTTCTGTATTTTCAAAACTTGGGGTTTCAATAGGCTGAAACCCAAATTTTTCGAATTGGGATTTAATGGTATCTATAATATAGGTTCTTTTTGCCACCTGTGCAGGTGAAAAATCCCTGGTTCCCTTTGGGATGGATGGTTTTTGTGCCATAGTGCGTATTTATTGTGCTTTCTCTGAAATTATCATCTTGGTTTCCAACCTGTCTTTTTCTGGACTGGGAACCCCGGATTTTTAAAGTGCAAATATCTTAATTTTTGAGGGACCTCAAACAAATTTCAATTTTTAAGTAACATTCCGGTATTTTGGTAGTCTAATCTAGGCGTTTGATATATTAATTATGTTCCCACTATTAAAGGAAAATATAAGGATTGCTTTTGATTCTATCAAAAGCCAGATCCTAAGGACAACCCTTACCGTTTTGATTATCGCCATAGGAATTACCGCCTTGGTGGGTATTTTAAGCGCGGTAAGCGCGCTGGAAAACACTATAAGCAGTGATTTTGCCTCCATGGGCTCCAACACCTTTAATCTGCAGCGCTACGAGTTTACGACGCAAACCAGGGGTGGTGGAGAATTGGAAAAGATAAATCCCATAATAACCTACCGGGAGGTTCGGGAATTCAAGGAATCCTATCGTTTTCCGAAAACCCAAACCTCAATTTCCTTTACAGGAACCTCCACTGCAGAGGTTAAATATGAAAGCGAGAAAACCGATCCCGAGGTTTCTGTACTGGGAGTGAACGAATTTTTCCTACCAAATTCAGGCTTAGATCTTGAGGAGGGCCGGGAATTTAATTATTTTGACATTCAAAACAACAACAATGTCGCCATCCTGGGTGCCGATTTTGCCGAGGGATTGTTTAAAAATTCTACTCCAATAGGCAAGACCATCAGTGTTCGCGGGGTAAAGTTCAGTGTGATTGGAATTTTGGAATCCAAAGGTTCCACCTTCGGAAACAACCAGGATCTGCGGGTATTGATTCCTGTGGAGCTTGCGCGCTCCATCTTCACCCAACCCGATATCAATTATGACATCAGTGTCCGGGTGGGCGACAAGGAAATGATGGAAGGCGCGCAGAGCGAGGCCATAATTACCTTCAGGAACATACGAAGACTAAACCCCCTTGAGGAAAACAATTTCGGAATTGAAAAAAGTGATGATCTGATCAACCGAATATTTACAATTACAGGCTACCTGAATCTTGCAGCCTGGATTATATCTATTATAACAATTTTTGGTTCCTCCATAGCCCTTATGAATATCATGCTGGTATCTGTTTCTGAGAGGACCCGCGAAATTGGGATAAGAAAGGCCTTAGGAGCCAAAGCCAGCACTATTGCTACCCAATTTTTTATGGAAACCCTGATCATTGGTCAAATTGGTGGAGTTGTGGGAATCATCCTGGGGATTTTCATTGGAATGGGCGTTTCTGCCGCGGCAGATTTTGATTTTGTGACGCCCTGGAAAGCAATTTTATGGGCTACAGGAATCACCATTTTAGTTGCGATTCTGGCAGGAAGCTATCCGGCCAATAAAGCAGCAAGGCAAAATCCTATTGAGTCATTGCACTACGAGTAGCTTAGGAATTCACGATCAAATCAAAATATTCAAACAATTCTCCTTTGGTGATCACGGCTCCCTGTTGAATAAGTGCAAAGAGATCCTTATTCCGCTCGGCGCTTATGGCCTTGGTCGAGGTAAATAAATTGACGGAATCCTCCATTATATTTTTTTGCAGCCACTGGTAGCCCTCACGGGTTGTAATATCTATCGCCTGGTTTTCCACGCTCACCGCGATCAGATCAATTTCCTCAGAAGAAATATGAAACAAATACATTTGATTGGGAGAAAAATGTTCCAGGTAGACCACCTGCTTCAAAACCCCTTCCCATATCAAATCGCTAAAAACATCCAATTCCTCCTCTGCAGTGGCTGGTTTTAGTTGTTTTATTTCTTCCCATTCTTTTGCGGAGATGGATTGGGTCGCGAGAAAATTGATGAATTCCTGTTGCAATTCCTCAAATTGTTCCTTGCTCAGTCGTGAGTATTTCATTTTCTTTAGTTGTTAAAACCACCGGGATGGTCGGTTGGATGGGCGTGTTAATTTTCTGAAAATAGAAAAGCCTACTCAAAATGAGAGTAGGCTTTAATTTATATACTGACTGACTTATGCCTGAGCAATAACATCAAATCCAAAACTTACAATTACCGCGCGGTGAAAGCGCAAGGTAGCTTCATAATGGCCTAAACGTTTAATATTCCCACCAGCGATGGTGATATATTTTTTCTCGAGCTCCACACCTTCCTTGGCAAGAGCCTCGGATAAATCGCCATTGGTAATGGATCCAAACATTTTATCGCCACCCCCTGCTTTTGCAGTTAGTTTAAGCTCTAAACCGTTTAATTTGGCAGCTTGTTTTTTAGCTTCGTCTATATTTTTTTGTTCTTTATAGGCACGTTGCTTTAAAGTTTCAGCCAAAACCTTCTTTGCTGAGGGGGTTGCCAAAGCGGCAAAACCCTGAGGGATCAAAAAATTCCTACCGTAACCGTGCTTAACGACTACCATATCATCTTTAAAACCTAAATTTTCTACGTCTTTTTTAAGTATCAATTCCATAATTGCCTTCTTTTTATTTTAATAAATCGCCAACATACGGCATTAATGCTAGATGGCGGGCGCGTTTAACGGCAACAGCCACCTTACGTTGATATTTCAAGGAAGTACCGGTCAATCGTCTCGGCAACAATTTACCTTGTTCATTCACAAAACTCATTAAAAAGTCAGCATCTTTAAAATCGATATATTTAATACCTGATCTTTTAAATCTGCAATACTTTTTGGTTTTGGAGGTTTCTATATTCAGCGGGGTCAAGTATCTGATTTCCCCGTCTTTCTTTCCTTTTGATTGTTGTTCAATAGATGACATAACTACGCTTTTTCTTTGTTTCTATTTCTTCTTTTTTCGGCCCAGGCAAGTGCGTGTTTATCCAAACGTACAGTTAGATAACGCATCATTCGCTCTTCCCTCCTGAATTCTACCTCCAGAGGATTGATAGCCTCTCCTGGCGCTGCAAATTCAAATAAGTGATAGAAACCACTTTTTTTGTGTTGAATTGGGTATGCTAATTTTTTAAGCCCCCAATTTTCTTTGGATATCATCTTGGCACCGTTCGAAATAAGAAGATCTTCGTATTTCTGAACTGTTTCCTTTATCTGGTCATCAGATAAAACGGGATTCAAGATGAAAACAGTTTCATAATGATTCATAAAAATTGTTTTAAATTAATTTGGTTGCAAAAGTAACATGTTTTTCCACATAAACAAAGCCCCTGTTATATGTTAAACTACATTTTAGTACGAATGAAATTCATTATTCCCTTGTATTAATAAGAATTAATGATTACTATTGTTCAGGCTTAACCTGTAACCTATGGAAGATACTCTACTAAAATGTGCTGTTGTTGACGATTCCAGCTTACAACGTTTGTCTATTATAAAGCTGATCAAAGATCATCCTAATTTAAAATTAGTCGCGGAGTACAACAATGCCATTGAAACCAAAAACGGCCTTCTAGACACAGATGTGGACCTAATTTTTTTGGATATTGAAATGCCTATCCTATCCGGCTTTGAACTATTGGACAACCTGGCCAATAAACCCCAGATCATATTTGTAACCGGGAAAACCAAATACGCCTTTAAAGCCTTTGATTATGACGCTGTGGATTATATTCATAAACCCGTTAATAAGGAACGGTTTAACAATGCGGTGGCCAAGGCGATCAACCTTTATGATTTAAAGGTCAACGGCACGGCTGTGGAAGATGAAGATTTTATTTTTGTCAAGAGTAACCTCAAGAACAGAAAGGTATTTTTAAATAAGCTGAAATACATAGAGGCCCTGGGGGATTACGTCAAATTTGTCACCGAAAAAGACACCTTTGTAGTGCTTGCCACGATGAAATCTTTTGAAAAACAACTGCCACAGGATAAATTCCTGCGAATCCACAAGTCCTATATCGTCAATCTGGAAAAAGTGGAGCGCTACAACAGTAAAAACATTGAAATCGACAAACAGCAAATCCCGCTCAGCAGGCATAAAAAATCCGATTTAATAGAGGCTCTAAGCCTGATACAATAAAGGGGGCTTTCATCCCTTAGGCTGCTTTTATCCGGGGTAGAAGCCTTCAAAAATTCAGGTCGGGCTATACTCTAGTCTTGCTGCTCAGGAAATACTCAGGTCTAACCGTTAAGTCATTAAGCTTAATAAGGATCGACGTTTATCACTACCCTTACTCCTCTCCATTGCCCGATGGCGCTAAAACTTTGGAGGATCTTAGAGATATATTCCTTGGTTTTTCCCAGGGATTGTTTGGGGGGGACCTTGAGCAGGATGTTTTTATAATATTCGTTCCTGATTCGCGCAACCGGGGGAAATTCTGGTCCCAGCACATGTTCCCTGAACACATTTCCCAAAGCCTTTGCAATCCAGTCCGCTGCATCGTTGGTTTTGGAATAATCCCGGCTTTTCAGGGTGAATTTTATCAACTTGAAATAGGGAGGATATTGATATTGATAGCGCTCTTCGAGTTGCTCTGCAAACATGCCCTGATAATCATTTGCTGCTACCTGCCGAACAATCTTATGATGCGGATTGTAGGTTTGGACCAAAACCTTTCCGCGATCTTTTGTGCGTCCTGCCCTTCCGGCCACCTGCAGCATGAGTTGAAAACTTCTCTCATGCGCCCTGAAATCGGGAAAATTCAGAAGATTATCCGCATTCATGATCCCCACCAGCCGCACCTTTCTGAAATCCAATCCCTTGCTCAGCATTTGGGTGCCCACCAGAATATTGATGGCTTCCTGTTCAAAAGCGGTGATTATTTTTTGATGCCCATGCTTTCCTCGGGTGGAATCCAGATCCATCCTGCCAATTTTCGCCTCCGGTAACAGGGATTGTAATTCTGTTTCTATTTGTTCCGTACCAAAACCTTTGGTGGTAAGATCCACGCTGTCACAAGCCATGCATTTTTTCTGCATCGAGATATGGTAGCCGCAGTAATGGCAGCGCAACTGCTTGCTGTGATGGTGAAAGGTAAGGCTCACATCGCAATTTGGACACTGCGGGGAATGACCACAGGTAATACACTCCAGGATTGGGGAATAACCCCTTCGGTTTTGAAACAGGATAACCTGCTGCCCCAGCTCCAGACTAATTTTAATTTCCTCCAATAACCTATCGGAGAAATGGCCTTTCATCTTCTTTTTCTTGTATTTTTCCTTAAGGTCCACAATCTCAATTTCCGGGAGCTGAACATTCCCGAATCGCCTGAATAAACTGACCAGCTGGTACTTTTTTTGTGAGGCGTTGAAATAGGACTCCAGGGAGGGGGTGGCCGATCCCATCAGAAGCTTGGCCTGGTGCATTTGAGACAAAACCACTGCTGCATCCCGGGCATTGTATCGCGGGGCTGGGTCAAATTGCTTATAGGTTGTTTCGTGTTCTTCATCTACTACGATCAGGCCTAAATTTTGGAAAGGCAGAAACAGGGAAGATCGTGCCCCGAGCACGATCCTTGCTTTTGGGCTGGAATTTAATACGTGCCGGTAGACCTCCATGCGTTCATTGACAGAATATTTACTGTGATACACCTGGACCTGTTCC
>JBGSWA010000356.1:0-43582 GCA_041752645.1 Gillisia sp. | reverse complement strand
CATTTTCTTCAAGCAAATCAACATCCTGTTTGGAATATAAACCCTGAACCCCTTTTAAATCCTGTCCAGGCCATCCAAATTTATTTGGTATGGACCCGGAAGCAATAATTAGTTTGTCATAGCCCATTTTTTCTCCCGAATCAAATTCCAGTTCATTGGCTTCAGGATTCACTTTGGACACGTAACCGGTTTTCAATTCCAGTCGGTTTTTTTTCCAAAACCAGTCTTCATAAGGTTTCAGGTGATCCCATTTCATGTGCCCCATATAAACATACATCAAGGCGGTACGGGAAAAGAAAAATTCCGTTTCGGCAGAAATTATTGTAATTTTCTTATCGGAAAGTTTCCGGATATGTCTTGCGGCGGTTATTCCTGCAACACCATTTCCTATTATGACAATGTGCTCCATATATATATTTGATTTTAGGGGATTAAAGAGAGTTAAGTTAGTTTAGAACACGTTTTCCGACCTAAGAACTCCGAGTTTGGTCGCAAGTTTGATGATAACCTTATAAAATAAAATCCTTAACATTCCTATTCCTGTTGATTTCCACGATTTTATCTGCATAGGATACCTCAAAATTTTTTGATTCAGCCGATAATTTCTTTCAAACCTATGTTGAAAACGGCAAGGTAAAATACGCGGAAATCAAACAGAATCCCAAAGCCTTATCATATTTGATGGAAGAGACAAAGAAAATAGAGGTTTCCACCGAAAACCCTGACCAATATAAAGCGTTTTGGATCAATTCCTATAATTTAGCAGTTATAAGCGGAATCGTAAAAAATTACCCAGTAAGTTCTCCCATGGACCTGAACGGATTTTTTGATAAAACCAGTTATGAAATAGGTGGAAGGAAAGTAACACTCAACTCAATTGAAAACGACTTGTTACGGGCGAAATTTACTGAACCCCGGTTTCATTTCGTACTTTAGGATTGTATAATTGCCTTTACCAAAAGCAGCAATTGATCAACATCAAATTAATGTTCAAATTATTTCCATGCTTTACTTTAACTAGTTACTAAATTGGGACAGTTTCTCTTTTAATATCAATCAGCACAGTCTCACTACATTGCATTGCGTGGAAGGCGCTTCATCGAAAAGGTCTTGGACACAGAAAGAAGGTTGATTCCCTCCGTTGCGCCAATCCGTGAACCCCGAAAAAAGTCGGGAGCGGAAACGATCCACTCTGGGAAGTACTTTTTTACCTGATTCCGCCGAATCTGAACTCCTGTCACGCTTTGTACTTGCCGGAACCTTTTGGAACTTTACCCTGATAATTGATTCACCTTCCCGACCCATTCTGCCATATACCATTTTTTGAAAAAGCTAAGTTCAGGAATTTAGAAGTTAGCCGGCCTTATAGTCGACCCTTCCCAAAAGTCGGGATTTCCGGGCGTCCTATCCTAATTCTAAATTCCTGGTTAAAAGCATATCAAAAAATGGTAACAGCGTACTCTATGGGAAGTAAATCAAAACCTACAAGGTTTTATTCATTTCAACCTTTATTTACTTTTTCAATCTGGAAATCAAAAATGGAAAACGCTCCGGATATAAAAAGTAAATCATTTAAAAAATGCAATGAATAGAATATTATATTTAATTAATTGCTTAAATAAGAAAGTAGTGATTAACTTTGTCGTCTAAATGAAAAAATAAATTATGAAATGAGCATAACGGCAACTTGATGAAAATGCCAATGTAAAAATGAGAATTACATATGACCAATAAAAAACAATAAAAATCTACATATGAAAACCCCGCAAACTTGTATCCGGATCCTGGCAGATGACGTCCAGATTAATTCCTGCAAAGAAAAATTAAAATCCGGCAAAGATGCTTTTGCACACTTGAGCAGCATACTGGCATTGGCCGGAAATGAAGTGAGGCTAAAAATGATGTTCCTGCTTGAAGAAGAGAACGAACTTTGTCCCTGTGATCTTGCCGATATTTTAGAAATGAGTATTCCTGCAGTGTCGCAACATCTCAGGAAGATGAAAGACGGCAATTTGGTTGAAACAAGAAGGGACGGACAAACCATTTACTATTCCCTTAAACCTGAAAATCTTTCTCTAATCCAACCATTTTTTAAACATATTTCGAATAAAACCGAAAAAACCGAACTAGTATGAGCACAAAATCAAAATCAGAAAAACCCGGCAAATCAAAAGGTTTATTAGGAATAGGAGTTATTACAGCCATTGCAGCCTCATTATGTTGCATTACCCCGGTATTGGCGCTTATTTCAGGAGTAGCAGGAGCTGCCTCCACCTTTTCATGGATGGAACCCATCAGGCCTTATTTATTAGGAGTTACCATTATAGTCCTGGCATTTGCCTGGTATCAAAAATTGAAACCCAGAACAGCCGAAGAAATTCAATGTGATTGTGATGAAGACGAGAAAAAGCCATTTATGCAAACCAAAACATTTTTGGGCTTAGTGACAGTATTTGCCGTTTTGATGATGGCTTTCCCATATTATGGAGGCATTTTTTATCCAAAGGCAGATAAACAGGTGGTAGTAGTTTCCTCCAGCAACATTCAGCAAATTAAATTTAATGTGAACGGAATGACCTGTTCCAGTTGTGAAGAACACGTTAAACACGCAGTTAATGGATTGCCGGGTATTTTAAACGTTTCCGCAAATTATGAAGAAGGATCGGCCAGCGTGCAATTTGACGACAGTAAAACCAGTAAAGACGAAATTGTCAAGGCTATTGATGCCACCGGATATAAAATCAAAAAGGAAAATTGATTACAGTTGTACCCAGTGAGCTTTATTTTTTTGGGGATATGGGTTTATGATATCGCAACCTTTCAAGAGCTGGATATCCTCTACAAAAACCGGAAATAAAACCTATTAAAACAATAACGAAAACAAACTTATGAAAACACTTATTTTACTATTCGCGATTATTTTTACCTCCATGAGTTTTAAAGCAAATGCGCAATGCTGCCAACCCGGAGACCAACAAAAAAAAACGGAAAAAACAACTCAGCAAGAGCCTAAAACCGTAAAATTAAAAATTACGGGGATGACTTGCGCCGGTTGTTCCAAAAACGTGTACGATTCTTTACAAAATACCATTGGCGTATTAGATCAATCGGTAGAGTACCCTGGCGACCTGGCTACTATTTACTATGATTCCACCAAAACAAAGCCTGAAGAATTGATTAAAGTCATTGAAAAATTGGGCTATCAAGCAGAATTTATGAACAACAATAATTAGGATCTCATGAAAAAATATGATGTTTTTGTAATAGGCTCCGGAATGGCAGGAATGAACATTGCCAATATATGTGCCGGAAAAGGATTGAAAGTAGGCATCACAGATGAATTGCCTTATGGCGGGACCTGTGCCTTGCGCGGTTGCGACCCAAAAAAAATCATGCTTGCAGCTACGGAAGCAAAGGATTTTGCACAACGCCTTCACGAGAAACAAATCTCTGAGGTTCCCGCTATCAATTGGAAGGCTGCTATGAAATTTAAGCAGGAGTTTGTAGATGCCATGCCCCCTAAAATTGAAAAGGGATATAAAAAAAATGGAATAGATACCTATCATAATTCTGCTAAATTTATCTCGGAAAACCAACTGCAAGTAGGCGATGAAACAATTGAAGCGGGCAAAATTGTTATTGCTACAGGTGCAAAGCCCAGGGTATTGGGAATTCCGGGCGAAGACTACACTTTGAACAGTACCGATTTTCTTAATTTTAAAGAATTGCCCAAATCCTTATTATTTATAGGTGGTGGATACATCGCTTTTGAATTTGCGCATATGGCAGCCCGTTTTGGCAGCGAGGTAACCATCCTTCATCGTGGCGAGCGGCCTTTACAAAATTTCGATCCGTTTATAGTGGAGCAATTAACCGACGCCACTAAGAAATTAAATATAAGGGTTGTGCTCAATACTAATGTTACAGCCGTTGAAAAAGTTGGAAATACGTATAAGGTAACAGGAAAGAAAGGAGATGCAGAACAAAAATGGGAAGCTGAGGCAGTGATCAATTCTGCCGGAAGGCCACCTGCTATTTTTGACCTGGAACTGGAAAAAGCAAATATCGCATTCGGAAAAAGCGGGATTGAAGTCAATGAATATTTACAAAGCACCACCAATCCAAACATCTATGCCGCCGGTGATTCTGCAGATACCGATGGGATCCCCCTTACACCTGTAGCGGTAATGGAAGGCCATATAGTTGCTTCCAATATCGTAAAAGGCAATTCCAAAAAACCGGATTACACAGCTATTCCCACTGTAGTATTTACCTTGCCAACAATGGCCTCGGTAGGCCTTTCCGAAGAAAAAGCCATCGAAAAAGGCTTTGACTTTACGGTGAATAAAAACTCAGTTCCGGGCTGGTTTACGGCCAAAAGGATGAATGAAAAAACTTATGCCTACAAAACCCTGATCGAAAAAGAAACCGGGAAAATTTTGGGAGTACATTTAATTGGTCCACACGCCGAAGATGTTATCAACCTTTTTGCAATGGCCATAAAGGCCGGATTAACTTCCAGGGATATTAAAACCATGATCTTCACCTATCCCACAGCGAGTTCGGATATTGTACATATGGTATAATTGACAAATTCCCAGACATGAAACTATTTAAAAATAATATGAAACCCGTAAATAAAACCAAAGCTATGGAATCCATTCAACTTGATATCACAGGAATGACTTGCGATCATTGTGCCACAGGCATAGAAAAATTGCTGGCTAAAAATGATGGTGTTTCAGAAACAAAAGTTAGCTACCCAAAAGCAACTTGTGAATGTTCTTTTGACCCTTCAAAAACCAACAAAGAAGAAATTATAAATACCATTAATGGCACACAAAATTATAATGTTAAAGAAGAAGATTGTTGCTCCTTAAAAACATCAAGCGACACACCCCTTCCTTTGGGAGGGGCTGGGGGTGGGATTTTCGATCTTATCATTATCGGTGGTGGTTCGGCGGCTTTTTCAGCAGCCATAAAAGCCGAAAGTTTAGGCTTAACAGCACTTATGGTGAATGCCGGCCTGGATTTTGGAGGAACTTGCGTAAATGTGGGCTGTGTTCCGTCCAAAACGTTAATACGCGCTGCGGAAACCGTTTATCACGCTACACATTCAAATTTTTCGGGCGTAAAACCAAGAGGAGCCGACATCGATTTTGCCCAAATAATCAAGGACAAGAAAAAATTGGTTGCCACACTTCAACAAAAAAAATATTTGGATGTGGTCAACGATTTTCAAAACTTGAAAATGCTGACGGGATGGGCAGAATTTGTGGATAAAAAAACCATCATTGTTGATGGAAAAGAGAAATTTACCGCCACTAATATTTTTATTGCCACCGGGGCCACAACAAATATCCCTGACATTGAAGGCTTAAATGAAATTGGTTACCTGACCAATGTCACCCTTTTCGATTTAGAAGAAAAACCCGAAAGCATCACCATTATGGGTGCCGGATACATAGGTTTGGAAATTGCGATGGCCTACAATAGATTGGGCGTAAAAGTAAGGATGATCGAATTTACCGATCGGGTTTTACGATCACAAACGCCCGACATAAGTGATGCATTGGAAACACAAATGCGAAGCGAAGGAATTGAGGTGCTTCCCAATTACAGGGCCCAGAAATTTGAGAAGAAAGGAGAAGATACCATTATCCATTGTAAATGTCCTGACGGTTCTTTCACCCAGCTTGTAGAAAAAGGAAAAGTGGTTATAGCAACCGGGACCAACGCCAATACCCAAAAATTGAAACTCCAAAACATAGGTTTACAACTCACCAAAAACGGTCATGTTTTGGTGAACGGGAAAATGGAAACAAATTTGTCCAATATCTATGCGGTTGGGGATGTTGCCAATACGCCTCCTTATGTTTATACAGCTGCTTTTGAAGGGAAACTAGCAGTGAACAATGCATTTTCATTAGCAAAAAAACAAGCGGATTATTCATCTTTGCCCTGGGTAGTTTTTACCGACCCACAAGTGGCCGGGGCTGGACTGGATGAAGTACAGGCCGCAGCACAAAACCTTCCGTTTGAAGTGAGCAAACTGGGGTTGGAGAACGTTCCGAGAGCACTTGCGGCAAATGACACCAGAGGCTTTATAAAATTAATACGAAACACAGAAACTGATAAATTGATTGGCGCAAGAATAGTGGCACCCGAGGGCGGTGAACTCATTCAACAATTGAGCATGGCTATCAAATACGGAATAACCGTGAAAGAATTAGCCGAAAGCTTTTATCCTTATCTCACATTAGGCGAAGGCATAAAACTCGCCGCAATTACTTTTGGGAAAGATGTTTCTAAATTGAGTTGTTGTGCCAGTTAATTTTTACAACGCAGGAAAATCTAAAGCCTCTTGATTAAGACCAAAATAAAAAAAAGCCGGAAATTGCTTTTTTATGCAGAAAATTGCTAAAATGGAGAAAGAAATAGTGAGTAAATGGGTTGTTGATTATGGAGACGATCTTTATTCCTGGGCATTTTATAAGACCTCGTCACGGGAAACCGCCCAGGATCTTATTCAGGAAACATTTTTATCGGCTTTTAAATCCTATAAAAAATTTAAACATGAAAGTCAGCCTAAAACCTGGTTGTTCAAGATTTTAAACAACAAGATAATTGATTATTACAGGAAATCGGCCAATACACTTAAAGGAGTTGAATTGAAGGATGAGGAAGCCCATGAGCGCATGGTAAACACACTATTTGACCAAAACGACAATTGGGAACCAACAGGTTTTGAACAGAACTGGGAGGACGACCAGCACTTGCTGGATAATCCGGAATTTAATGAGATCATGGACAGGTGTTTAAATGATCTGCCCTCTGCATGGCGATTTGCTGTTACGGCCAAATATCATTTAGACAAAGAACCAAAAGATATTTGTCAGGAGCTCAATATTACAGCGTCCAATTATTGGCAGATCCTTCACAGGGCAAAATTGCTGTTAAAGAAATGCATTGAAATAAAATGGACTGTATAAAGAACTTGTAATGAGGTTTGTTACAAGTTAATTCCCCAGATAAATATTCGGGAAAAATGTCAAAAATAAAGATAACAAAATTGGCAAAAAAAATCAAAAACAAATGAAACGCCTTTTAAATAAGTTTTTCCTTTCCTGTAAAAAAGCGACAGAGCTCATAGAAAAGAGAAAGATCCAACAATTAAATTTCACGGAAAAAAATCAATTGAAGATCCATCTTTCCATGTGCCGCACTTGTAATGCTTACCAGTCACAATCTGAAACCTTGGACAAGGCAGTTTCCAGGTGGGTAAAAAACAACAAAAAAGTGCGAAAAATCTCCTTGTCATCTTCAGAAAAAGCAACCATTTTAAAAAAAATAAAAAATTCCTGAAATTTCCTGTCAGGAATCACATCTCCCCGAGTCTGTTCTCATAGAAATGCTGATTGCAAATAATTGCCAGCAAAATCAATAACTATGAGACGAAAAAAAATAATAAAAATTTCCCTGATCGTTGTTTTGGCAATAATTGTTATGGCAGGTGGTACAGCTTTCTATATTTTTAATATGCCACACAGGGATGTTCAGCAAACCAAATCGGATTTTTCCTTTACCTCTAATGAGATCGTAGATGAATATCTTAAAGATCCGGAAGCCGCAAATCAAAAATATTTGGACGAAGAAGGTGAATCAAAAATTTTCGAAGTCACCGGGAATGTAGCAGAGATCGGTACCGATTTTAACGGTCAGAAAGTAGTTTTATTACAATCTGAAGGGTCCCCGGCCGGTGTAAGTTGCACCTTTCCAAAAGATTTGGAAGCGGCCACAAATTTTGAAGTAGGAAAAACCATTACAGTAAAAGGAGTTATTCGTGCTGGAGCCGGATATAATGAAGCCCTTGGAATGTATGAAAATGTCATACTTGATAAATGCAGTATAATAACGAGTAAATAATTAAATAAGTAAATCAATAATAATTAATAAATAAACAATTATGAAAAAGTCAGGAATTTTAATGATCTTAATGACGGTAGGGATTTTAACTACAGCATTTTCTCCAATAGGTGATAAACTGGTAAGTTCAGAAACTCATATCAAATTCTTCTCCACCACTCCTGTGGAAGATATTGAAGCGAATAATTTTAAATCGGTGAGTACTTTCAATCAGGCAACCGGCGAGATAGTTTTTTCTGTGCCTATGCAAAGTTTTGAATTTGAAAAATCTAAGATGCAGAAACATTTCAATAGTGATAAATTTTTGGATACAAAATCCAATCCTAAAGCAACATTGAAAGCAACTTTGAGCAATCCGGAAAAAGTAAATTTCAATAAGGCGGGAGTTTATTCTGCTTTGGTTACCGGAAATTTAACCATCAACGGGGTTACCAAGGCCATTAATGAAAATGTGACTTTTGAGGTAAAAGGGAATGAAATTATATTGAATTCAAAATTTAATATTACCCTTGCTGATTATAAAATCGCATTTGAAAAAGGAAAACCTTCAACCAATATTGCAAAAACTGTTGAAGTTACAGTAATTGCCAAGTATTTAAAAAGCTAAATACTGCCCCAAGGGGCAGTATTGCTTCAAAGTGACCGGAAACCCCAATACTTTCCGGTTTCTTTGAAGCTTTATAAAATTAAGCTTAACTCTATTCAAACAAGATGATAAAAGATTGTATTACAAATCTGATGGAACATCAGGAACTGTTGCTGAAATTGTCTGATAAACAATACCAACATCAATCGGAATTGCTTTCTGGAGCTTCGATTGGACAGCACTTAAGACATGTAGTTGAGTTTTATGATTGCTTGCTGAATGGGCTTTCACAAGGGAAAATAAATTATGAAAAAAGGGCCCGAAGCCTGGAGCTCGAGAATAACAGGAAAACAGCCATAACTAAGATTTCCTCGATTAAGGATCAACTGTTATCTTTAGAATTAAACAGCAGGTTGTATCTGGAAATTGAAGATTTTATTATTGATTCGAGTGTGCAAAGAGAACTCTATTACAATCTGGAACACAGCATACATCACCAGGCTCTTATAAAGGTTGGATTAAAAGAACAGAATATAGGCAAACTGGTAAACGCCGATTTTGGCGTGGCACCATCTACCCTAAAATACAGAAAGCAATGTGCAGAGTAATCTTCATTTCTATTCCTGGAACAGTTTTGTCAAACCCAGACAGAGATAAAACTAACTTATAGTATGAAAACCGGATTCGCAATAGCACTGGCCTGGCCGGAGACAAATTGTAAAAATGCAGGGTCGTGGTATGATGGCCTGATGGAGCTTCTTGGCTTCAGCAAAAATCATTACTACAAAGTTGGACATGCAGCTCTTATTTTAATTAGTAAAGAAACCAAAGAATGCCATTATTTTGATTTTGGAAGGTATCATACCCCATTGGGATTTGGGCGGGTGAGAGATCAGGAAACCGATTCCGATTTAAGGTTATTGACAAGGGCAAAAATATCGGGTTCCGGAAAATTGGAAAATTTCAATTCCCTGTTAAATGAAATTTGCAACAACATTTCCTCCCACGGAACAGGAGCAACTCATGGATCCTATGTTACAGTAGATTTTAATTCCGCATTTAAGTCAGCCAAAAAACTGCAAAATAAAGAGGTTTTAAGATATGGCCCTTTTATATGGAATGGGACGAATTGCTCCCGTTTTGTCAGGACCGTTATTTTATCTGGTCAACCCAACTTCATTTCAAGGTTAAAAATAGCAATTCCTTTTATGCTTACCCCCACCCCTCTTCACAACGTAACGGCTTTGGGATCAAAAGTTATTGTCACCCCACAGGAACAGGAACAACAGAAAGATAAGGCTCCACTTATAGTATCTTATTCTAAATCGGCATGAAAACACATGCTACTTTACCTGCACCACCAAGGCCACTGGATTTGCCAGAACAGGCACAATGGCTTGCAGGAGTAGGTGCAGGTTCCTGGTTTTATATCTGCAAGAAAGAACTGGAATTTGAAATTTCCCGTTTTGGACCGGAAGGGAAGCTTGAATGTAGAAGCTTTTTTGAAATTGAAGGGGATGCACTTTTTGATTTTGGTCAGTTATACACCTTTACCTATTTAAGTCATTGCAAAACGGTTCGCATCCTGCAAGGGAATTCCATTATCAAATTCTATCGAAAATAATTTTTATAGGATTTTTTAAACGGTAATATTGTTTTCCAAATATCAAATCCGGATTAACCTTTATTAAACTGAGCTTGATTTTGAGATGCTAACACTTCACTTAAACTGATAGACTTCTGTATCCGGATGGAAAGCGAACCAGGCAAACCAGAAATTGGTCACTGCAGGGATAGGGTTGCCTTCAGCATCAAAAATTTCTGCACTTTTGGAGGAGGGTTTATATTTAATTGTGAGTTTTTTCCCCTGAAAGGAATCATTCAAGTCTTTTCCCTTTAATTTCTCCAATTCAGAAAAAGCATAGGCCTTAAATTTTTCATTTATTTCCACGCCAATCACAGTTTCTTTTGGATGAAACCGGGTGTCCTGATAACTCACAGAAAAATAAATGCCGGGAGAATCTTCATAACCGGGATAGGGATTTCGTGAATAATCCCTTTTAAAACCGGTTTCTTCTGAAAGCACTAAGGTATTGGGATATTTTTCTTTCCAGCTTTTCCAGGTTGTATTCGCGGTATTCAGCATTTTTAGGCTTTCCCCTACCAATGGCCCTGCCACGGCCTGGTATTTCAGCTGAGACCATAAAGATTCTGTTTCCCTGTCATACAGCAGTACATCGCTGTTATATAAAAGCCCGGAAACACCAAAAGTTTTGGGCTTGCCCTTTACTAAGGCATCAAAAGCGATCCCGCTGCCACAAAGGGGACAATATGTGATCACGACCGGCCGATCGCCAAAATGATCGTTTACAATTTCGTGATAGTTGAGAATATTTATTGGATATGCCTTGGCAATCCCATTTATATAGACACCCAAAATCCGGTCATTTTGATCTAAAACAGCTTCTGTTGCCTTTAAAAATTTTGCGGCATCTATGGAAGGGATTCCGTCTTTAGGCGGACCTCCATCCTTGATTTCATTCAACGGAATAATTGCATTGTCAAGGCTGAAAACTTTTTTGTTTTGAGCAGAAATTGTTTGTATGAAAAAAATCAGCACTATTAATAAGACATTTGTTTTCATCAGAATAAATATTTATCAAACAACGGTTCTCGTTCATCTATACTCTTGTTTTGTATTGATATCTATTCATATATTGATTTTCAATAACTACTGAGTTGTTATTTCAATGCATTTACAAACCGGATTATTGTTTTTAGCATATTCATAGCCTTGTTCCCACCATAGAGCCAGCTTTTCAGGATCAAATATTAACGCGTTTTTGGTGAGCATTTCCGAGGGATGATAAAAATTGAGGGTGACCTTGCTATGCAGACTTTTTAAACGACCTATGGTAATATCATTGGATAATATTTGATCTATCATAAAATCAAAAACCCGGGTGGTGAGTTCAAATGCGTTTTTAATGGAGTTTTTTTTAATTGACGGTTTTTCGGTTTTCAGCACAATAACATCAATCTCACAGGCTCCCCGGTTAATAGCTTCTGCAATTGGCACAATATTTCCCATACCGCCATCGGCATATTCAAAACCATCCTTTTCGAGTAGGCTCATAAATGGAACCATATTAGCCGATGCCCAAACCCAGTCGCAAAAATCGTGATAATTACAATCTTTCAGTCGTTTATATTCCACCCTGCCGCAACTTAAGTTGGCAACAGTAACCACCACTTCAGCGGTATTGTTTTTCATCTTGTCAAAATCGGCTTCAGTGAAAATATGACAGATGAGGGTTCTAAGGCAGTTGCTCTCCCCAAATGTTTTTGCACCCTTCAAAAACATCCATAAGATTCCCAAATGGTTCATCCTAACATTAAATTCCCCTTTTTTTTTTCTTATTATAAAAGGATTAATGCTAAAAATATCATTTTGGGTAACTGAAGTATATATCTGTTTGAGTTTGTCAGTTTCACCTATAGACAGCAAAGGAATAAGAAGGCTTCCGGCAGAGGTCCCTAAAAACATATCATATTTTTGCCCGCAGTCATTGAGCAGAAATTCTGCTATACCGCCGGCAAAAGCGCCTTTGCTGCCTCCTCCGGAAATTACAAGTGCCCTCATTTTTATGAAATTATGTTTTACTTAACCCTAATAGGTATTTAATAAAATTTGAAATAATTCTGGTGTCGTATTTTTCACAAAACCTGACGTCTCTCCGAGACCTAAATTCTTATGGATACTCTTTTAGATAGAAAAAGTAAAATTCACAAAGTGCAAATATCCATAAGGTTAAGCCTGTTAAAAAACTTATTTAAATTTTTCAGAATCTCATTTATTTGAGATCGTTTTTTATAATTAGGATTAAAATGTCTCCATTTTATTTTTCTGTCTTCAGAAATTATAAATGTAGCAGGAACGGGTAATTGCTCACTTTGGTCTGAATGACTTTCTTTGAGTTTGGCTCCAAGAATTGTGTTATACATCAACCGAAGCATTGCTTTAGGTTTAAAAATAACATCATAGGCTTTCGCGATTTTATAGTCTTCATCATATAAAATAGTAAATTCAGCGCCTGTTTTTTCTATGGTCTTTTTAATGAATTCTGATTTTTCTGGTGAAACAACCACAACCCTTGCCCCTTTTTCATAAATTAAAGGCAAATTCTCTTGAATTTCTTTCAGATGTTTATTGCAAAATGGGCACCACTGTCCACGAATAAAAATCAGAACGATTTCCCCTTTATCCAGGGCATCAGCTAAAGTGAATTTATTTTCATAAATGTCTGAAGCGATAAAATTCGGAGATATTTCACCGATTTCTAAACCATGAACTTCTTTTATATTTTTCATATTATTTATTTAAAATAGTGAGGATCATTTTAGCTTGTATTCTTTCTGAATTTTATAAAAACCTTTTAATTTGACCTTTGAATTGATTTGGATTTGTTACTTCATATTGTTTAACCAAAGAAATAGACAAGGAGTCTACCATTTCCTGACAGATGGAATAAATTTAATTTGACCTTTTATTATTTTTAAAGGTTCTTTAGATCTGGAATTTCATTTTTTTCCTAATTAATGGTGCAACAATAAGTAATGATGGCGTTGCTAAAAGAAAAGCGATGAGCCAACTGCGCAACCAAATAAAAAGAAAATCATCTCCAAAACCTATATTTATAAAGACAAGCGTAAATGAGACATAACTTGTGACAATAAAAGCCATAATTAAAGAAAATTTAATATTTGCTACATTCATTACATTGAATTATATAAGACGTTGGTAATTATCAAAAAAATACAGCTCTAAGGCTGTATTTTTTTGATATAAGAGGTTTTTTATTTTTTCCATGCTCTTCCTGCAAAAGCGTCATCCAGTACAGGATTTGTGTTGTGATTGGAATAATTACTGATTGTTTTTACTGCAATTCCGGCAATAATACCTAATATTTGAATTTCAGTAAATCCGGCTGCTAAAAATTCATCAGTTTCATCTTGAGAAACAGTACCACGATTTGCAGTAAGTGAACGTGTCAATTTTGATAAAGCCGCCAATTTTACATCCGGAACTTGTTTTCCATCGCGAATGGCATCTGTTACTTCTGTAGGCACTTTTGACATTTTATCTCCAATAAAACTGTGCGCTGCCATACAATATTCGCAATTGTTTTCATAAGCTACCGAAAGGAAAACTACTTCCTGTTCTACTGAATTAAAACCTGAGTTGGCTCTAAAACTATTATAGCCATAAATATAGGAATCTAATAATGCAGGATTATTCCCCATGCTTTTGTACATATTTGGAACAAATCCCAGTGCTTTTTGGGTTTTGTCAAAAATATCCTGTGTAATTGTAGAAACTGGATTGTTCTCTAATTTTAAATTTGCCATTTTATTTTATTTTAAATTAATCGTTTTACTTAACAGTACAAAGATGTGACAAAACAGGAAGAGAAACTTTTGTAATTAGTTCATCTATTTGGATATTTGGTTCAATCGAAATGAAGACGGGCTACAACTAAATTTGTCGTGAAAAAGGGTGGAAAAATTGGCCCGATCATTAAAACCGCAATCAAAAGCGATATCCGTAATTCGCTCTTCGGAAATCAATAGCAGTTCAGCTGCTTTCTCCAGTTTTTTGTTCCTAATATAATTGGCCGGGCTATCGTTGTAATTTTTTTTGAATTCCCTTTTAAAGGAGGACAAACTTAAATTGGCAATTTCAGCCAACTCATTTGTGGTTAGATGGTAGAATAAATTATTCTCGATAATTTGCTTGAACGTGAAACTTGTAGGTGAAAAAAGTTGAGATAAAATTTGTTGAATTACCGGGGCATTTTCGGTTTGACACAGTAAAAGAATGATTTCTTTCAACTTTAAAACCAGCAGATCCTCGTTTGTAAGCGTGGGATTGTCAAAGTAAAAAAGCAAACCTTCAATGTATTTTTGGATCAGAAAGTCGTTGTTTATTTTATTCAAATCGATACTCTGATCAATATTCTTGGGTTGCTGGAAGATCTTTGGCAAGTTGGTATTGTATATCTTTTTCAATATTTCTGGATGAAAATGGACGATCACAATTTGATGATTTTTGAATGTTGCACTGTTTTTGATCTGGCTAAAGTAATTGCCGCATTTTAACAAAACAGCTTCATTGACGGGAATAGAAATGCTTTGTTTTTCTGTTTTATAATTAATTTCGCCTTCCACCATATACAAAAAACAAGCTTCATCCGGCATTGGATTTGGAATTTTGAATGGCGCCTCAATAATCACTTTTTCAAAAATTATTTTGCCAAAGAGTTTGTATTGTTTTCGTTCTAGAATCATTTTTTTTTATTTCTTATCTGTAAAAAAACAGGATATTGAATGTCTGGAATCAAAAAAGGGTGAAAAAGCAAACCTATCCCGATAAAAATATTTGCAATCTTATTGAAGATGTTTTATTTTGAATTTTGAAGGCTGTTAATAGCTGTGTTTTCAATTACTGCTAAACTAAGGAGTAATCGAAAAGATAATTATACCTATTTGCAACTATCTCGTTTTCTTTACTGGTTCTCTCAAATTATGATTGCATCTTTCTTTGGACGTTTGAAAGCCCGGAAGATTACAAGCATAACTAAAATTTATGTGTTTCCGGAATTCATAGATCAGTATCCATTTAAAATCTCAATTGATTTTGTTTATTTGAACTCTTTAATTTAAAATAAAAGATATCCGTAGGCTGAGTATTTTTGGTTTTCGATGTTTTTCAGTTAAACATAAAAAAGTGCTGTTCTAGGTTTAAAACAGCACTTTAACAAAATTCAATCTTCCTTCTTGTTTCATTAAATTCCCGAATGGGCCTACCCGGGATTATTCTTTTCTATTGAGTTCAAGATTTATTTCTATATCCACGTTATCACCTACCACCATGGTAGAAGCCCAATTTCCGGTACCGATCTTATAATCTGTTCTGTTGAGACTGGTTTTGAAGGCCATGCCTAAAATTTTAGTCCCTTTCATCATTGGATGATCCATTTGCCCTGTAATTTCAAAAGGAATGGCTACATTTTTTGTGATATCTTTAATTGTAAGGTCGCCATGAACGACAAATTCTGTATCAGATTTTTTTTCAAATTTTGTGGAGACAAATTTTATCTCCGGATATTTTTCGGCATTAAAAAAGTTGTCGGATACAAGATCGGCATCCCGCTTCTTATTATTTGTATTGATACTTGATACAGGGATGTTAAAGGTAAATTTGCTGGCTGAGTGTTTATCCGGGTCAAAATAAAAACTTCCTTCATAGTCTGTAAAGTTTCCATTTACGGTTGAAAAGAAACGTTTGACACCAAATGTTACTGAAGTGTGGGCCTGGTCTAATTTCCACTCTTTAGCCTGTTGAGCCTGACTATTAAAAGCCCCCATAACTAATACAAAAATAAAAATGCTCGATTTTTTAAGAATTGCTTTGGATCAAGCCTAATTGTTGTGGACTAAGCAAATATATTGGTCAATCTTTACAGGAAGAATTTTATATTTTTCACTCCCCTGATTGGTCAGCTTTATGATCTTTTAGTTGTTATTGATTTCATCGGTTATTTCTAACATTTCTATTCAATTGAACATCAGCCAAATAACACCGATAAATAGATGATTATTTTTTAGAATCCTTTCAGTAGTACAGGAATTCTTAACAAAAAATTAGAGTGATTTCCAATTAAAAGAAGATAAATTCAGGTAAAATAATGATTTTAATAAGAGTTTCTCTGTACACATTTCAAAAACGCCCAACTCAAATGATAATGTCTCAAGGGAAATAAAACCCGAGAAAGGAAAAAATAATAAACGGATTTCTAAATTGTCAACCTAAAATAGTGTGTGCTAATTGGTGGAAATCCCCTATATGATAATTTCTTTTTTTTAAGGAAAATTAAGTATAGTTATACAGCATTCAGCCAAACGCAAAGCATCTCCAGGAAACGTGCTTCCAATGCTTGGGAAATTGCTAAAATGGCGGCAAACCTGGTTTCTGAAACCCCTGCATGTGCTACAAACATTTACGCCAGATGGCAAACTAATTTAAATATTAGGACAAGGAGCATGAAAAATTATAAAGTCATTAAAACCGAGCTACTCAATTTCGAGTGTAAATCTCCATTATCGGCTATGTATAAATTGAGCCCTTTTGTATGGAAGGAAAATGATGTTTTCAAGATCCTTATTCGTGCTGTTAACCCCGCCATAAACCCTGCTCTTAAAGTTGCAAGGGCTTATTATGGCACCTCCATTGACGGAATTCAATTTGAAATGAGCGATGGGCCGGTACTCGCGCCAAGCACCAATAGCTACGATAAAGACGGCTGTGAAGATCCTACCTTGATTTGTGTAAACGACAATTATTTGGTTTATTATACCGGATGGAACCAAACCAAACTGGTAGGTCAGCTTTTACTCGCAAAAGGCCAGGACATAGAATCCCTTTCCCTGGCAGGTATTGCCATTCCAAACAAACAACCCTACATAAACCCAAAAGAAGCTACTGTTTTTCAACAAAAAGATGGTAAATGGATATTATTATTCGAATATGCCAATGAAAATCGTTCCAAAATCGGAAAGGCTACCAGTGATAATCCGGAAGGTCCCTGGGAAATTCAGGGAGAATTTTTACCCGCAGTAAAGAATTCCTGGGACGCGCATCATTTAAGTACCGGGCCGGTACTCATAGATAATTTAAATCAAACCGTCATGTTTTATAATGGATCCGATTTAAATACCCGTTGGCGAATAGGTTGGGTAAAATTGGATTTGGATGGTCAAATAATCAGCCGAAGTAAAAAACCACTTATTACGCCTCCCAAAGGAAAACCCTGGGAAACGGATATTGCTTTTGCAGCTTCAGCTGTTTTGGTTGACCGAGAGATCTGGCTTTATTATTCTGTTGCAGACAAGACAAATTACCGGGCGATTATCAGTGTTTAGGTTTTGATTTCTGTCTTTGCCTTTTTGTACTTGCCGGGACCGGTTGGAACTCCACCTTGTTAATTGATTCACCTTCCTGACCCATTCTGCCATAACCCATTTTTTGAGAAAGCAAAGGTCCGGAATTTAGAAATTAGCCGGCCTTGTAGACGACCCTTCCCAAAATTCAGGATTCCCGGGCGGCCTATCCTACAAACTTTAACAAGTCCCTTGGATGTTCTTTTTGAATCTGCTACTTTTGAGAGTAAATAAAACGACATGTTTGATATAAACATGTTACCTGCAACCCTTGCAGCCATAATAGCGATTAACTGCCAGATAAAATGATAGACATATTTGCAAAATGGACAATAATAGTTTTCGGACTTTTCTTTATTTACGTTGGATTTTTAATGCTAATTAAACCAAAAAAAGCAAATGAGATTTTACGAAAAGCAGGAAGTACAAATTTTATTAACTATGCAGAAATCACAATTAGAATAATACCAGCCGTTGGACTGATTTTGTCGGCAGACAATTCAAAATATCCAGACATTTTCAAAATTTTTGGTTGGTTTATGTTGCTTACTTCTTTGGTTTTGTATTTTGTGCCACGACAATTGCACCACAAGTTTTCATTGAAAGCCTCTGATTTTTTAAAACCTTTCTATTTTCAATTAATTTCCCCATTTGCCTTTATAATAGGAACTCTACTTATTTATAGCGTAATTTAATCAATGAAAGCGACCAAATTATTTATGAATTTTTTGACAGCGAAAGAGAAGGTTGACTTGTTCTAAATTATAGTCAAACCTTTAGACATTATTTTTTTTTATCCGTTTTTACTATCCTTATCAGTCCCACAATAGCGTTCGAATATAATTCCTTTTTTATCGAAACAGTCTGCTATAATAAAAATTTCCAATAACATCCCATTAAAATTATTCTTAGAACTACCCACCCCTCAGCACATTCCCCTTTATCCCGGCACTCCCCAAAAGAGATGCTCGGTATTGCGGGGAAAGCGCTTCGTCGAAAAGGTCTTGGACACAGGCAAAAAAGGTGATCCCCTTTGTTGCGCTAATCCGCGAATCCCGAAGAAAGTCGGGAGCGAAACCGCTCCTCTCCGGGAAACACTTTTTTGCCTGAGTCCGCTGGTTCTGAACTTCTTTCACGAATTGTATTTGCCGCAATCGGTTGGAACTTCACCTTGTTAATTGATTCACCTTCCTAACCCATTCTGCCGTAAACCATTTTTTGAGAAAGCAAAGTACCGGAATTTAGAAATTAGCCGGCCTTGTAGTCGACCCTTCCCAAAAGTCGGGATTCCCGGGCGGCCTATCCTAATTCTAAATTCCCGGTTAAAAGCAGATCAAAAAATGGTAACGGCAGCCGGCTCTATGGGAAGTAAATCAAAAACCGACAAGGTTGTATTCAGTTCAACCTGTATTCCCTTTTTTTAACCTGAAAATCAAAAATGGAAAACGCTCCGGATATAAAAAGTAAATCATTGAAAAAATGTTAAAAAACTGAATGATGTTCCTTGATGCCATTTGGCATTTTCACATATTTCAACCGGCGATAAACACGCCAATTCATACCATTAAACATCAAATTTTATTTCAACTAAAAATGAATTCTCGGTATATTCCGATGCTTTCTTTTTACTATCTTCAAGTAGATAAAAAGCTCATTAGTATGTTTTTGGAACGTTTCGCGGTTTTTACACTTCGGGTGAGCTCAAAGCTCCTGGAGTTTTATAAGTACTTGCTTCGGGAAACTGAATCGCAACTCGGTCAAATCTTTTTTACCTGCTGTCTTTTCTTTTTGACGGGATTTCTATGGTATGTCTGGACCATGGCGTATCCACTGTGGTTTAAAATCGGTTATACTGCACTATACCTGGCATCCGCTCTATTTTGTATTTCAGCCATGTATTTCATCCTTAAACGAAAGAGGATCCGGACCAGTTCAAATACCATGGAAGTTTATACCTTGAAGGACCCTGAACTAGAAAATTTTCAGCATTTCAACCTTACCTCTATTTCGCTAACCAAAGTTCAGACTGGTGGTATTTTTAATAAAATCTCAGAGAACTATTTACAGGGAACCTATCAAAGTTTTCAGTCGCTGCTTCTATTGAAACCAGTTTCCTTTAGGAATCGTCTGTTATGGAAAGATCTTTCTCCTAAAAGCACCAAACAGGTAAACCGCCAAACGCTGCTGGAATTTTTAAGCCACATGCTCATCGGTTTTGAAAACCTGGATAACTATCAAATGATCCTTTTTGTTGAGCAATATTTCATTCTTAAAAATCCTAAGGGCATAGAACAGCATGTATCTACCAAAAATATCTCCGATTGGCGCATCAACGAAGCCCCATACCTGGACGAGATCTCCCGGCTAATTAAGAAACATCTATAAGGTAATTACCTCTTGATTACCTGTTACCTTATCGATTCTCAGGGATTTTAATCAGTCATTTGTTTCTATAACCTGAGGCCAGCAGATCTTGCCGGCTTTGTAAAAAAATAGAAATGATGAATGATTTAAATTTAGAAGATCGATTAAAGCACATTGAACAACTGCTTGTGGAAAACAAGGAAGTTCTTACCCTGGAGGAAGCCTGCGAGTATACCGGAATTTCCCGGAGCTACATGTATAAGCTTACCTGCGCCGGAAAAATCCCTCATTCCAAACCCAGGAGGAAGTCGATTTATTTCGAGAGGAAGCAACTGAATTCCTGGCTACTGGGAAATCCAAAACCTTAGCGCTATGAACGGCTACGAATTTTCAAGGGCGTGGTTTGATTTCAGCTTTAATACTCCCAATAAAGTAAAACCTGTCCATACCGCTATTTACTTCTTTGCCATCGAACGCTGCAACCGGTTGGGTTGGAAAGAAGCATTTGGCTTTCCAACCGATCTGGCCATGGAAGCCCTGGGGATCAGGAATTATAAAACCTATATCATCGCGCTTCAGGAGCTTGTGGATTGGGGATTCATAAAGTGGATCCAGAAAAGCAGAAACCAATACGCTGCCAATATCATTGCTTTGGTAAAAAACACAAAAGCACCACCCAAAGCATTGGATAAAGCAATGGATAAAGCATTGTCTGGGCAGTGCACAAAGCAAGTCCAAAGCATTGCGAGTATAGATAAACAAATAAACCTTAAACAATTAAAACAAATAAACCTTAAAACTTTAGATAAAAAAGAATTTTTAAAAATTGAGAAAGCTGAAATTCCGGAAAGCTACCTGGGCCATTATCAGTGGGCACTTAAATTTCAGGAGCTCTTTCTTAAAAACTTGAAAAATAAAGGCGCGCCAACAAAAAAAATAGAAATGGCAAGCTTCAAGGATTGTTTAGGGCCAATTCATCTGATGCTGGAGAAGGATGGCGTTTCAGAGGGGCAACTACAGCTCGCCTATGAGCTGCTGAACGGTTCCGATGAATTTTGGAAAGGAATTATCCTGGACACGAAAAAGCTAAGGGAAAAAATAGGGCAATTGATCGCACAGGCTAAAAAGCCCGTGAAAATAAAAACAATGGATCTGATGGTGCAGCATAAAATCCAAAAGTATGACTAGTACACCTTCCCAAATCATTTTAGCAACCAAAAAAGAAAATGGCAGAAGATCGTCCCTTGATCGATAAAAAAGTTTTTTGGAAGCTGTTTCGCAGTTACAACCCCGGATTTCAAATAACAGGCGAAAACCGGGAAATAATCTATAGCATTTTCCGCTATTTTTTACAGATGCCAGATTTTAATGAATACGGAGTGATCAAAAATAAGGCTGGACTTGATAAAGGACTGTTGGTATATGGGGATTACGGCGTAGGTAAATCCACGCTTTTTGATGCAATTCATACAATTGGAAAAGCAATTTTCAAGCATACCGGAAGTACCCAGCTTTGGTTCCCGCGCATCTCGAGCATTGATATGCTTACCAGGTATTACGAAGCACAAAAAGACAATACCAGCAATTTCAAACTGGAGGATTACTACCGCGGAAAATTGTTCCTGGACGATCTGGGAAAAGAAGATAAAGCCTATAACCGGGAAGAGATCATTGGGAAATTGCTCTTTGAAAGGCATCGCCGTAAATTAAAAACCTATGTGACCACCAATGATAACCCGTCGGCTATCGCTGCCAGGTATGGAAATCATATTGGAGACCGGTTGCCGGAAATGTTTAATATCATTAAGTGGGAAGGGAAAAGCTGGCGGGAATGAACCGTGCTAAAATGTCCTCACCCCATTTTCCACGATTCCGCAAAAGCCGCATCTTAGGAAAAAGAGGTTCGTCTGAAAAGCGGATTTGGAAGTAAGCCAAAAAAACTCCTGAGGGGTGAAATCAGATCTTCTGGCGAAGGAATTGATGAATTAACTAATATGCTGCCCAGAAACTTTTTTGGCTTACCTCCGCAGACTTCATAATTGATTCCATAAAAATAAATTTTAGAAAGAATGAGTGTTGTAATAAGTACGATGAACTTCAGAGGAGAATTTCATTTGAGATAGCAAAGCAAGATGTGTCATTGTAATGACAATCTTGCTTTGCGCCCGGAGGTTGCAAAGTTTTTAAAAGAAAAAAATGAAAAGGGAATACATCCAGATCCGCTGCTCTGTTTACGAGAAGAAGCTGCTTCAAAGAAGAGCGGCCAGGGCAGGAATCTCCCTTTCCGAATATCTCCGCGCCACTGCTTTTGAAAGAACCATTGTGGAACGGATTACTCCTGAGCAACTGGAAGCTTACCAGATGCTGGTACAGTACAAAAACAATTTCACACGCATTGGCAATATGTTTAAAAAGCGGGATCCAAAGCTGGCTGTAGCTGTGGAGGAGCTTGCGGAAGAGATTAGAACCCACTTAAATAATTTTAAAAAATGATCGGGAAAGGACATGCTATTTCCAGGACAAAGGTATCTATATCCTATGGCTGGAACCAGGAGAAGGAAGCTGAAGTTGTATTAAAGGAACATCTGGCCGGGGATACACCTAATGAGATAACCGAAGAGTTTAAAATTATTCAGTCGCAAAATCAGCGCTGCCACAACAATACCTTAAGCTTCATCATAAGCCCAACAATCGAGGATGGAAAAACCCAGACTCCGGAAGACCTTGGAGAGATTGCCAGAAAATTTTTAAAGGAGTTGAACCTGCAGAATCATCAGTCCATTGGTTTTGTTCATCGGGATAAGGCGCATACCCATATTCATATCTATGCCAATAGAATAGGCTTTGATGGCAAGGCCTACAATGACAGCTTTATCGGAAAACGAAGTCAGATAGCAGCTGATAATGTGGCAAAGGAATTAGGACTGAAAAGAGTCCGGGATGTACAGCAGGAAAAAGCTCAGGGAACAAAAGGGCTACGCCAGGAGATCAAAAATATAAATGACCGGGTCCTTCAATCAAGACCAAAGTCCCTGGATGATTATATGAAGAAAATGGAAGCTCATAAGGTGAAGGTGATTCCCACTATTAATAAATCCAACCAACTGCAGGGGTTCCGTGTAGAATACAAAGGGGTAAATCTCAAAGCAAGTGAGGTCCACCGGTCGATGAGCGGGAATAGGTTAATTGCAGAGATCTCCCAAAACAGGAGCCCGACAAGACTGAAGGAAGCTCCAAAAAATCTCCTGGTCTTCAATAAATCTGTACAGCTAAGTGCCAACCTGGTCGCTAAAATAAACAAAGAAATCCTAAAAGAAGCTATAAAAAAAGTAATGGATACCGGGATAGATATATAATTTTAAAATTTTAAGCAATGAAAAAATTAGACGAGATTATGGAACTGATGGCCGATGAGATGGCTGACTTTAAAACTGCTGTTCTGGAGCTTCAAAAGCGTTCTGAACAATTAGCTGAGATGAGCATCCCAATCAGCACCGAAACTTTGGAGAAGAACCTGAATGTATTCTTACAACAACAGGAAGCGAAAAATGAAAAAAGCGATGAAATTCTTCAGGGTATAGACAGGAAATTACAACATGCCAGGCTAATACCTAATTACCTGCTCATCCTTTTTGGAATAGCTGGAATTCTTGGTTTGGGATTGTTGGGGTATTTTAATCATACCTCTAATGAAAAGATAGAGCGAAATTTTGAAGTCTACCGGATGATTATGGAGTCACAAAATAAGCTGCACGAGGATTATTTTGCAGCATTTCCTGAAATCAAGGAGGGTTATTGCCTATGGCTGGAAGCCGAAAAATAGGATTTGTAATGACAATTGACACTGTTTAAAAAACCTTCCCATTTGCGTCAAATGGCCTCAAACCCCCAGTAAAACGGTCGAAATTTGCGGCAAAACTTCGAATAGAATGGTTTAATTTTTTTAAAAACGGAGTTGTGAAATGCTGTGAGATTTCCAGTAAATGCGCTGGCAAGCCCTGAAAACAGGCTGAAATTTACTGGAAATTAAAAAAGGTGGGATGCATCCTATGCTATTGGCAATGGAGACTTGGCTAAAAGCTGATTCTTATGATTGATAAGATAAAACTGCCTTCTGATTTTTTTAAAAGAAACGGAAAAGGAAAATTGTGGTCTAACATTCTGATATTTCCTACCATAAGTTCCCCTTCCAATTTAGATTCGTTTTTACAGAAGGTAAAAACTGAAAAGGAAAGCAGGAATAAGATACTTTCTGCAGATTATAAATAATAATAAATATCATTAAACTGTAAATTTATATGGCCTATTAGAAATTTTCTAGCATTGGGCATTTATTGGTGGGGAAATCTCTGACACCTAAGTAATAAGAAAGTCAAAAAAATATTTAGGATAATTTCAATTCATTCAAATTCAATATCTTAATCATATTCCTATTATAATCAATGATCCTATTTTTTTTTAAATAACTAAACACACTCGAAACTTCCTGCCGATTGGTTGAAGTCAATTGTGCGATTTTTTGGTGTGTAAGGGAATTTTTAATGATCAATTCCCCATTAGGACCCTTGGAAGAAAGAGAGGCTGTTTCTTTTAAAAAGTCTATGATTCTTTGCTGATTATTTTTACAGGAAATATCCTGTAAGCGCTGTTGGGCTTTTTCCAGCTTTTCCTCCAGCATCTGGCTAAATTTCAGGTTCAGAGCCGGGGACATCAGCAATAATTCCCTGAATTTCTCCTGCTTCATAACACAGTACGCTACTGCTTCTTCAACAATGGCTGCTTCCTGTCTATTTTTATTAGCCGTAATCGAAGATTCCCCAAAAATTTCGCCCTTTTCCAGAATGCCAACAAGAAATTCTTCCCCTGTAGGAGTGAATTTGGAAATCCTAATTTTTCCTTCTTTTAAAAAATAGATGCTGTTGGAAGGATCAAACTGAAAGTATACAGCTTCATCTTTATCCAGAGATCTCATGATGGTATTCTGGCAAATGAATGTCCTCCCTTCCATATCCACTTCGGAAAAGAAATTGAAATTCTCCAGATACCAGACTTTTGATTTTTTGACCATTATTGTATTAAAATATTAAGATCCACGAAAGATAAATATAAGTGCCGAAAATCCTTCTTAAATTTTTTGTAAAAAACAAGCGATGTCAATTTTATGACAAATTAAAAATCTACTGTTTCCTAATTTAGACCGCGTGTTGTTATCCCTCTCATAAATTTAAAAATAATCAATAAATGATGTGCAAAACCACTTACATAGCTTCTCCCTTGACCAATTTTCAATTTGCTAAAGATGTCGCTGAAGGATTGATCACAAATCCCAAATATCTTAACTCCAAGTATTTCTATGATAAAAACGGGGATGAGCTGTTTCGAAAAATCATGAAGCTTCCGGAATATTACCTAACTGGCAGTGAACTTGAGATCCTGGAAAACAACAAGGAAAAATTTCTACAATTAATGTATTCTGGTGAAGACTTTAATTTGCTAGACCTTGGGGCAGGTGATGCCTTAAAAACCCAGGTGCTACTTAAGTATTTTGTGAATCAAAACGTAAATTTTACTTATGTTCCCGTTGATATCTCTCAAAATGCCATTCAAAAAGTAACCGACCATTTAAGTAAGGAAATTCCGCGTCTTAAAATTAAAGGTTTCAGCGAGGAATATTTACAGGCAATTGAATCACTATCAGATCAAAAGAGAAAAATTATTCTTTTTTTAGGGGCGAGTATTGGGAACTTTTCCTATTCCGAAACTATTAATTTTTTACAGCAGATTTCTTCAAGCATTGATAAAAAGGATCACTTGATCATAGGTTTTGATCTTAAAAAAGACCCCCAAGTCATTCTGGAGGCTTATAATGACAAAGCCGGCGTCACCAAAGATTTTAATTTAAACCTGTTACATAGGATAAATAGAGAACTGGGTGCAGATTTTGACGTGAATTTCTTTGAACATTATCCCAATTATAATGCAGAAAATGGAGAGGCACGGAGTGCTTTGGTAAGCACAAAGAAGCAGTTGGTGGAAATTCCGGCATTGGAACTTTCTGTCCGGTTAAAAGAAGGAGAGCATATACATACAGAAATTTCAAGGAAGTATAGCCTTAAGGAAATTCAAGGATTGGCCGAAGTTACAGGTTTCGAGATCGTTGAAAACCTTATGGATTCTAAAAAATATTTTACCGATTCCATTTGGAGAAAAATTAACGAATAGGCTATTGATAATTCTAAAGAGGGTATGTTCCTGGCAGGATGCTTCTGGATGGCGCAGTACTATATTATGGCGGGAGAGCTTCCAAAAACAAAAAGCATAATTAATGAAGCTCTAAAGTTTAGTACCGATCTTGTTTTTTTACGGAAGAAGAAAATATTGAAAGAACAGAAATATTGGGTAATTTTCCGCAGACTTTTGTCCATGCATCTTTCATAGGTGCTATGGTGGATCTCAAAAAAAGCCAAAATAAATGCATAAATTGAATTTTTAACAAAGGCTTTAATAAAATTTCATAAAATGTTTCAAAGAGCGATCATTGTTTTGTTACTGCTTCCATTGATCTCATGTGGAGGTGGAGGTGGATTTTTTAAAGGAAGTAAAGGTGTCAATGCTAAAGGAGTCAATTATGGTACTGCAGAGATGGATATGGAAACAGCCTATGACAACTTAAAGAACTCGCTGGAAAAGAATAAAAATATCTCTATAATTGCAGAGCTGGATCATTCTAAAAATGCAGCAAGTACCGAAATGACCCTGCGCCCTTCAAGGATCATTTTTTTTGGAAACCCTAAAATAGGTACTCTTTTGATGCAGCAGAATCAGCTGGCAGGGCTGGACCTGCCATTAAGAGTGCTATTATTTGAAGAAGAGGAGCAGGTTTTGGCGTTGTATAACAGTGCCTCCTATCTCGAACAACGATATAACTTAAAAGATCAAAGTACTCTTAATAAAATTTCAGCCAATTTGGAGGAATTGGTGGGAAGAGCATTAAATACGGAGATTATTAGAGGTGAAAAACCTGATATAATAAATTCACAGGGAATAAAGACAGTTCAAAGCAGGCGGGATTTTAACGAGACCTGGACTGCATTAAAAGATATTCTGGAAAATAATGAAAATATTAAGATTGTAGCGGAGCTGGACCACCAAGCAAATGCAGCAGGTGCAGGAATGGAACTGCGCCCAACCAGATTGATAATGTTTGGAAACCCAAACCTGGGAACTCCTTTAATGCATTCGGCCATAAGTACCGGACTGGATCTCCCACAGAAAATCCTGGTTTGGCAGGATGAAGAGGGTGAAGTTAATATTTCATATAATGCTCCTGAATTTCTGCAATTTCGGCACGGGTTTAAAGGCCGGGAGACAGAGCTGGAAACAATTTCCACTGTTTTAAATGACCTGGCCAGGACAGCGGGCGGTTTATAATTGGCAGATTAGAACTTAAAAACGGTCTGTCTGGCATGCTCAGCACAGGTACTTGAATGTAAGTTTCTGCTGCGGGTTTCGGCTAAAGATCAATCAATTCTTATGAAAGGAACGCAAGATAGAATCTCACCTTTTATGGTAAATAATAGTTCAACAAATAATGAATAGACAAATGGATAAAAACCACCAAAAGCTAAATGCCAAAAAGGCCTTTTACTTTATGCCCGACATCAGTGGTTTTTCCGGCTTTGTACAAAATACCCCGGTAGAGCACAGCATTCATATTATTTCTGAACTTTTGGAGATCTTGCTGGATAATAATGTTCTGGAAATGGAACTGGCCGAAGTTGAAGGAGATGCGCTTTTTATGTACTCTGAGAAAGCTTTTCAAATTGAGGATCTGGAGCAACAGGTAACCAGGATGTTAAACGCTTTTCACCGGCATTTGCAAAGATATAACCAGCAGCGAATATGCAGCTGTGGTGCTTGTTCAACGGCAATAAATCTTCGCCTTAAATTCCTTGTACATTACGGAAGGCTTGACTTTATCCAGGTGAGGGAAATTAAAAAACCCTATGGCCAGGATGTAAACAGAATTCATCGACTTTTAAAAAATGATGTCCCCATAGAGGAATATTTATTGTTCTCACATCAAGCGTTCAAAGCTCTTCACCTGGACCTGATGCCGCATGATCTATTAATGATGGAAAGCAACTATGACATCAACATTCTCCCTTATTATTATGATCAACTGGAGAAATATAAAAAAGATTTGGCTGATGAAAAGCCTTCGGGCTCTAAGATAGGTATTGACACTAAGGCAGACTTCATAGTAGAAAGAGATATAGCAGCACCAATTAATGTAATATATGAACTCATTAGTAATTTTAAGTACAGAAAGAGCTGGGATAAGTCTCTTACCAGGATACAGTTTGATGTAGCTAAGGTTAACAGAGTGGGTACAAAGCACAACTGCATTATTGGGAATAGAAAGATAGCATTTGAAACTTCCGGTCATCTTCACTTCAAGGCAGATGAGGTGTATGCCGAAAAAACCAGTGACATTCCTATGACCTCTAGTTATCATTATTATATTCTGTTAGATTCCCTAAATGATAAACAAACCAGGGTAAAGGTTTTGAATTTTGTTGAAATGGACTGGTTAGGCCGTATTTTTAAAAACAAAGTTTCGAACCGTATAAAGAACAACTGGAAAAAAAAATTAAAATACCTGGAGATTATCAGTCAGGAATATAACATCACTGAAATTTAATTAAAAATTCTATTTATGAACAATTCATTTACAGGCCTTAAAGCCATTTACATTAACTGTACTTTAAAAAAATCTCCCGTTAAAAGTCATACTCGTGATTTAATGGATGTTTCAGTTAAAATTATGGAATCTGAAGGTGTGGTGGTTGAAACCATACGTCTTGCGGATTTCGACGTGCCGGTTGGCGTTCAACCCGATATGACCAAGGAAGGTGAGCCGAAGGATGACTGGCCAAAACTCTATGAAAAAATAATCACTGCCGATATCCTGGTAATTGGCACTCCCATTTGGCTGGGGGAACGTTCTTCTGTTGCTTCAAAATTAATAGAACGCTTATATGCTATGAGCGGATACCAAAACGATAAAGGTCAGTATGTATATTACGGAAAAGCTGGAGGATGTCTCATTACCGGAAATGAAGATGGGGTAAAGCACTGTGCTATGGGAATGCTCTATGCCCTGCAGCATTTAGGATACAGTATACCGCCCCAGGCCGATGCGGGTTGGATTGGAGAAGTTGGACCGGGCCCAAGCTATGGAGATACCGAATGGAATGGAGAAAAGAAAAATCCGCCGGTAGGTTATGATTCAGAATTCACAAATAGAAATACCACGTTTATGACTTACAACTTACTCCATTTAGCTAAAATGCTTAAAGAAAATGGAGGCTACCCATCTTATGGAAATTCCAGAACTGCCTGGGATGATGGCACAAGATGGAATTTTGAAAATCCTGAATATCGATAGAAAATAAATTATTATCAGCCTAAAATTATGCTTTTTGAAACCAACCAGTTAATCGATTACGCCCTACTTTTACTTAGAATAATTATAGCAATTATTCTTTTTTCCAGCGGGAAGGGACATGCCACTAATCCAAAAGAACGAGGAGAAAGCATGGGAATACCCAAAAATATGGCATTCTTTTTAGGAGTTGTTGAAATGATAGCAGCTATCTCCATAGCAATAGGGATATATACTCAATTAGGCGCAGGTCTGATTATAGCGACCATGTTGGGAGCAATTTATATGAAACTGTATGTATGGAAAACCGGTTTCTATGCTAAAGATGGTTTTGGATGGCACTACGATCTTTTAATTTTACTGGGTACATTCATTATTTTTACTACAGCGGGTGGAAATTTCGTGATTCTCTAAAACTTAATTTTAAAAAAAAAATTATGGCTAAAAATGTATCTGAACAGCTGTTGGATATTCTCGTAAATACTGGGGTTTCCCATATTTATGGTGTAACCGGTGATGCCTTAAATTTCTTGGTAAAAGCAATCGAGGAACGTAATGACGTGGACTGGATAGGAATGAAACATGAGGGCAATGCCTCCTTCGCTGCTTTTGGACAAAGTCAGATTTCAGGGAAATTAGGTGTTTGTGCGGGAACGGTAGGCCCCGGAGCCCTCCATCTAATCAATGGCCTCTACAATGCAAAAAAGGAACGAACGCCGGTAATTGCTATTACAGGTCAGATTCCTCAAAAGCAACAAGGCACCAATTTTTTTCAGGAGGTAGATTTAAAGAAAGTATTTGATGATGTCTGTGATTATCAGGCCATTATAAATACCCCGGAACAAGCTCCTATGGTGATCCAACGTGCCATTAAAATTGCTTTGGCCAATAATGCGGTTTGCAGAATTGAATTAGCGGCCGATATAGCCGAAATGGATGCCAAAAGCGAAGAATTTGTGCATCCCATAAAAAAACATATTTCAAGCTTAGTACCACCGAAAGAAACTATAGCAAAAGCGGCAACCTTGTTGAATGAAGCTAAAACAGTTGGGATTTTGGCAGGAGATGGCTGTCGTGAGACTAGAAATGCAGTGCTGGAACTATCAAGGAAATTAAAAGCTCCCATTACCCACAGCTTGCGGGCAAGCGATATTTTTGACCACGAAACCGAAAATGTGGTAGGCCTTACCGGCTTAATTGGAAACCCATCTGGTTACAATGCAGTTATGAACTGTGATCTGTTGCTTATGCTCGGCACAGATTTTCCCTATATCGACTTTTTACCCCACGAAACCAAAACTATACAAATAGATATACGACAGGAAAATATTGGTAACAGAACAGCCGTGGATTTAGGCGTATGGAGCGATATATCATCATTTCTGGATATGCTGCTGCCGAAAATAAAAGAAAAGGAAAATTCAGATTTTCTTGACAAGTTGCTGAAGAGTTTTAATGATTGGAAGGATAATATGGCAGAGCAGGCTTCCCCGCAACACGATCAGGAACCCCTACAGCCACAAATATTTGCAGGTCTGGTAAACAAGCACGCTTCCAATGATGCTATTTTTACCTTAGAAACGGGAACCTCAGCCATTTGGGCAGCCCATCATATTTCTTTCCATAGTCAAAGACGACTAATAGGTTCTTTTAATCACGGCTCTATGGCAGTAGGCCTGCCTGCCGCTATCGGGGCTCAATTTGCTAATCCGCATAGAGAGGTTTGGTGTTTGAGTGGTGATGGTGCGTTTAATATGGCCATGCAGGATTTTATAACTGCCGTCAAGCATAGTCTACCCTTAAAAGTGCTTATTTTCAATAATTCTGAATTAAGCTTCGTCAAACTGGAGATGGAACAGGTTGGGCTAGCCCCCAGTCTTGATGCGCTTCACGAGACCAATGTTAATTTTGCCGAATACGCAAAACTCTGTGGTGGGGATGGAGCACGGGTAGAACACGCTACAGAGATTGAGGAAGCCATCATACAAGCTAAAAAAAGTAAAAAACCCTTTATAATAGATGCGGTGGTATCCAGTGGTGCACTATCCTTGCCTCCACATATAGGCTTTAAAGAAGCCATAGGTTTTGGAACTTCAAAAATTAAGGAAGCGGCACAGGTAATTAGTGGAGATAAAGGCCAATGGGAAAATTTAAAAAAAGAGTTGAGTTCTTATTTTAATTAATCAATTTTATCAAATGGATAATAGATTTCTCGATGTACATAAAGTTGTCCAGGAAATGAGTCGAGAGACCTGGAGGAATTTAAAGGGCTATACTTTTTTTAAAGCGCTTATTCTTTCTATTATGGGAGGTGCATTTATAACCTTTGGAGCTTTATTTTCAATTTTGATTTCTGCAGGTGTAGAAATTACTGGTATCGTTCTCTTACTACAGGGGTTCGGATTTTCCGTAGGTTTTTTTATGGTTATTCTGTCCGGCTCCCTACTTTTTTCAGAAACTAACGTCGTCTTGCCTGCATCACTTTTAGATTGTAGTACCAAAGAATTGGCTTTAGGATCTCTTAAATTTTGGGGTGTCACTATTTTAGGAAATGTTATAGGTGCCTATTTTGTAGGCCTATTGATAAACTATGCTCATGAATATCCTGCAGAGGTATCAGAAAGTCTTTCCCATATTGTACATAAAAAAATGTACTATTTCAGAGGTCATGATGTTCAGCATTGGTTCCAGGCCGTTATAAGTGGAGTATTTGGTAATTGGCTGGTAGGTATTGCCGCAGTTTTTGCTACAATGGGAAAAACAATTATAGGAAAATATATTCCAATTTTTCTTGCTGTAAGCGTTTTTGTAGCGGCAAATTTCCAACATAGTCCCGCTAATATGGGGTATTTTTCTTTGATCATGCCCACCGGTAATGGCCCGGGTTGGGAAAATGCTATCTTTTGGAATCTAATCCCCGCAGCGATAGGCAATATTTTAGGGGGTATATTCCTTGTAGCCTTACCCTTTTGGTATGCCCTAAGTCCTTCAGAAAAAAATAAAATTAAAAATAAAAGAATATCAAAATAGCACCGGATTCAAATAAAAAATATAGAATAAAGTTTAACGAAACAGCGGGTTATATAGTTTGAAACTTATGTTGTAAGTCGCTGTTATAAACTTAAGCCCTGAATGTTTTCTATATGGAAGGTGTCTTTCCTATTTTTTAAAAACCAATCAAGAAAAATAAATTAATGGCAATCAAATACCTCGATGCAAGCATAGGAGTTATAAGCTAAAACAATATTTTAAACAGATGTTTAGCCATGTTAATTGACACCTTTTCCAATTTAGGTGGGGCTAAATTTTCTTACTTTAAATTAGCAGAATTTAAGGCTTCTTCAAACTCTTCCGTGCTAAAAACATGGCTGGTAATCATTCTTAAATTCATCAAGGCGCCCTGGAAAGTGTCCAATCCAGGCAGTTTTGCACTTGCACTGGCATCGGCAATGACGGCTACTTCAAATCCTTCTTCCAGCAGATTTCTGGTATGTGACTCCATGCACAGGTTGGTGGACATTCCTGCCATTAAAATTTTTTCAATTTTGTTCTTTCTAAGTTGCAGGGTCAAATCTGTATTTTTTGGGCTGTACAATTTATGTGGATTACATAATATAATATTTTCTCCTTCCAGATATTGCTTAAATTCTTCAAGAAAATCGGCTCCGGAACCTTTAAAACCTTCCATATCCAGTCTCCCTTTTCGTTTGTACATGCCTTTGGAATGCATGAATTTCTCAAGCGCACCTCCAAATTGCCATTGTTTATCTTCAGGAAAAAAATAATGGGGTGAAATAAAGATCTTCATTCCCTTTTCCCTGGCCAGTCTGAATACAGTAGACATGTTTGCAATAGTATTATTCTCCTTTACGCTTTCTTTCACAATGGGCCAGGCCACGCCATCTTCCCGCAAAAAATCATTCTGTGGATCGGTGATTACTATGGCTGTATTTTTATCTATTTCAAATCCTGGATCCGGGATCCCGGCTTCCTTTGCGGCTTTAATTACTTTCCATTCTGTACTTTTCATAATTTTTTTCTTTTTTGTTTAACATTTAATAATAATGTAATATAATTATAGACGAGAAGATAATATGTCAGATTTACGACAGAAGCTGCAGGGTTATACCTGTAATTTTGATCCTGCGGGTTGGTATCAATTCAGTATATTTAAAAAATCAACCTTACTAAAAACATTATATGCCACGAATCAAAATAATTCAGCCTGAAGAAGCAACAGGCAGGCTTAAAGAGATCTATGATGAATTGGAAAAACAACGGGGGCAAATAGCTGAAGTCCATAAAATGCAGAGCCTGCGACCGGAAAGTATTGTAAAGCATATGGAGCTTTATATGGAAATTATGTTTAGTAGGTCGCTGCTTTCCAGGGCGCAGCGGGAAATGATTGCTGTGGTCGTATCTATGGCAAACAACTGCAGTTATTGCGCCACCCATCATGGCAGTGCCCTCCACCATTACTGGAAGGATGAGGAAAAATTAAAACAACTCAAGGTTAATTACCTGGAAGTTGATATTCCCGGGAATGACATGGCCTTATGCAAATATGCCGAAGAAGTGACCCTTCGACCTCAAAACATTGAGAAGTTAGATCCTACAGCTCCTTTAAAAGAAACGGGATTAAGCGACGCTGCCATTCTCGATGCAACCTTGGTGGTGGCCTATTTTAATTTCGTAAACCGCATGGTACTAAGCCTGGGGATAGAGATTGAACAGGACGGGGGATCGAATTACAAATATTAAAAACCGAATAAATGGAAAAATTTGATGCAATAATCATAGGCACAGGACAGGCAGGTCCTTCCCTGGCCGCAAGTTTGGCAAAGAACGGATTTAAGACTGCAATTATTGAAAAAGGCCATCTTGGAGGCACGTGTGTCAATGTGGGTTGTACACCTACCAAAGCCTATGTGGCCTCTGCCAGAAGGGCATTTACGGCAGGAAACAGCGAAGAACACGGGGTGATTCTTCAAGGAGATCTTAAAATAGATCTAAAAAGGATAAAGCTGCGTAAAGATAAACTCGTACAAGACTCTCGCAGCGGACTCGAAAAAATGTTTGCAGATACTGAGAATCTCACCTTGATAAGAGGAAAGGCGGTTTTCGTGAATAAGAATACTATTGAAGTTAACAATGAAAAATTTACGGCAGATAAATTTTATATCAATGTAGGCGGAAGGCCCAGAATTCCTGAGGATTTCAAAGCTATTGACTATCTCACCAACGAAAGCATCCTGGAGCTGGAAGAGATTCCTGAACATCTGGTGATTATAGGGGGAGGATATATTGGGCTGGAATTCGGGCAGATGTTCAGGCGGTTTGGCAGTAAAGTGACCATTATGGAAAAAGGTAACCAACTTCTTCAAAGGGAAGATGATGATATAGCTGAAGAAATCGCAGAAATTCTGAAGGATAGCGGGATTGAAGTGAAACTGGATTCAGATTGCCTAAGTGCAGAAAAATCGGACACTGGTATTTCCGTTAAATATAATTGTCACAATCGTATAGAAAAGATCAAAGCTTCACAAGTACTTGTTGCCACCGGAAGGATCCCGAATACCGATGATCTTGGACTTGAGAATACCGGAGTGAAGCTGGATAAAAGAGGTTTCATAAAAGTGAATAATGAACTGCAAACCAGTGTTGATCATATCTGGGCGCTGGGAGATTGTAACGGGGAAGGCGCTTTTACGCACACCGCGTATAACGATTTTCAGATTGTAAATTCCCATCTTTTCGAGGAGAGAAAAAGATACCTCTCAGACCGGTTCACCTGTTATGCTGCCTTTATAGATCCCCCACTGGCAAGAGTGGGACTCAACGAAAATGACATAAAAAAACAGGGTATAAAAGCAAAGGTCGCCATAAGGCCTATGAGTAAAATCGCCAGGGCAAAGGAAAAAGGGGAAACCGCAGGAAAATTAAAGATCTTCATTGAAAACGATACCAATAAGATCCTTGGCGCCACTTTTCTTGGTGCCGGAGCAGATGAGTACATTCATACCGTAATAGACCAGATGTATGCAGGAGCTTCTTATGAAATTATAAGAGATGCCATCCATATTCATCCCACCGTGAGTGAATTAATTCCAACCATGCTTGAAAATCTAAAAGACCTATAAAAAAATCAAAATGAAGATCAACTATTTTATGCTATTGCTTTTTATTTCTGTTTCGACTTTTGCTCAAATTCCCTTTACTTCTGGACGTACTGAAGCATTTTAGTTCTAAATACCTGTTTCCCTTGGATTTGCCGGGTCATTGCTCCATTCAAACCAGCCACCATCAAAGACTGAAACATTGGGCCATCCCATAAGCCAGGCATTGAACCAGGCTTCGCTGCCCCTCCAGCCTGTTCCGCAGTAAAAAGCCAGATGCTTGTTTGGAGTAATCCCGTTTTTAATCCAGTTCTCTGCTATTTCGTGAAATTCACGGGTGGTATGATCTACATTCCTGTAGTTTTCCATGTGGTAAGCATCGCTGCCACAATCTGCAAAGATGGAGCCGGGGATCCTTCCTTTGGCTTCAATATAATTGTAGCCGCTCACTTCCCCAATATATTCCCTATAGCTTCTCACGCTCACCAGTTCGGCATCTTGTGAAGCCAATATTTGTTTAGCTTCAGGAACGTCTACTGCCAGTTCTGGTTTGGCAGGAATCGTAGCACCAAATTCCACTACCGGCTCTTTCTGTACATCTGCCATGCTCACCTCATATCCGGCATCCTCCCATGACTGAAAACCTCCATTCAATATCCGAACATCTTTAACCCCGGCGTACATCATTATAAAAGCATTACGTATGGCACCAATATCTCCCGCAGCACTTCCGGGAAACTCGTCATCATTATCTGGGAACATGAATTTGCCATACAAGACTACAGTAGTATCTGAAGTGATCCCGTGCTCTTCCAGAGCCCTCTTTAATTCTAACGGGCTGCGACGATTCCATGTTTCAGGTGATTCAAGAGAATTGGTGTCCATTTCTATTGCGCCTGGAATATGCCCTGTTAAATAGGCATCCCTGTTCCTGTAATGGGAATGAACAAGTACAAACTTTTCGGTTTCATATTCAGCAGGGTTTTCACTTGAAATAAGTTTCTTCACCCATTCAGCTGAAACCAGGTGCCGGTATCTTGGGAGTCTTTCCATTGGAAGTTTATTATCTGGAACCCATTCCTTCAGAAAACCGTGGTAAAAGCAGACATTCTGATAACCTGCCTTCTGGAAATGTGCAGCTACCTGTTCACTTTCTTCAGCTGTATAACCATATAGGATCAATTCGTCTTTCGGCAGTATTTCCTTATGGCGTACAGTTTCGATCCAGTCCATGTATTTAGTCCATTTTCCGGGAAGGGATTTTGCCCCCTTTATATGGCCGCCCCGGGCTTCATTCTCTTCTTTCCAGCCGTTGTATGCATCTACAGATCTTACATCGATGATCTTTGCTCCTGCTTCTCTTTTACGTATTAAATCTTCTGTTGAAATTGTATTATACTGTATCATTGAACTTGGTATTGGAATTAAAGAAATATAATTATAATTAAAAAGAAAACCTTTTAAAGAACAGCCAAAATCCATGTTTTAAAAATAAATATGAAAAGTTTCTTCCAAAATAATTCTGTTTGATAAAATGCTTCCCTTTAATATTATGCTAAGCCTCTTCCAGCTTGTGTCCTGCGAAAGCTTCATCAACTTCGGTATGGAAAATATGGTTGGAATAATTGCTTATGGTTTTAACCGCCTGAGCAAGGATAATGGCAAGAATCTGTTTTTCAGAATATCCGGCATCCAGGAATTTTTTGGCTTCCCCTGGTGTGGGGTTTCCCCTACTCTCATTCATCACTTTGGTGAATTCGTGCAAAGCTTTTAACTTATCATCTTCAATTTCTTTTCCTTCTCTTATAGCTTCAATGACATCTTTTGGGGTTTTGGAAACATTTTCAGCTAAATAGCTATGGGCAGCCGTGCAATATCCGCAGGAATTTTCGATACTGATGGTAAGCAATACTACTTCCTGTTCTGCAGGTGTAAATCCGCTGTCTTTTCTAAACTGCGAATATCCCGAATCATACGTATTTTGCAAAGCAGGTAGATTCACCATGTTTTTATACATGTTAGGAATCATTCCATTTGCTTTTTTGGCATTTTCAAGGATCTCTTTTTGTTGCTCATTGGCATTTTCCAATTCAACCGGATCTAAGCCGATTTTGTACGTTTGGTTTGACATAATTTAAAAATTTAAGATTAAACATTAATTAAAAAGCGCTAAAGGAAGGTCTTAAGCCTTAAAATCCAAACAGCGCCATTTGATAATAGATTACATATACTCCTGCAATTATGAGCAGGATAGCGGTAACCTTTTCCATATATGGAAGTATTTTCCTCAGGTTTTTTTAAACAGAAATTTTCGGCAAAAATGGCTTCATGATTTACTGTTTTAAATGAGTTAAATCTATTTCTCTAGTGCAATTAGCTTTTCTGAAATGATTTTTAGATCGGCAGCTGCAATTTCAGGGGAGGGTGCCAGGGGATATTGTTGTTGTCCCGGCCTGCTAATAAAAGCGGCCCGCCAACCTGCCCAAAGTGCCCCGGCCACATCCCAACCGTGTGCAGCAATAAGCATAGCTTCCCCGGGTTTTACCCCCATTTTTCTCGCTGCCCAGTTATAGGTATCGGCATGGGGTTTGTATTTGCCCAAATCTTCAATACTCAGACGCTCTTCAAAAAAATCCAGCAGTCCGGCGTTGGTAAATTGCTTTTCAACGGCTGCATTGGAAGAATTGGTAATGGAAACAAGCCTGTACCCATCTTCTTTTAACCTGCCCAACGCATCTTTAACCTCGGGGTGTGGAGGAAGGGACAGAATTGGCGAAATAGCTTCTTTTGCTTCATCACGACTGAGTTTGATGTTATTATTAGCAGCTACCATCATTAAGGTTGCGGCACCAATTTCTCCAAAATCCTCGTAATGATTTCCGGCAGTGGCCACCAAAGAATACTGAAGCATCGTGGTAAACCATAAAGGAAGCAACTCACTTTTTCCATTTAAAGCTTTTCCAACACTTTCCTTCATTGTAGTTAGATCCAAAAGGGTTTCGTTTACATCGAAGAATAAGATCTTTGGGCGTTCTTTTTTTAAATTATCCATTGTGTTTATTTTTGAATTTGTCATCCCGGCAACAGGGAACGAAAGTCCTGCCATTCCCGCCAGACCGGTTTTTTTAATAAAATTTCTTCTTGTAGTAGTCATGTTATTTTTAAAGTTGATTAATATAGTTTTCCAGGGCTGCACTATAGGCACTCCAGGTGGTATCATCCTGATAAAGCTTGCGAATACCGCGCATTCCTTCAAAAGAACTCACCAGATAAATGGCGGCCTGCTGCGGATTGGTTTCCGGTTTTATAGAACCGTCTTTATGACCTCTTTCAATAATCTGAATCACGGCTTTCAGCCAGGTATCTATGAGACCTTTTAAGGATTCGTTCAGCAAATTCGGTGATCCGCCTATTTCATTGATTAAATTATTCACCGGGCAACCCATCAATTTTTCATCACTGGTAAAGGCCTTTAACTTATTTAAAAAGGTATTTTTCAGAATAGGCTTGGCTGTACCTTCAGCATATAGGGGCGAAATCATCGCATCGTAGATCCGGGTGTTCAACTCTGCTTTTACCACCAAAACTCCCAGGTCGTCCTTATTTTTGAAATTGTGATAAAATGCCCCCTTAGACAAACCGGCAGCTTTCATAATTTCATTAATACTGGTGGCCTTAAATCCGTTTTTATAAAACTGCCTAAAGGCTGTTTCCGTAATTAAATTTCGGGTAGCTTCTGTTTTTAATTCCTGTTCCATACTGCAAAGCTATTAAAAAACATTCTACATAGAATGTTTTTGGCCTGCATTTAACATTAAAGTATCTGAGAGGTTTTATTTCACTATGACGGAGTAACTAATAAAAACTTTTAGTTAATTAAGAAGAAAGAGCTGCTTTGTGAGACCTCACCAGCAAGAGAAGACTTCGCGCAGCGGGGAACCCACCAGCTGGGGACTTCAAGATACTCCCTCCACGATGTCATTAGACCACCCACGAGGATTTGACAAAATATTATTTTTACTAACAATATTTAAAGTTTCCAGTTTATCCAACATCATTAAAGATTAACTGAATTTCCCTTTCCTAATTTTAAGAAAATATTTAGATTTACCATACTTACTTCTGAATCTGTCTACCCTACTTCCAGAATTTGAGGTAAGCACCAATTTTTAACCCCAAAAAATATCCATGGCACTGTTCCAGGTATCGGTACTTAATACATATCTTAAATCACAGGATGAACAAAAACTGGCGAATGCCTTTAAAAAGTTCTCCAAATATTTTCACAATCCTGCTATCCAGGAAAATATACGGAATTCTAAAGAGGAGCAATTTCAGGCGACCTTTCTAAATGAGCTTTTTGTGAATGTTCTCGGGTATACTTTAAATCCACAACCGGATTTTAATCTTTCTACGGAATTTAAAAATGAAAACAACGCCCGTAAGGCCGATGGTGCTATTCTTAAAGATGGCCCCGCAATAGGGGTTATTGAATTAAAGGGCACCAATACAAAAGATCTTGAAGGGATCCGTCGACAGGCTTTTGATTATAAGGTGAATCAAAAGAGCTGCGTTTATGTGATCACGTCCAATTTTGAAAAACTTAGGTTTTATATCAATGATGCAACCGAATTTATAGAATTTGACCTTTTTCTGCTTACAGCCAAAGATTTTGCACTGCTGTATTTATGCCTGCAAAAAGAGAACATACTCAAGAATTTACCGCTGAAGATCAAGGAATCTTCTGTGGTAAAAGAAGAACAGATCACAAAGGATTTTTATAAAGATTACTCCGTCTTTAAACGTGAGTTATATCGCGATTTGGTGAGGCTCAATGCCAAGTCCTTAAAAAACATACGTCTCAGCGACCCCGACTTTTCGGGAGTGGAAGAGTCTAATCCGGATTACGCAAAATCCCAGGCGCAACTGCTGCGGCTGGAGAAAAATGTGAAGCTCGAGTTGTTCAAGAAATCGCAGAAGTTGATAGACCGGTTCCTCTTCATCTTTTTTGCTGAAGATCGCGGGCTCCTGCCACCCAATTCTACCATTAGGATTGTGAAGGACTGGAATAAGTTGAAGGAACTTGATGCTGTTGTGCCTTTATATGACCGGTTTAAACTTTATTTTTCCTATCTGGATCAGGGCCGAAAAAGCACAGATACCAGAGCTGAGATTTTCGCTTACAACGGCGGACTTTTCAAGCCGGACAACCTGTTGGATCGCTTGGAGATAAACGATGAACTACTGGCAAAACACACTGCCCAACTCTCAAAATACAATTTTGAAAGCCAGGTAGACGTGAATATCCTGGGACATATTTTTGAAAATTCCCTTAATGAAATTGAAAGCGTAAATGCCGAAATTGAAGGTGCCGACTTTGACAAACAGAAAAGCAAGCGCAAGAAAGACGGCGTTTTTTACACCCCGAAATACATCACCAAATACATTGTAGAAAACACCTTGGGCAAGCTTTGTGAAGAAAAGAAAAGCGAGTTGGGCTTCAGGGAAGAAGAATATTATAAGGGACGAAAAAGACGGCAAAAAGACACCCTGGAAAGTTTGGTAAAGATCCTGGACGATTACCGAGTCTGGCTGTTAAAGCTCACCATTTGCGATCCTGCCTGTGGCTCCGGTGCCTTCCTAAACCAGGCACTGGATTTTTTAATAAAAGAACACCGCTATATAGACGAGCTGAAGGCAAAACTTTTGGGTGGCGGACTTGTTTTTAGCGATATTGAAACCACCATCTTAGAGAACAATATTTATGGAGTAGATATCAATGAAGAGAGCATAGAAATTGCCAAATTAAGTCTTTGGCTTCGCACTGCTCAACCCCGCCGAAAGCTCAACGACCTGAGTAGCAATATTAAATGTGGAAATTCTTTAATAGACGATAAAAAGGTAGCCGGAAATAAAGCCTTTAAATGGGAAGAGGAATTTGCTGGTGTTTTTGCAAAGGGAGGTTTCGATGTGGTGATTGGGAATCCACCTTATGTTAGACAAGAATTAATAAGCGAAATAAAGCCATTTCTAGAAAATAATTATAGTGTTTTTGAAGGAACTTCAGATTTATTTGCCTATTTCTATGAAAAAGCCTTCCACATTTTACGAGAAAAAGGTCTTTTCGGTTTTATTTCTAACACTTTTGATAAAACAAAGGCAGCTGACAAACTCAGAAACTTCCTACAAGATAGAGTTTCTTTTATAAATTATGTTGATTTTACTGAGGTTCAAGTTTTTGATGGTGCCACAACCTACCCTATTATTTTAACAGCCTCCAATGAAATTAAGGAACACAATTTATTCAGTTTTATTAAAATTCACAAGAATTCTGAATCTAAAATAATTGATATTGAAAGTCATACTGCAGTTGATGTTTTACAAAACTCTTTAGATAATAGTAATTGGAGTTTTTATTCCGTTGAAAAAATAAAACTTTTTCAACGAATCTCTAAACTTGAAAAAATAAATAAAAATTTTCCGAGAACATACCGCGGAGTTGTTACAGGTTTTAATGACGCATTTATAATTAATCGTACAACCAAGGAGAAATTAGAACTGCAACATTATAGTTCCAAGGAAATGATAAAACCATTTTATGAAGGAAAGGACTTATCTAAGTGGCACTCCGAAGACATTGAAAAATATCTAATCTTCACTAGAAGAGGAACGAAAATAGACGATTATCCTGCCATAAAAGAATATTTACTTCAAAACAAAGAAAGACTAACTCCGCGAAATGATCCTAATAAAAAGATAGGTAGGAAACCTGGATCATATGAATGGTTTGAAATTCAAGATTCTGTTGATTATTTCCAAAAATTTGAGGGTGATAAAATTGTATGGCCAAACCTTCAATCATCCAGTAAATTTTCAATTGAAGAAAAAGGATATTATATTAATGCTCCTTCTGTAATTTTACCCTCATCTAATAGGATATTATTGTGCATAATTAATTCAAAACTAATTTGGGAATTCCTCAAGTCAATTTGTGTAGTCCGCAGTGGAGGGTATATTGAAGTGAAGCCTCAATATTTTGAACAGATACCAATACCGGAAATAAATGATGGATTAAAATTAGAGGAAAAAGGGAACATAATAATTAATTTAATTTCAAAACTTCAACTACTACAAGGTAAATTTCAAAAATATTTTTCATCCAACTATCAATTTGACAAATCACCTAAAAAACTCCAAAACTGGCACAATCTGGAATTTGGAGAATTCATTAAGGAGTTAAATAAAGCAATCAAAGCCAGGAATAATGTCCGTACCAAAGAAGGCTACTCTCCTATTCCCGAACTCACCAAGAAAGATGAATTTGAATGGATGGAGCTGTTTGAGGAAAACAAGAAAAAAGCCTTAGAGCTGAAGCGGGAAATTGAGAGTACAGATAAGGAGATAGATTTGATGGTTTACAAATTATATGATCTCACGTATGAAGAGGTGTTGATAGTAGATGATGGATTTGGGATGAGTAAGGAGGAGTATGAAAAATAATATTTTAAGGCTTATGTACAACAGATTAATTACTCTTTTTTGATTTATGGAACAAACTTCTAATAATATTTTTTTTAAAGAACAGTTTCTTTTGGAGAACGAGAGAACTAAATTTTATGACAAATCGATTCAATATCCAACTACTCTTTTAATAATATTTGTAGGTGCAGCAATATATTCATTCAATAAATATTTCAGAAATGGAGTGATAAATATTTATTCGGAAAAAGATTATGCATTTGCCATTTTGTTTATTTTGTTTTTCATTTCAATGATAGGAACCATTGCCTATTTATCAAAAGTCTTTCACGATTTTGGGAGAACATATGCCTATTTACCGAATGCAGAAATTTTATTCAAATACGAAAAAAGCCTTTACAAGCATTATTATAAATACAGTGAGGAATCAGAATATATCGAAAAACGACGAGATGCAAAGAAAAAAACTTGTACGGAATTCGAAAACATTTTAACCCAATATTACATTAATAACACCTCCTTTAATCAAAAAATAAATGACAAACGTGCTGAATATTACTCTGTAACAAGAACACTTCTATTCATCAATTTGGCATTTTTAATTTTAATTGGAACATTGGGAATATTAAATTAATCAAAATGAGTAAAAAACCAACACCGCCG
>JBGSWA010000355.1:0-7601 GCA_041752645.1 Gillisia sp. | reverse complement strand
AGTCTCTTTACAATTTATACAAGGTTTTTTTAACCTAATATTAATAATTAAAAATCACCACCATGCAATTACTTAGTATTCAGTTTGATTGGTATTAAAAGATCCTAAAAGTTTGTTGATTTTTCTAATAAGATTTCTTTTAAGGGGTCTCTCCTGAATGGAGGGCTTGTCACTAACTAACACCATATAAATGAATTTACAAAACCCAAAAGTTCAAAACTATCTACTTTTATTAAGTTTTTTTTAAAATTACAGCAACAATAAAAGAATTATTCATTTAAAATTGTATCTTTTCTTAACTAAAATTCAGTTATTATGGATAAAACATACACTACCAGTTTAAATTTACCTAGTATAGATATAGCTCTTTTTATTTTAAGGGTAGGGTCAGCGATTTTAATTCTAACACACGGAATTCCTAAATTATTAACGCTCTTCGGCGGTGGGGAAATCACGTTTCCGGATCCTATAGGTGTAGGAATGGAGGCATCTTTGACCTTGGCTGTTTTTGCGGAAGTTATATGCGCTACTCTCCTTGCATTGGGTCTTGCGAGCCGTTTAGCGACCATTCCCCTGATAATTAATATGGTAGTAATCTATTTTATTGTCCACGCCCAGGATCCCTTTGCTCATAAGGAATTGGCCCTTGTATTTTTATTGATATTTACCACCTTAGCAATAACAGGCAGTGGTAAATACGCCCTGGATCACTATTTATTAAAAAAGAAGAAATAGTATGCATTGAGGGGAATATCAGAGAATTAAACTAGTGTGAAGCGGAAGCTGCTGTTTATTATCCTAATTAGTTCCGGAAAGGGCTTTGTTTAAGATGGGATTGAGTAATTTTATAAAAGAAATTAGAACTGAATTTAAAATCAAAAAAATACAAATGAAAAAGTTGGGTTTATTGGTAACATTAAAAGCTAAAGAAGGAAAGGACCTGGAACTTTTAAATTTTTTAATTGAAGCGGTAAACCTTGCCAGAAGGGAAGAGAAAACGATCACCTGGTATTCCTTTAGAATTGACCGCTCAACTTTCGGGATTTTTGACACCTTCGAAAATGAATCCGGGAGAGAGGCACATCTACAGGGATCCATTGCCTCCGGGATCATGGAATTGGGGCCAGATTTGCTCTCAGAAGCCCCAAAGATTGAAAAGGTAGAGATCCTATCGGCAGTATAGATTAAGGATGAATTCTTATTTTCTGCAGATTTGTAGTCAGGAAATTTATTAATAAAAACGAGGTCAGAATTATTACATTCTGACCTCGTTTTTATAGAAATATGCTTTATGCCGGATCGCGAATAATTATTCGGAATCTAACAAAGCGAAGAATTTATCCAAATTAGGTATAATCACAATACGTGTTCTTCTGTTTTTAGACATATTTTCTTTTGAAGTGTTTTCCACTAATGGGACATAGCTACTTCTTCCGGCGGCAATTAGTTTTTCAGGAGCCACATTGTATTTATCCTGCAGCAACCTCACAATTGTGGTGGCCCTACGAACACTTAAATCCCAGTTATCCTGTATGTGAGAACCCGGAACCATAGTTTGAGAATCTGTATGTCCCTCCACCATTACTTCCATGCTTGGTTCAGAATTGATTACCTCTGCCAATTTTTGCATCAGGTTGTTGGCCTTGGGGTTTATCCGATAACTTCCGCTCCTAAATAACAATTTGTCAGAAACATTGATCATCACTACTGTTTTATCCACAGTAATTTGAACATCATCACTTTCTGAATCATCTGTTATGGATTTTTTCAAATTATAAGAAACCGCAAGATTGATGGAATCCTCAAGGGTTCTTGCCTTGGCAAGTTCAGCCTGGTCTACCTTAGCCAGGGTGGATCTCATTTTAGCCTTGGTATTGTTGGACATGGCGGTAAGATCGTTCATTTCCATTTTCTCATCATTCGATTCCTTAAGGGAATTGATTTTTGAGTTATAATCTGCTACACGGGCCTCTATCGCGTCAAGCTTTCTTTGCGCTTCCTCTTTCTCCATTGCGGTACGCTGCAAATTGCTTTGGGTATTCGAGAGTTCAGTTTCAAGTTCGACGTATTTCTTTTTAGACACACACGAGGTGAGCATCGCGGCAGATAATACAGTTAGTAATAAAATCTTTTTCATAATTGGTACATTTAAAATTAATAACTCCTTTTATATAAATTTGGTTCTCAGAGTCTTCAACACAAAACGACTTGTATTTTTGTATCGTATAATTATTCTTGATTTAACAGAATTTTATGCTTATTTCCAATACAAATAACATTGAAAATACAAAAAATAATTATCACAATCAATTGTTATTCAATAATTTAAGTAATATTTTAGATTAAATCCTCCCAAATCTGAATGTATTTATAATTTATCCAATTAAATGAACGAATTATGTGTTTGAAATTTTTTGGTTCGGTTTAGTTGTTTGTCGGCCTTAATGATGGTAATGCAATTTAATTTCTGCGGAAATAATGATAACGGCAACAATCCGAGGATGATGTATCCCCTCGTTTAGGGAATGCAGGGGGTTTGTTATTGACAGATAACAAAAGTAGAGATAAGGCTAAGGAACCAACTAATTTAACTCAAAGTGATCTTAATGATGATCTATCTGAAATTTGCTATCGCCAAAGCCTTTGCGTTTTTTTCGGGACAATATCGCTTAAGAAATCGTGCTTTATACCGGGCAGGTAGGAGAGGAAGGATGGTTTTTTTATAACATTTCCAGGTTCCCGGGAAGATGCAGGACCAATTCTAGCGGGTGTTGGCGAGAATGAAAATGATGATCTTTTGAAGGAAGTAGAGGAATGTTATTCCCCTTTAGAGCCCCACAGGTTTGCCTGTGCTCACAGGACAAAGAGTTCTCGCCATATATGACCGTGATATCGGCATCGATTATGATCCAATTAAAGGAAATCTACAGGGAGAAAATCTTGGAGTATTAGCTTTTGGGGTCCTTTATGTCGCCAGGGGACACAGAGGGGGCCGATTCGGATTTGCCATCGGTACTTCATAGTGAATGCAGTTGAAATAAAAAATCCGGGTGCTGAATCTTTTTCCCATTCCCGAATCCTCTTGGGAATCGGATTACACAGCCCCACCTTCAAATATTCCCGAGATTGAACTGAGTCTTTCTGAATAATGTAAGGTTGTATTTTCCAGTTAAATTAACCTTTCATTATTGAGGGGAGAAAGACGGGCTTTCGATTTTGGGGAACCTGGGCTTCATTTTACAGTTGGCTAGGCCTTTTAATGCTGAAGTTTCATTCCAAAACACAAATCTCCCGCATCGCCCAATCCGGGAACAATATAACCGTGTTCGTTGAGTTTCTCATCTATGGTGGCGATCCATAATTTGGAATCTTCAGGAAAGTGCTGCTTCATAAATTCAATCCCCGGTTTGGAACCGATCACGGAGACCAGATGAATTTTTTTAGGTTTTCCCATAGGCTCTAAAGCCTTCAATACATTTACAAATGACTGTCCTGATGCAAGCATTGGATCTGCGAGAATAAGTGTTTTTCCTTCCAGGGATGGAGAGGCCAAATATTCTACCTTGATCTCAAATTCGGTTTCGCTGGTATAATGCCGGTATGCAGATATATAGGAATTTTCAGCTTTATCAAAATAATTCAGTAAACCGGTATGTAATGGCAATCCTGCCCTTAATATTGAACAAATAACAAGGTCTTCTTCCGGGAGTTGGATCTTGGAAGCTCCTAGAGGAGTTTTAACGAATACTTCTTTAAAATTGAGGTCCTTGCTCAGTTCGTAGGCCATTATTTCCCCAATGCGTTCAATATTGCGTCTAAATCGCATTCTGTCGGTTTGAATGGAAACGTCGCGAAGCTCAGCGATGAATTTATTTAATACAGAATTTTGTTCCTCAAGATTATAAACTTGCATATTTCTTTTTTTTTGTTAAAAGTAAGGAGAAATCTTTGGGTAAAAAATTTAACTTCTGCAGAAAATAGCTTCCCTTTGAGGTTTTGGTTAAATTTTTGATTAAAATAACCCGGGATTATTTCCTTACCCGCCTTGGCAGGTATCCATAATTACAAAAATGGCCCCCGGTTAAAAAATTATAATTAGCTATCAGTGAAATGAATATAATTATATCCCGACTCAAGGCCTCCGGAGCGTATTTAAGCTCTTCCGAAAAAAGTGATCGGGAGATCAATAAAAAACAATAATTAGCTACAATGAAAATATTTATTTTAAGTGCATTATCCGCATTTTTTTCAATCAATTGCTTTGCCCAGCTTGATATTCCAAGTATGCCAAGACCTATAGAGCGTTCAGAAAATTCCCCATTATCCATTCCACGTGAGGATTCGCCCAATCCCGCTTCAAAAAACCCCTTTATTGGGAGGACTCAAAAACCCTCTGATTTTCCGGTTCAAAAAAAGGAAGAACTCAATATGAGAACAGGGAATGACCTGCTTACTGCCGCTGATTTTATAGAAAAAAAATGGACCGAAGACAAAAAGGCAAGTCAGGAATATGCAGAAGACCAGTATTTGGGCGATTTTAAAACAAACGGCAATTTTGTAGAGATCTATTGCCGTGATTATCAATATGTAGATGGGGACCGGGTAAGGGTATATGTAAACGGCAAGGTGGCTCACCCAGGCATTCTGCTTCAGGCAAGTTTCACCCCAGTTCTTGTCACTCTTGAAAGCGGATTTAATACCGTGGAATTTGAAGCCTTAAATCAGGGAACTTCCGGTCCTAACACAGCCTCCTTCAAGGTAATTGGGGAGGACGGAAAAATGATCACCTCCAGCGAATGGAACCTGCTTACCGGTGCAAAAGCTAGTATGATCGTGGTAAAGGAGTAAATTACAACGGGGGAGGAGCTTTTTTATTCCCTTGCTCCAAAACCGACTAATCTGCGTTGTTTCGATTCCAAAACCGGAATTTTTAACAAGCATTATAAAGCGTTATGTACACTAAAATCCTGCAACACGTCTCCCGCACTATAGAGTTAACTCCTTCTGAAAAAGAAGAATTTATTGGAATACTCTTCGAGAAAAAGATTTCAAAAAAGCAGTTTCTAATTCAGCCGGGGGAGAAGGTGGTAGAAGAATTTTATGTTGTGAAAGGCTGCTTAAAAGCCTATTATTTAGACGAAATGAGCAATAAACACATCCTCCAATTCGCTATAGAAGATTGGTGGACCAGTGATTTTGAAGCCTTTTTTAATGAGTTGCCGGCGCAACTACATATAGAATGCCTCGAAGATTCGGTTTTATTGGGAATTCATAAAGATTCCCTGGCTACCTTGTATGAGCGCATTCCTCAATTTGAACGTTTTTTTCGGATTAAAATAACCAATGCTTTTGTATCCCTTCGCAGCAGGATCCTCTCTTCCTTACAAAAAAACAGCAAACAACGCTACTTAGAATTCTGCGAGGCCTATCCCAATATAGAACAACGCGTTGCAAATTACCATATAGCCAATTACCTGGGGATTAAACCGGAGAGTCTCAGTCGGATCAGAAAAAAACTGGTACGTACTTAACAGTTTTTAACTTCCTTTCTTAACATACATCAACGGCAAGTAGGCATTTCCTGCCTTAACTTTGAACAAAATTATATTTTGAACTTGCTGCCCTTTTAAAAACTCAGACTGAGCTGCAGCAACACCTCAAAGCTAGAATTAGGTATTGGACGATCTTTTTCAGCCGAGGCTTTCATAAACCATAAAAAACAAACTGATGAAGAATGTATTATTTGTATTGACCAGCCATGATTCCTTAGGTGCAACAGGCAAAAAAACCGGATTTTGGATTGAGGAATTTGCTGCACCTTATTATATTTTAAAAGACAAAGGAATTCAGGTGAGTCTCGCATCTCCCAAAGGAGGACAACCGCCAATAGATCCAGCCAGCGAAACTGAAGATTCAAGCACTCCGGCAACAAAGAGGTTTGATAAAGACCAGGAGACCAAAAATTTACTGGCCAATACCCACAAACTTGCCGAGGTAAATCCGGAGGAATTTGACGCGGTATTTTATGCGGGAGGACACGGGGTGCTGTGGGACCTGGTAGAAAACGAAGCCTCTGTAAAACTAATCGAGAAATTTTACGCCAGTAACAAACCTGTAGCATTTGTTTGTCACGCACCGGCGGTGCTTAAAAATGTAAAAGGAACTGATGGAAAACCCCTTGTAAATGGCAAGAATGTAACAGGTTTCACCAATGAGGAGGAAGAAGTGGTGGCACTTACCGAGATTGTTCCTTTCCTGCTGGAGGATATGCTGAAGAAAAATGGCGGAATCTACAGTAAAATCGGAGCTTGGCACCCCTATGCCTTGGTGGATGGATTATTGATCACTGGTCAAAATCCGGCATCCTCAGTGTTGGTTGCAGAAAAACTTTTAGAAAAACTGAAGTAAATAAACTTAAATTAAGAGCTGTATTTATGAGTAAACAAGCATTGTTACAAGATTATAAAAGCGGGGTATTGGATTTGCCAAACAGGTTGGTGATGGCACCTATGACCAGAAGCAGAGCCGATAATCCGGGGAATATACCTACCGGGAAACTTCACGGGGAATATTACAGTCAACGTGCCTCGGCAGGGTTGATAATTTCAGAAGGTGCCCAGGTTTCCGAGAGGGCAGTGGGTTACATCAATACCCCGGGAATTTATTCCAAAGAACAAGTTGAGGGCTGGAAGGAAGTCACCGAGAAAGTGCATCAGGCAAAGGGTCGGATCTTTATCCAGCTTTGGCACGTGGGACGCATGAGTCATCCGGATTTTCACAATGGCGAGTTGCCTTTGGCTCCTTCGGCAATCAATCCGGAATCACAAGCCTTCACCTCTGAAGGTTTAAAAGATACCGTTACTCCAAAAGCGATGACGATCCAGGAAATAAAGACCACGGTGAAGGATTTTGCCAATGCGGCAAAAAATTCCATGGAAGCGGGATTTGACGGTGTGGAAATACATTCCTCCAACGGATATCTGTTTCACCAGTTTTTTAACGCCACCTCAAATCATCGCACCGATGAGTATGGGGGGACTATTGAAAACAGAACCAGGATCCTTTTTGAGGTGATCGATGCCATAAAAGAAATGATGCCGGAAAACCGGATAGCTTTGCGATTGAATCCATCACTGCATGGAATATTTGGAATGACCCTGGACAAGGAAACCATTCCAACATTCGATTATATCATCGAAAAATTAAATAGCTACGATTTGGCCTATTTACATCTTTCTGAACCATTTACAGATGTCTCGAAGGTTCCTTTTGCGGAAACTGAAATTGCTAAACGCTATCGTCCAATCTATAATGGCACACTTATAATCAATAGCGGATTTGATCAGGAAAAAGGGAACGCCGTAATTAAAGACGGGTATGCTGATTTGGTAGCTTATGGAAAACCTTATATCTCCAACCCGGATCTTGCAGAACGTTTTGAGCAAAACCTGCCACTTACTGATTGGGATAAGGACACTTTTTACTCTCCCGGGCCTGCAGGTTATTTGGATTATAAAGCCAAAACCACGCTGAATTAATTTCCTGTTTAGTATAACACATCATTCCGCTTAAAAATTAATATTTTTAAGCGGAATTTTTTT
>JBGSWA010000354.1:0-15233 GCA_041752645.1 Gillisia sp. | reverse complement strand
AATTCTGTGCAATACTGTTAATGGAAGTGCCCAATAAAAAAAATAGAATATACTTTCCCATACGTCTTCTTCATTTATTTATAAACGTCATCATTATTCTTGATTTCAAACCAATTGAAAGAAGCACTATTATTTGAAATTTCACCGTTTGAAGTAGCATATAAGGCATATAAGCAGCCCACAAATCCACCTGCCTGTTTTGTACTCAGGTATTTTCCATCTACATCATCCAATAAAGATTCCCAATGATCCTTTTTAGTTGAATAGAAAAATGCATACTTGCTACCATTTGCTTCAATTTTCAGGTAAAGTTCTTTCGGAACACCTTCTTTTAATTCCCGGCTTGCAAGCAATTCGGTTCCTTTAAACAATTCAATTACCGGAATTTTATTTTTTATGGATTGGCATAAAAAATAGTAAGCTTTTTCATTTTGAAAAACCAACAGTCCGGCTTTTTCATTTTCTATATTCGTATTAAAACTGATTGCGGTAGAAGCATACCCTTTTATATGTGGTTGGTGAAACCCAACAAAGGATGGATTGCCTTTGCCTGAAACTGTTTCAGGTTGGAGTTTTAATTGTAATGAAGCTGTTATCTTGTTCAGGCTATACCAGGGTTGACGAACTGTTCTTAAAAATTGGTAACGTAGGTTGAGTGTATTATCCTTAAAGTCATCATGAAATAAAAAATTTCCATTATACTTCTCTATTTTAGGATCTATTTTTGCTTCAATCGGATATTCATACTTCACTTCATCTCCCCCTAAATCAAATTCAGGCCAACCATTTTTCCACTTTACGGGTGCCATAAAGGTTTCTCTGCCGGTATTGAAAAAATCACCTTCATAGGGCCTGCATCCCAAAAAGATGCCCCACCAATTGCCATCCTTGTCTTCAACAATATCAGCATGTCCCGTTGTGGTAATTGGATTCCTTCTGTTGGGATCTAATTGACGTTGAGTAAGAATAGGATTGTTTTCATAAGGAACAAAAGGTCCTTCCATTGATTTGCTTCTGAATACTACTTCAGAATGATTGTATCCTGTGCCTCCTTCGGCACACATTAAATAGTACCATCCATCTTTTTTATAAATATGCGGACCTTCAATCCATACTGGTTTTTTGGAAATATCTGTACCACCATTTACCAATAATTTCTCTTCCCCTATCACTTTCAGGTCTGTCGGATTCAACTCATACATTCTGATAGTACGATGTCCGTCCCAAAGTGTTTTATTATCAGGTGGGATGCTGTTATAAACAACATAAACTTTTCCATTGTCATCAAAAAATAAGGATGGATCAATCCCATTTACCTCCGGTAATTTTATGGGATTACTCCATAGGCCTTTTGGATCTTTTGCAGTAATAACAAAATTTCCAAGTTTGCTTACTTCTGTACAAACTATGTAAAATGTACCTTTATGAAATGTGATTGCTGGGGCAAAAAGTCCTCTTGAAACCCCTGCACCATCAAGGTTCAGTTGTTCAGGTCGATTCATGGCATAACCTATCAGTTTCCAGTTGAGCAAATCCTTACTGTGAAAAAGAGGCAAACCCGGGTAATATGCAAAGGAGGAATTAACAATATAATAATCATCGCCAGCTTTACAAATACTTGGGTCCGGGTAATACCCTGCAAGAATAGGATTGTGAAAAGACTGCGTATTTCCTATTGTAGTTGCGAACAGAAATAAAGATATAATGAAGAACTGCTTTATCATATTTATTTTTTTTAAAAAGTAGAATAGGGATAAATGGTTTTTATTTTCCCATGTTCATCATGAATGAGTTCGGTCACTTTTACACAACGTAAATGTGTTATTCCATTACTCAGACTGCTGTCATGGTAGAACAAATACCAAATGCCTTTAAATTTGCAAATAGAGTGATGCGAAGTCCAACCGACTACAGGTTCCAAAATTCTTCCCTGATAGGTAAAGGGTCCATAAGGATTGTTTCCGGTGGCGTAACAGATATAATGTGTATCTCCGGTAGAGTAAGAAAAATAATACGTATCGTTATATTTATGCATCCACGAGGCTTCGAAAAATCTTCTTTGGTTATCTCCATTTAGTAACGGACTCCCATTTTCATCCAGAATAATAACATCCCGGGGAGCTTCTGCAAATTCAAGCAAATCGCCTCTGAGTTTAGCTACTTTAGCAGGTAAGGCGGGTTCATGATCTTCCGGTAAAAATGCAACCGGACTTTCAGGTTGCTCCCCATTGAAAGAGCCGGTTCTCCAACGTTGTAATTGACCGCCCCAAATGCCGCCAAAGTACATATAGCAGGAACCATCTTCATCTTTAAAAACGGCCGGATCAATTGAAAAACTTCCTTGAATAGGTTCAGATTGTGGAACAAAGGGCCCAACGGGTGATTCGCTTACAGCGACTCCTATCTGAAAAATACCGTCAAAATTTTTCGCAGGAAAAAATAAATAATATAGCCCGTCCTTTTCCGCAGCATCCGGGGCCCACATTTGTTTTTCAGCCCAGGGTACATCCTCTACATGGAGTGCTACTCCATGCTCTTTAGCCTCCTCATCATGGGGGGCGTTCATAGAAAGTACATGATAATCTTCCATGGCGAAATGACTTCCAAGATCATCAAATGCATCTCCGGCATCAATATCATGCGAAGGATAAATGTAAATTTTATCTCCAAAAACATGCGCCGATGGGTCAGCAGTATAAATATCCTTTACCAACGGGGCCGATATTGCCTGTTTGTTCAAATTATCAAAATCAATATGCTCAACTGGATCTTCCGGCATTTAAATTATAATTTTATGTATCAAAAAATCTAATTTTATCGTCTGTTTTTTTAATCTCCCTCAATCTGCACTTCCATATTTTTATTTATTTCATAAAAGAAGAGTAGAACGATACCCAATAAAAATGGAATAGCCGGAAGAATACTAACCAGCAACTTTGTACCCTGTATAGCCGTTTCCGGCTGAAGTGAATCACTATTGGGTACATAATGAAATATACCCAACAACCAGGTCAGTAAGGAACTTCCAATACTTAAACCACCTTTTAATCCAACCATCATGGCAGAAAAAATTATAGCAGTAGCCCTTCTGTTATTTTTCCACTCAGAATAATCAGCAACATCTGCAATCATTGCCCAAAGCAAGGGAATGGTAATGCCATAAAAGAAACCATGCAGGATTTGTGATCCAAAAATCAAACCAATTGATTTGGGTGGAAAGAAATAAAACAATAGGATAAATAGAGTCGAAATAAATAACGTTGCCATAAATACATCTCTTTTGCCATACTTATCTGCCAACCCTTTGGAAAGTCCAATTCCTGCTATCATAAAAATAATTCCACCGGCATTGAACAAGCCAAATCCTGCTGACACCGGATCTTCACCAAAAAAATTAATCCCAATACCCGATAAAAAATTCAGAAATGGTGTTATAATAGTTGTCAGTCTTTCTTCATCTACATAATTTTTGAAATAATACACATAAGCTCCACCTTTCATTGCCAACGTTATAAATACAAGTGTTGTAAGTAAAAGCATTATGACCCATGGTTTGTTTTTAAATAAGTCACCCAGGTCTTCTTTCAAACTTGATTTTTGTTCAGGTTTAGGGACAATCCTTTCCTTAGTAGTAAAAAAAGTGATTAATAAAAGAATCGTTCCAATAATTGCTAGCCAGGTCATTACTTTTTCAATTCCGATTGCTTTATCTCCTCCTCCGGCAGCCTCTATTATAGGCAGCATAAATACTTGAACAAAAAATTGCGCAAACATAACCGCTACAAAACGATAGGCAGAGATGCTATTGCGTTCTTTCATATCGCCGGTAATTACCCCGCTTAAAGCAGAATAGGGTAGGTTGTTGGCTGCATATAGTAATAACAACAGGGTATATGTAACTACTGCATAAATGACTTTTCCCTTGTATGAAAAATGGGGTGTACTAAATGCCAATAAAGCAATAACTCCAAGCGGGACAGCTGTAAATAGGATCCAGGGTCTGAACTTCCCCCACTTTGAAACAGTTCTATCTGCAAGTGCCCCAATAATTGGATTAAATCCAAATGCGGCCACGAGGCCGACAGTTAAAATTATCGCAGAAGCATGATCTGGTTCCAGTCCGTAAATATCTGTATAAAAATAAGCCAGATAAGTAACTAATGTTTGGAAAACTAAATTAGCAGCCAGATCACCCAGACTGTAACCAACCTTTTCCAAAACTGATATTTTTTGTGAGACCAGATTCATATTGTAATTTAAAATTGTTACGCCTTTAAAATCCTTTTGTAATTTTTTATATTATTTTTTGGTTCCAATAACTTTATAAAAAGCAGGTTTGGCATTAAATTCTCTGTCAAATAACAAAGGGTAGTTTGTTCTTCCTCTTACAGGCCAGCCATTCAACCAACTTTGTTCGTCGTTTACTCCCCAAAAAGTTACCCGACTGATTTTGTCTTTATGTTTTAAGAATAAATTAAATAAAGCTTCATAATCATTTGCTAATTGCTGCTGAACACTATCAGGCAAACCATTTACATAAGGATTTAAAGAAGAATCTTCTTTCATTCGTTGGTTTACATCTGCTCCCTGAAAATTTCTGGGTAACACTTCAATGTCTAATTCAGTGAACATGACTTTTATTCCCAATGCAGCATATTCGTTGATGCTTTCTTCAATGTCCTTTAGAGGAACTTTGCCAACATGCCAATGCCCCTGAATTCCTACGCCATCAATGCGAACACCGGCATCCTGTACTTTTTTAATTAAAGTAATACATCCTGCTCTTTTTTTGGGTTGTTCATTATTGTAATCATTGTAGTATAATGCTGTATTTGGTGCTGCTGCCTGTGCCAAACGGAAAGCCTCTGTTACAAATCCATCTCCCATTTTATTCAGGAAAACAGATTTACGCATGGTACCGTCCTCGTTCAAGGCTTCATTCACTACATCCCAGGAGAATATTTTACCGTCATACCGTCCAGCCACCGTATTAATGTGGTTGGTGAAAAAAGTTTTAAAAGAATCTACACTTTGGATTCTTCTTGCAAATGGTGGTAATTGGCTGTGCCAGATCAATGTGTGACCATTTACCTGAATATTATTTTTAGTGCAATAGGCTACCATTTTATCGGCCAAATCAAAATTATAAACATCCCATTGTGGATGAATAATTTCAGCCTTCATAATGTTCTCAGGTGTGGCAGCATTAAATTGTTGCTTAATTAAAGCATCAGCCTTTGGATCTTTTTGTTCGATTTGAGGAGTACTCAATGCTGTACCGATGGTAAAGTCGTCCTTAAAAACTTTTTTTAGAGCAGGTATAGACTTCGAATTAGATTGACTTCCAACACAACCTGCTATCAATAAACTGATGACACTGAATCCTGTAAAAAATATTTTTTGTTTCATTATATTTATTTAAAAATTTCACTTTTTAATAGTTTCTGTTGGGCCATAGTAGCTTTTCTCAAGATCGCCAAAGTCTAATACGATTTTTTGTAACACTACTCCGGGATTCACCATCCAATACTTTATACTATGTTTACCTGGTTCCTGAATATTATGCTTACTAGATTTGATGATTATATTTTCGGACACCCATTTATTCCAAATTCCACTGATGCTATTTTTATCTTCTTTATTAATACTTATGATTTGTGGTGTCTCATTATCTATGGAAACAGCATATTGTAAACCTTCTTCCGTATTGTGAAAATTCAGAGTAGGGGAGAAGTATGCATTCAATATAAATTCACCACTACTGTAAGTATAAAAATCATAGGTTACATGCGGCGAATTTGGGCCGGGAGTCTGTATTGCAGCCGTTACCGGAAATGGGGTCAAAGCAGATCCGGTTCTTCCATGGTCTGGCAATACTTTCCACGTGATGCCATTTGAATTGATAGCTTTGGTATAATGGTTTGCTTCAATGGAAACGCCACTTATTTCTTCCTGGTAAAAAACGTTTCCTGATACTTCTTTTGGTATTATAGACCTCCTAACATCCTGTTCATTTTTTCTTCTATTTACATTGGATTCAGCAGTTACATATTTGACCTCTGGCATTTTTTGTTTGTTTGGTTGTTGCCAATAGGTATAGCCAATATGTGTTTGACTCATCATATGATTCCACTTTCCGTTATTCAATTGGTGGTATTCATTTGTGATCAATGAATCATTTTTGTATAACTCTCTAACTTTATCGGCATACATATTTGTTTCTCCCCATGTATTCGCAAATGCTTCCTTGTTTAAAGCAACATTGAAATACATTTCGTTCAAATTGGCACTGGCTTTTATTGGATGCAATGCTAGTTGAAAGAAGGCATCTTTATATTCAGGAGGAATTTTATTATTTATTTGGTTTGCTTGCGTAAGCAGCTCATTATATTCCCTTACAATATGATCCCATTCTTTATTTTTAAGGCTATATGTATTTGCATCCAATAATTCGGGTTTTCTTCGGCCATTATATTTTGAATATTTGGTTAACAGGTCTGCAATTTCTTTTGCATAGTCCTTGCCAAAAATTTCTGCTGCCCATTGTTCAGAATATTTCTTTAAATCCTCCGCATCTATTTTTTCCGGGTTCCATGCATAATCTAAAAAGAATGAAATTGGAAATTCCATAGGTTTAATATCACCCACATTTACAATCCATATTTGTCTGGCATTATATTCATAAGCCAGATGCATTTGTTCCCAAATACGAGGTAGAGGGTTTGTATTGAGCCATTTATAATTTCTGGGACCTCCTACATAATCAAAATGATAATAAATGCCATAACCACCGTTTCTGGGTTTTGCATCCGGTTTGGGAAGTTTGCGGAGGTTACCCCAATTGTCATCACACAATAACAAGGTAACATCGTCAGGAACCCGCATACCTTTATCATAATAATCCTGTACTTCCTTATATAAGGCCCATAATTGGGGCGTTTCAGAAGCATCTTTGCGGGTAACTTCTTCAATAATCCCCCTTTGATCTTTTACAATATTTTCAAGAAGGGTAGTAGCTGTTTCTCTGCTCATAGGTTCATCCCCATCGCCACGCATCCCTACGGTTACAATTTTTTCATTGGTAGCTCTTTCCATTCCTTTTTTCCAGAATGAATGCAACGCGGTCGCATTGCTGTCGTAATTCCATAAACCGGAACCATACCTTCTCCATTCGTCATGTGCTCGCATGAGCGGCTCATGATGTGAGGTGCCAATCACAATACCATATTCATCAGCAACCTTTATATTTAAGCTGTCATCATCATAAAAAGCATTGCCCCACATAGCGGGCCAGATATAATTTGATTTCAGGCGAAGCAGCAATTCGAAAACCTTTTCGTAAAAAAGATGATTAAACCCACCGAACTTTTCTTTACTCCAACTGCTTAATGCAGGGGCTTCATCATTTATAAATATGCCCCGGTATTTTACTTTGGGTGCATCCTGCATATTAGCATTTGCATCAATATAAATTGTTGTATGCTTTTTTACCGGAACATCGGCCCACCAATACCAAGGTGAAACTCCCATCTGCTTTGATAATTCAAAAACACCATAAGCCACCCCTCGGCGGTCGCTGCCTGCAATTACCAGATTTTTATCAACCATTTTTATTTGATAAGCCTCCCATTTATTCTGCATAGATGTGACTGAAAATTTATTGGCAGCAGTTAGTTTTTTTATACTTGTAGCATTGGTAATTGTTCCCAAAAGAATATTATTTTTCCCGGTTTTATTTTCAAAAGAAGATATTGGAATTTTCTTCCCTGTTACAGATTCAATATCTTGCTGCAAAAGAGCTGCAAGCTTTTTTACTAAGCTACATTCGCTTTCATCCACTACAATGGTTGCATTTGTAATGTTGAAATTGGTTTTCGTCTCAGAAATCAGTTGTGCTTTTATTTGAATGATGGCAAATAACAAAGCCGCTATCAGGACAATCGTTTTTTTCATTTTGTGTATTTATTTAGATTGGTAATTGCGTATAGCAGCCCTAATCAAAACCCAATACTGTTACCACCATCGATAGGCAATACGACCCCGGTTACAAATTTTGCTGCATCACTTGCCAGGTAAAAAGCAGCATTGCCTATATCTTCCGGTTGCCCCATGGTTCCCATAGGTGTTCTTCCAAATACCTTAGCCTTTCTTTCCGGATCACTGTTTAAAGCTTTCTCTGTCATTTCGGAGTATATAAACCCAGGAGCTATTGCATTTACCCGTATTCCTTTTGGACCAAGTTCTACCGCCATTGCCCGGGTCATTCCATCAATGGCAGTTTTACTTGCAGAATATGCAATCACTTTAGGTAACCCGTATTGGGCAGCCATGGAACTGATATTGATGATACTACCGTTCTCTTGTATCTGCATTTGTTTTACCACTTCGCGGCTCATAGCAAAAACAGCACAAAGATTGGTGGTAATGATACGTTGAAACTCTTCATCTGTAACCTCCGTAAACTCCTTCTTTTGATTGATGCCTGCGTTATTCACCAAAATATCAATTCTGCCAAATTTTTCTATAATACGAGCTATTAAACCGGGTATAGCTGTTAAATCTGAGAGGTCGCAACTTAATGCATGGCAATTTTCGCCTAATTCAGTTTGAACTGCTTCAAGCTTTTCAACATCCCGACCGATAATGATGGTATTTATATCATTTTGGGTAAATTTTTCAGCAATTGCTTTACCTAAACCCGAACCACCTCCTGTAACTATAGCTAATTTTTTTCCTGGAGTCATATCACCTCGTTTTTATTTGTAAGAGACGCACATAAATGGTGCTTCTGAATATTTTCCGTAAGTTTGTTTAACAGATTCGAGTTTTAAGCCATAAAACCGATATCTTTTTGGCAAGTTTGGAAGACAAAATGAATACGATTACATTTTTAAAAAACAGAAGTATCTCCATAATTTCTGATTTTAATGACGCTAAAGTTTTAAACGTCGGTTGGAAGATTCTCTGACAAGGAGTTCTGACCGGACAATAATTGTACTTGTTTGCTTTAAATCGCCTTCCCCCTTTAGGTGAGCTATGAGATTTTTAGCAGCTATTTGCCCAAGATCTTTGCCCGGGTAGTCAATGGTAGATAAAGTTGGTTCAACCAGACGACTAATAGCATCATTATTAAAGCCAACTATTGCAATATCTTCCGGAATACGAATGCCATTTTCTTTCAGTGTACGCATACATTGAGCTGCAACAAAGTCGTTCGTAATAAATACTCCGTCGGGCATAGGATTAATAGCCAAAAGGTCGAGTGCGCATTCTATACCACTTTGCTCACTAAGATCCTTAATAAGCACCCTTTCCTTATCAACCTCAATACCTTTGTCAAATTGAGCATCTACAAAACCTCTGTATCGTTGGGCATAAACATTTCTTTTAAGGTTTGCCGTTACAATAGCTATTCTTGTACAACCCTGTTCCAGTAGGTGTTGTGTGGCAATATACCCTGCTTTATAATTATCAATAATTATTTTAATAGTATCGCTGTTTTCTTCCACCCGGTCAAAGAATACTACGGGTATTCCCTTTTTATTAAAAGGCTCAAAATGCTCTAAAGTATTGGTATCAAATGAGAGAGAAGCGATTAAACCATCCACTCTTTTATGGAAAAGATTCATTACGTTGGCCTTTTCTTTTTCAAAACTTTCACCTGAGTGTGCAATAATAATGTCATATCCTCCTTCAGTAGTTACTTTTTCGATTCCAGCTAATACGGAGGTAATAAAATTGCTATTCAGTTCGTGTACAAGAACTCCAATCGTGTTGGTTTTTTGTTGTCGTAAGTTGGCTGCAAACCTATTATGGCGATATCCAACCAGTTTTGCATGATCGAAAATCATTTTTTTTGTTTTCTTGCTCACTACCGGGTCATCATTCAAAGCCCGGCTTACGGTAGCAATGGAAATCTTCAAATCTTTGGCAATATCTAAAATCGTCACTTCCTTTTCCATTGACATTAGTAGTTATATAGTTGTAAAAGTAGTGAAAATATTTTTTTTCGATTTTTTTTTGTAAACCTTTACATTTTAATTAAAGTTCATAATGGATTTATTTTTTTTGCTAAAAAAAAATATTGAATTGCAATAGGAAAACTCGTAAAAACGAGGGTTTTAGTCCAGAATGTATTTTTTTTTAATAAATGAGTTTATTAAAGGCTATAGGAACTTCTTCCAAAGGCTGTTTACACAACTTTTGTGAGCAAACATAAATCCATGTTCCTGATATTTGTTTTTTCCCTTCGAGTAGCGCTAGGTTTTCTTCATTACCACCCAAAAAATGACAACCAGCTAAATAATTTGATTGTAGCTGAAGATTTTTCATTACCGCTTCCGGACCTACAATTGCTACCTCAAAATATGGATGATGCAACATTCCGGCTAATATTCCCCATTCAGGCGAAGCAGGGGAATTAGTAACCATATACCCTTTAACTGTGTTTAACATGTTTTTAGATATATCTATATATTCCTGTTTTTCTAATACTACGCCAAGCGAAAAAAGCACTTCTGCCATTACCGCATTAGAAGCAGGCATTACATTATTTACCAATTCAATTTTTTTAACTGCGAGATTGTTGGTATCGTATGCAGAAAAATAGAATAACCCTGATTTTTTATCTTTAAAGTTAGCATTGGCGTATTCCACAACTTTCTCAGCAACTTCTAACCAATGCTTATCGAAACCCAATCCATATAATCGAATAAAAGCCTTGGATATGTAAGCATAGTCTTCAAGAAACGCACTACCTGACACTTTTTCATTGGATACCAACCTAAACAATTTCCCGTTTTCTTTTATAAGAGTTCGTTCCAAAAAAGCAGAAAGCGTAGTAGCTTTTTCAAGAAAAACAGGTTTGCCGCTAGCTGTATATGCATCAAGGTAAGCTTCAATCATTAAAGCATTCCATGATAATATAATTTTATTGTCTATGGAAGGTTTATTTCTTTGATTTCGTTGGTTTAGTAATTTCAATTTGGCATCTGAAAGCATTTCGCCAAATCTATCTGTAGATATTCCATTCCTTTTTGCAAAATCAGATGGATTTGAAACAGGAATAATCAATCCTTTATTTGGTTGCCCCTGCCCTGCAGGTATGGTTTTAAAATAATTGAGTACCAGATTACCATTGTCCAAACCTCTGGTTAAGGAAGACTTATCCCAAAAATAAAATTCACCTTCACCATCTTTAGAAATAGAGCTGATTGAACTATAAAATGCACCTGATTTATCGGCAAGATTATTTTCAACAAAGGCAACGGTTTCCAGCAGTGTTTGCAAATAAAAATCATTTTTTGTAGTACGGTAAGCATGTGCATACAAACTGATTAATTGGGCGTTATCATTCAGCATCTTTTCAAAATGGGGCACTTGCCACAAATTATCCGTTGTATAACGGAAAAATCCGCCTCCTATATGATCATACAAACCACTTAATGCCATTTTATCTAACGTGTTAAGTGCTAAATCCAATGATTGCCTATCATGCGTAAAAAAATAATACTGCAAAAAAAATTGCCATAAATTTGGAGTTGGAAATTTTTCGGTGCTTTTAATACCACCATTCACCAAATCAATTTCATTCATAGCATTGATGAAAAAAGATTGATATAAATTGTTTGTATTGTCAGAAATATCCTTTGGTACAAGGAAAAGGCTATCAGTATCAATAATCCCGAATGTAAGAGAATTAGCCTGCATGTTAATTTTGTTTCTCTTATTCTTATAAGAATCTGCAACACTGATCAATAGATTTTTCCATGATTCTTTGTTAAAGTAGGTGCCAGCAAAAAATGGCTTGCCATCGGGCAACGCAAATGCATTTAATGGCCATCCGGCTTGCCCATTATTTAATAATTGGCAAGCATGTACATACAAATTATCAATATCAGGTCTTTCTTCCCTATCTACTTTTATACATACGAAATATTCATTCATTAATTTGGCAACAGCCGTATCCATAAAACTTTCAGATTCCATTTGATGACACCAATGACAGGATGCATAGCCAATACTGATTAAAAGAGGTTTATCTTCATTTTTTGCTCTATTTAATGCTTCATCACCCCACTCGTACCAATCAACGGGATTGTCAGCATGTTCCCGCAAATAGAGACTAGCTGCATCATTTAAGCGATTAGGTTCTTTAAGGGTTCCTGAATTTTTACATGAACTAGCTAACAAGCATCCGCATAGAATAATTGAACTTAATCTGAAGACTATTTTTTTTTGAGAAAAAATCATTTGGCTTTGAAGATGGCTTATTTACTAGTATAAAATATCCGCAAACGATCGTTGTTAGAACTTACAAGCACGGCCAATTTATCTTTCATGGAAATGGATTGAATATCTTTAACATTATATGGCGTAAAAAAACCGCTTTCCTTTGGCTTGTACGCTTTAAATTCCAGCATGCCCAGACCTTTGAGAAAAACTCCTGGTGAGGCATCGGCTGGGGTAGTTTCCACTTCAACATCAAATTTATTTCCTGAAATTAATATATCCTTTTTTCCGTCTTTATCAAAATCATAAACGATAATACCATTTACAGTAGAAAGCTGCGCTTCAAAGGGAAGTTTTTTAATCGAGAATTTCCCCTTTTCATTTACAAACAAAACAGTTGAAAATATTTCAGTATGATAATGCAGAGAATTATTCAAAGCATCTTCGCCTAAAATACCTTTAAGATCGGTAACTGCAAATGATAAATAGGTAGGAAATTTGGTAGCAATCATTGGGCATTGCTGTGATGTACATTCACGGCCTCGTATCGGGACGGTACCGCTATTAAGGTGTTTTGCGAGAAAAATATCATTGGTGCCATTTCCATCGAAATCTTTGGCATACACTTCAAATGGTTTGTCCTTACTTGCCTGGAACTTATAATTCTCTCCAAGATTTCCAGCAATAAAATCCATATCCCCATCTCCATCAATATCATCCACCAATATTTTGTTCCACCATCCTGCTGTTTGCTCTAAACCCATTTTTTTTGTAATGTTGTTAAACTTTCCGCTTGCAAATCCAAAAACACTTATAGGCATCCATTCGCCTGCGACTACTAATTCACTTTTTTTATCTCCATCCAAATCAACCCAAACTGCAGATTTTACCATTCCGATTCTTGCAAGGTCTGGAGCAATGGTATTGGTTACATCCTTATAAACCCCCTTATCATTTTGCAAAACATAACTTTCAGGAGGATACGGGTATTTATGAGGAACTACTTCACCTCCCCTAAAAATATCTGAATCACCATCACCATCAAAATCAAATACAATAATGCAGGAGCCGCTGCTTTTGGTAACAGGCAAAGCAGTTTTAGTAAATTCCCCTTTTCCGTTGTTTAAGTATAAACGATCCTGGTACATCTCAGAACCTTCGTTGAATTCACTACCACCGCTTACCACATATAAATCAAGATCTTTATCTCCATCAGCATCAAAAAATACCGCACCCATGTCTTCAAACTTCAGGTCAGCATTAAATGCCATAATATTTTTTCTGATAAATTTATTATCTGTTTGAACATACAAAGCGCCTGCCTGATCTTTCGCTCCACCTACATAAAAATCATTTAACCCATCGCCATTTATATCACCTGTTGCAATAAAAGGTCCGCTTCTGGAAAACTCATGCGGTAACAAGACCTGATCTACATATTCATCATATTCGTTCTCTTTGTGAACAAAGGGATTGTCCAATAATTCATTGGTTACCTCGGCAAATATGGGAGATAATAATAAATTTATTCCACCTGTATTTGTTGCATCCTTGTAATTTATTTTCAATATTTGATTAGCAGCAACATTTGCTTTACTACTCCATTTCCCATCAGGCCATTCAACGATTATACTATCAATAGTCAGTTCTTTACCAAGTCCAAAATGTATAATGGGATCTACAGATGAAAGGTATCCCCTCACCGTTTTTTGCTGAAAAAATTGTATTAGGTTCCCATGGTTAAATAATGAAATTTTAGCACCTATTCCATCAGCATTTTTTTGAGGGCCATCTAAATCAATTTTTAAAAATTTATTGTCTGTCGTATTTATGTTTTCGTACAAATCCGCTTCACCATCCAAATTATTTACAATAATATCCAATTTGCCATCGTTATTAAAATCTGCTACTGCCGCACCATTGGAAAATGTACTATCCTTAAAACCCCAGGCTTCCGATACATTTTCAAATTTCATTTCCCCGTTATTTTTAAACAAGTAATTCCTTACTTTAATAGGATCGTATATGTCAATATATTCTTTAAATCCTTTGGTAAACATTTCATCAGAAGAATTATACTTATTCATATTTGCTCTTACATATACTTCCTGCTTTTCCAAAATATCACCATCAAATAAATCTCTCCGATAACCGTTGGCCACAAAAATATCCCTGAAGCCATCATTATCAAAATCATTAGCGAGTGTTGACCAGCTCCATTCTGTTTTTGAAACGCCGGCCATCTGCGATACATCACTAAAAAAGCCATTGCCGTGATTCATGTGAAGAACGTTATGCATGTATTGTTTTTGAAAACCACTATCTACTATTGCCCAAAAACCCTCAACATCCATTCTTGGCATGGATACTTTTGAACGCTTGTAATTCTCAGGTAACATTTCCATTACCATGATATCTTCCAATCCGTCATTGTTTAAATCTGCAATATCTGCTCCCATGGAAAATAAAGACAAATGGTTCGTCATTGATTTCACTTCATCTTTAAATGTTCCATTTTTCTGATTGATATAAAAATAATCATTGTCTGCATAATCGTTGCCTACAAAAATATCCATCCATCCATCGTTATTAAGGTCGGCAGTTACTACAGATAATGCATACCCAAAATTATTATTGATACCAGCTTTTTTCCCAATTTCAACAAATTTATTTCCATCATTTCTGAATAATTTATCTCTGCATTTATCAGGTGGATTTCTTTTACCGGACACCATTTGGGATAATCCAAGGTAAAACGAATCGGGACGGCTTGTGAGATATAGGTCAAGATCATTATCATTGTCCATATCAAAAAAAGCAGCTTGAATGGAATAACCATCATCATCAATTCCATATTCTTTTGCCTGCTCCTTAAAGGTATTATTTCCTTGATTTACGTATAGCTTATTTCTTCTAATACTATCTTGGTCTTCAAAACCACCTTTGCATACATAAATATCCATGAGGCCATCATTATTGATATCTATCATCGTAACACCATT
>JBGSWA010000353.1:0-6698 GCA_041752645.1 Gillisia sp. | reverse complement strand
TACTGCCTGATAGCGGCTTACCAATGCCGGATTTCCGGTATTTGCAGTAGAACGCCTTCGGTCGCTAACCGTTACAAGAACATTACCAAGGTGATTACTTAACTCAAAGAACTTATTGCCACGTTCAAAAGTACGGGCTTTGCCCGACATCGTAAACACTGTTTTTATTTTTTCCGGCTCGGGATTTGATAAATTTACGGCTACCTGCTGTAAGCCAATCCGACTGCTGCCATATAAGTGCAGCTCCCGCTGCCATAGGCCTGCACCATCGTTGGTATAGGTACTCATTACATTACCACTTGCATCCCGTACATAAATGGTTTCAGCACTGTTTACTTTTTTCAGGATACGGTTGCCGCCCGCATCGTAGCGGTAACTGATGATGGTGCCATTGCTTTTGTAAATGCTGTCTATTTTGCCGTATACCGTCCAGGCTATGCGGGTAATGCCTTCGCTGCTATCGCTTATAAGGTTACCAATGGCGTTGTAAGCATAATTATCCACGGGCTGATTTTCAAGATCTGTATCAAAATCACCAGTTGAAGACCATGTATCTCTTACCCGGTTTAAACGGTTGGTACCTGCTGTATAAAAATATCTTAATACATCCATTTTACCAATACCGCCTGCAGGCCGCATACCAAACCTGGTTACATCAACTAAATTGCCATTTTTATCATAGGAAAATAGTTCTGTAGTTGAATTATCACGCCAAAAGCGGATGGTATTGGTATTTCGAAAGAACCAAGGAAAAGATTGTGCAATTGTTAGCCTGTTTAATTGATCATATCTATAAAATCTGGTATACTCTGTATAATTTCTGCCCGTTTTTCTAGGAGCTGTCAAACCAGGAATATTAGTAGTCATACCAGCTATGTTACCATTATACAGCGGTTGATAGTATATTGTATCTTGCTCATAAATTGGTGATTGCTGTATATCAATCTCCACAAAAGGCTTTAGCAAGCTCCCCCCGGTAGGCCGATAATCCTTATGGTTGTAATGCAGCGCAAAACCAAATTCATCGGCACCCACCAGGCTATTGTCCCCATAACCGGGTACCGGTGAGGCAGTCGGTGTGGCATCTTTGCCCATATCATCATTCCCACCGTTTCTAAACAGCCCGGTGCTGTTTACGCCCTTTAGCCAGCCTTGCAGGGTATATGCATAGGCGAGACCCTGTACCCGGTTATTGCCCAATTCTGTGCGGGCAAGAGGCCCATGCCGGTAATAGCTATACGATGCATCCCGCTCCCAATGCACACTGTCGCGGCTTGTATATACTTCGGTTCCATTATTATTTCATTACCACTAGATTTTTTTTACATTCGCATAGCTAAAGCAAGCATAGATTAAGCATAACCCATAAAAATACCATCCATTATGACAGCATCTGTAAGACAGCCACACCATGGCAGGAACATCAAACGAATCAGGGAGATATTTGGCATGAAGCAGGAAGCACTCGCTATCAGCCTGGGCGACGACTGGACACAGCGTCGTATTTCACTACTGGAACAGAAAGAGACTATTGAGCCAGAAATATTAACCCAGGTGGCCAAAGTGCTGGGAGTGCCGGAAGATGCAATTAAAAATTTTAATGAAGAGGCCGTAATGAGTAACATAGCCTGTAATTTTAGCGACAATGCAGTGGCATTCCAATTCAACCCACTCGACAAGATTATAGAGCTCTATGAACGAATGATAAAAGACAAGGATGCTCTTATAGAAAAGCTGATCAATGAAAGAAAATAGCGACCTCAATACGCTGATACCAAAGGAGCATTAGGAAAGTAAAACCAAAAAGCTAAAGGATGGCAGCAACTAATGATACCAATGCACTACCCGTTGGAAGAAAAATTGAAAAAATCCGCCGCCTTAGGGGAATGACACAAACTGAATTGGGTGATTTATTGGGCGTTTCCAAATAGGCTGTATCCAAAATGGAGCAAACTAAAAAAATAGATGACAGCAGGTTAAACTACATTGCTGATGTGCTCGGGGTTACACCTGAAGTTATCCGTACATTTAAAGAAGAAATCCCCAAAACAGGCGCATAGCTATTCACGTATGATTATTGGGGATTCCATATGGCCTTTTAAAAAAGCAGCCGATAGGCAGCGCACTAAAAATGAACATATGAAATCTCCACGAGCAATGGCACACCCAGCCCAAATGAGTATGGGAGATTCCATGTGGCAATTAAAAATAGCTGGCTAAAGCCAGCGCACTAAAAAAATACACACATGAAATCTCCAGGAGCAATGGCACACCCAGCCCAAATGATTATGGGAGATTCCATGTGGTAATTAAAAATAGCTGGCTTTAGCCAGCGCACTAAAAAAATACACACATGAAACTACGCTTAATTTTATATCAAGCCCTTTGCATTATAATCCCGATGCTGCATTTTATAATCCTGATTTTAATGCAATTATTGAACACTACGAGCGTATCATTAAAGAGAAAAATGAACTTATTGAGAAACTATTGAAGCAAAACAATAGGCCACGTTAAAAATTCCTAGAAACATAGCCATCGATAATTAAAAAAATCCATACTCAAAGTACTCGCCGCGCTTATTCATGAGTATAAAACTCAACAGGTGTTTGCGCTATAAAACGCCAACAGCCGCTGCATTTGCAGAAACATCAGAGGCCACGGCAAAGCAGAAGCTACCAATCGTATTGAATTACTTTCATATCTATAATATCATAGTCTTTAGGCATAAATTCGATTTTAGTTGATTTGGAGTTATGTTTTAGAATTATTGATTTATTAATTTGCGGATATTCTCTATCAACACTACTAAATACAAACTGTATTTCTACTGGAAGTAGAAATATTTTTTTTTCTTTTAGATAAGAATCAATTGGTTCATCAAACTCTAGTGGCCAACTGTCTATTTCGATAGATGTTTGTTTTTCTGTACCCTTACAATCTCGAATTAAATTAATAAAATGAGCACTATGTGTAGTGTTTGAAAACATAGCTTTTAACATAGCCTCTTTTGTAATTGGCTTAGATGCAAACTTGTGAGAAATGAAGAAATCTGGAATAAGGGAATCCTTGATAACGAAAATATCCCCTTCACCAAATTCCCTATTTTTATAATTTGCATTATCAAACAAAAAAATAATCCCAGTTTCCTTTTGGATTATTAAATCCCTTTCAACAAAAAATTTTATGTTGCAAGAATTCATGATAAAAATAAGCAATAACATCAATATTAAATATCTTGAAGATCCCATATTTATTTTTGGGGTTTATCAGCTTTAATTGCTTCCTGAATTTTTGCTTCCAATGATTCGTAGGCTTTCTGCAAGTCCTCTTGAGAGGGAGTTCCTCTTGAATCAAATATACCTTTTATTATAAAGGGGCCATCGTTACCTGCTGATTCACTTAAAGCTTTATTTACCAATGCTAAATTTTGAGCATTGGTAAATCCTCCTTTGTTATTTTGCATATTATTATTCTCATATCCTTGATTTGCAATAGACATCGAATATTTTAATTCTCTACCTTTATTAAGTATTTGATAAGTGGTACCTCCTGGTGCCATATCTTCTTTTGTATTATATTTATTCTTTATGTATTCTCCAAACCCTGCATCATTGGTCTTAATTTCTGTATATTGGTCGTTAAATCCTATCAAGTGTCCTGTTTCATGTCCAATAACTTCATTATATTTTCTATGTTCAACTGCTATTAATCCTTGATTTGTTTGAGGACCTACATGCGTCCTATTTGGACCTGACATAGATGTATTAGGGTCTATTTTAAGAACATTCTCACCCTCCTTCATTTTGCTGGCATCGAAAGTTTTATCATAAACATACTTTATATCGTATTGAATATTCCATGTTTTACCTTCAACATTTACTGTTTGTTCTGGATACATTTTTTTCGCATGTGAATTATAACCCATAACTCTCCAATCTTCGGTAGCACCTGTAATGTGCACAATAGTTTGAACTTTAATAACACCACCCCCATCTTTATTTCTCGTAATACTAACAATAGCATCTTCACCATCTCTATCAATCATTACTATTGGATTGTTAAGTGCATATAAGAATGGTGAAATGCTGGGATATTTTTTTTGCATTGGGTCTATTGATAAAAACCTCCCTACCCGCGGGTCATAAATCCTCATCCCATAATCCTGCTGATTCCCAGCACCCTTAACCTCATTATCATTCTCCTTACCATTAAACCCATATCGATATGCTGTCGACTGAAAACTTCTGCCCGGCATAATCATACCAAATGCATAATAATCCTGTGCTGTAAGTACAACTGCCTGATAGCGGCTTACCAATGCCGGATTGCCGGTATTGGGGGTGGAGCGCCTGCGGTCGCTAACCGTTACAAGAACATTACCAAGGTGATTACTTAACTCAAAGAACTTATTGCCACGTTCAAAAGTACGGGCTTTACCGGTAATATCTCCTACCGTAATGATATTTTCCGGCGCAGGGTTCGATAAATTAACAGCCACCTGATGCAACCCAAGCCTGCTGCTGCCATACAGGTGTACCTCCCGCTGCCATAGGCCTGCACCATCATTGGTATAGGTGCTCATTACACTTGTCTCTAAAAACGTAGAGATTGCACAAAGAATCCCGTACATGAATTTGTAATCCTGCCTAAAACCTAATCGCTTATTGATTTAATTACACTATCCATCCGCTGTCCAAATTCATTTTTTGCTTTCTTTATTTCCGCATAATCAAACCAACCATTTTTTTGATTATAGTAGACATACCCAAAAATTTCTCTCTCATCAAGCAGCTTTACAATTTTTTTAATTTCTCTTAAATTATGGATTTTTCCATCATCATCCATTGAACCTATTCTCTCATTTAAATAATAACCGTCGGTTCTGTCGATATCGAAATAAATTTTGTCATCTTGTGTTTTTGAATAATAAATTGGTTCAAATGAAAAAATAATGCTTTTCAAAGTGGTATATCTTGCGGCAGCTTCTTCACTTTTTTCTTGAAATATTAGAGTTGGGAATGGCATAAAAACTCCATTTTCAATAACATAATCAGAAATTGCAGTTGAAGTATGATCTGGAAGCCGTATGATCGAATCCATAACATTAGATGAAATATAAACGATTCCGAAAACATCCTTTTCTTTCTTACTTTGCATATAAACGATAATTACTATTAAAATGAATATTATCAATAAAATAAATTTAATTTTCATTTCTAAAAAATTAATATTCAGTACCCTTTTTTATTTCTTTTCGTACATCTTCTTTCAAGTTCTCTGCTCTACTATCTAAGTGATCTATGGTCAATATTCTTCCTCCTAATTTAATAAAATTATCTACATTATTTTTAAAGGTCTTATTCTTGATTGCATTCATAAATGCTTTTCTACCAAGTACCAAAACAGGTACAGTTTGCATCATAGGAGCTCTATTAATTAGCTTACCATATTGTCTTCTAGCTTGCAACATACCTTTATTAAAATTTTGCAAAGAGTTCCCAGTTTTAACTTCCATTAAAAATGTTACAGGTTGTTTATCATAAATAGAACCTCCATTTTTTTTATTCAATACCTCTCCATCAGAATTGACAAATGGAAGTTTAATTCCGAATCTTACACCATTTTCTAATACTTTCCCTGCCTCCACATTAAATGAAATATCTATAGTTTTATCCTCATCTACATCACCTGTGGCATTTATAATTAAAAATTGCTCAGTAAGTTCACCTAAGTAGGGAGCAAATTCTTTTTTTCCTCTAATTTCCAAAACAGTAAAAGATTTAAGATTATTTCTTAAATCGGATGCAACTACAGCTTCACCAGCTAATCCCACAACCTTATTTTCCACTTGCTGGGTTTGTGTTTTTGACCAGCCCCATATTTCTAAAGCCCTTAATGAAAAATTGTTGGATTTTTTAATGATATCAACAAATGTCTTAACACGTAAATCAAGAAGGCGTTTTATCAACGTTAAATCTAATGGTAACTCCCTGCCCTCACCATTTGCATCTATTAAGTAAATAGGACTATTTCCTGCGTAAGAATATGGAGAAAAGTATGGGTATTTAGCTGATAATGGATCTGTCGTAAAAAACCTTCCAACCCTTGGATCATAAATCCTTTCACCAAAATCCTGCTGATTCCCACTCCCCTTCACCTCATTATCGTTCTCTTTACCATTAAACCCATATCGATACGCCGTTGCCTGAAAACTCCTGCCCGGCATAATCATACCGAATGAAAAGTAGTCCTGTGCAGATAGCACCACCGCCTGATAACGGCTCACCAATGCCGGGTTGCCGGTATTGGGGGTGGAGCGCCTTCGGTCGCTCACCGTTACGAGAACATTGCCTAAATGATTGGATAGTTGGCCAACCGCATGTTTATGTTTTTAATGGCGTTGGCCGAATCAGGCGAGGCTGCGTCAAAAAGCCGAGCATTGCAATTTGGCCTTTCAACAATTGTTAGTAATCTAGCTTCATAAAACTGATTTCAAAGAACTTATTTCCTCTTTCAAAAGTACGGGCTTTGCCCGACATGGTAAATACCGTTTTTCACTAGCGTTGCGTTATAAGTCAAACATTTTCAATTGGTTATCTTTTGGTTCTTTGAAATATTGTAGATGAGTCTCCTGAAACAGTTGATTTATGGGCACTTTCTCAAAAATACAAATGCTTAAAACCTGTAGGATTTCG
>JBGSWA010000352.1:0-3501 GCA_041752645.1 Gillisia sp. | reverse complement strand
AAAAATTGCCGGGAATCGGCAGAGAGGATTTCGGTGTCAAAGGCCTTGGCCAGATGGATGCTAAGAGCCGTTTTTCCTATTGCCGTTGGGCCAACAACGCTTATTAAATAGTTAGTGTTCATCTAGATTGTGTCCGCAGTTATGGCAAAATTTGGCTCCGTCAAGGTGTTTGCTCTCATTGCAATTGGGACAAGCCTGGGTATTTAAATGTACTCCCCCACGAATTCCCCTGGTAAGCTCTGCGCTTACAATCCCGGTTGGAACTGCTATTACTCCATACCCAGTGATCATAATTAACGAGGCGATAACCTGGCCTAACGGAGTCCCGGGGTGAATGTCCCCGTATCCCACGGTTGTAAGGGTGACAATGCACCAATAAATACTTACGGGAATACTTGTAAAGCCATTTTCCGGCCCTTCTACCAAATACATAACAGTACCCATAATTATGGTTATTATAATTACAGCAAACAGGAATACAAAAATCTTTGGCCGGCTATCCCGAAGTGCCTGCATCAATTTATTGGATTCTCCTATGTATCGGGTGATTTTTAAAATGCGGAAGATCCTGAGAAGTCTAAGTGCGCGAAGCGCAAAAAGCAGATTAAAACCGCCACTAAAAAAAGCGATATAAGTGGGAAGGGTGGAAAGTAAATCTACAATTCCGTAAAAACTAAAAATATATTTTTTTGGCCTCTTGATCGTGATTATCCGAAGTATATATTCCACGGTAAAAACGAAGGTAATAACCCATTCTACAAGATGTAGTTCCTTATAATATTTTATGTTAAATCCGGAAATGCTTTCCAGCATGACCAGAACAATGCTTAAAATGATAACAATAAGCAGGATAATATCAAACAATTTCCCCATGGGGGTGTCTGCCTCATAGATTATTCTGTGAAGCGAGGATTTCCAATTTGAAGTTTTCTGTTTTTTGGTTTGGCTATCTTCCAAATTAAGGAATGTATTATGGGTTTAGTTGAATGATCTTCAACTTACGGTTTTTCCTAAGATAACTTTGAATGATGTGCCGGGCGTCGCGGTCGTTTGTCATGGGAGTTATTATATTTCGAACAATATCGATATTATTAAGCTGATAATTCAAATTAAAATAACCAATTCCTATAAATACCCCCTCTTCTACCAGCAGCGCGCTTTTTTCATCTACCTCGCGCCCGCGGTCTATCACCAACATATTTTGATTATTATAGCTGTATCTCCTGATTACTTCCAAAACCTTTTCATTGTATTCTGAAGGGGGTTCTTCCCCCTTGCAAGCTCCTTTACAGGTTTTAAGGCTGTAGTTGAAACAACTTCCATTTCCTGCCTGCAATCCGGTTAAACCAAGGCAAAGTTGAGAAGATTCTACGATGGTATGCAATACGTTTTTTGCCTGTTTGAAACTCGTGAAAGTGGTGATGTTCTGTTTCCTGGCATCGGCTTTCCCTATTTTTAAATTGATATATCCGTTTTCATCTGTAAATTGGTAAAGTGCATAATTGAAAATGGACCCTTTTAATGCTTTGTTATATTTGGGTTTGTTTTGTTTTATTTCTTCGTTTTCTTTTAAGAGGGCAATTAATTCATTGCCTGTGGCTTCAAAACTTACCGAGGACACATCTTTTTGGATCTCCCTGGCCTGGCGTTGGTCGGTGGTAAAATGCTGGCTGACCCTTTTCCTGATATTCCTGCTTTTTCCTATATAAATAATATCCCCTGATTTGTTATGCAAATAATAAACTCCTGTAATTGAAGGCAGTTCATCCAATATTTGAATTAATTTTGTGTCCATTCGCCCTGAAGGTTCATTCTTGACATTCTCCTTAAGTATGGTTTTCTGAGAATCTTTTGCCAGCAGCATTTTAAACAATTTAATTGTCGCCAGGGCATCTCCACTTGCCCGGTGCCTGTCGGTTACAGGAATTCCCAAGGCGCGTACCAATTTGCCCAAACTATAGGAGGGTTGCTCCGGGATCAGAATTTTGGAGAGTTCAACAGTGCACAGGGTTTTTCTCTCAAAATCAAATCCCAGCCTGCGAAATTCCAGGCGTAATATACGATGGTCAAATTGTGCGTTGTGGGCAACCACAATGCAATCAGTTGTAATTTCAACAATGCGTCTTGCAATCTCATAAAATTTGGGAGCATTGCGCAGCATCTCGTTATTAATGCCGGTAAGGCCAACTACAAATGGTTGAATGGGCTGTTCAGGATTCACCAGGGAAATAAATTGATCGACGACCTTTTGCCCGTCAAATTTATAAACGGCAATTTCGGTAATACCCTCTTCATTGTATTTTCCTCCTGTTGTTTCTATGTCTAATATTGCGTACATAAAAGCCCCCTAACCCCCTATGGGGAAATTATCAGTGTTAAACAAATTTTGCATTTTATAGAAACTCATTTTCATTATCCTTTTATTTTTTAACCACATTCCAAAGAAGTAGTTTTTTTTTCTTCCCCTTCTGGGGAAGGGGGGTTATCTTCCCCCAAATATGGCGCTTCCTATTCTCACCATATTACTGCCACAGTTTAAGGCAATTTTATAATCCCCGCTCATTCCCATAGAGAGAATTTTTAGCTCCGGATAGGTGCTGTTAAACTCCTTGAAAACCGAATTTAAAGCTTCAAATTCTTTTCTCACCTGGTCCATATCCTCTGTAAATGTAGCCATTCCCATCAGGCCAACTACTTTTACATGCTGCATTTTCGAGAATTCTTCCGAATTTAGAATTTCCTTTGCTTCTGAGGCACTGATGCCGGATTTTGAATCTTCTTCTGCGATTTTTATCTGCAAAAGGCAGGAAATACTCCGCTTATTTTTCCTGGCCTCTTTATTAATTTCTTTCAACAATTTTAAACTATCCACAGTATGAATAAGATCCACATATGGTGCCATATATTTCACCTTATTGCGCTGTACATTTCCGACCATATGCCATTGGATGTCTTTAGGTAAGGCTTCCCATTTCGCTGTCATTTCCTGTATTTTGTTCTCGCCAAAAAGCCGCTGGCCGGCTTTGTAGGCTTCTAAAATATCCTCGGTTGTTTTTGTTTTTGAAATTGCTACCAGGCTAACTCCCTGGCCTAATTCTTCTTTATATTTCTGAATGTTTTCTGAAATGTTCATAATGTAAATTTAAAAAAAAAGCATGCCTTTTAAAATAAAGTTAATTCTGTGACTTCCATAAAATAATATCCTTTTTGGAAGGTTAAAATTCATATATGGTGAGCCCGCTTCTCAGCTTTGGTTCAATATAAGTGCTTTTTGGAGGCATAGTCAAGCCTTCATCGGCTACCTGTTTTATTTCTTGGATAGTTAGGGGGAGCATTCCAAACCCTACGGCAAATTTTCCGCTGTCAATTTTGGCCTTTATTTCAATTAGATCGTTCTTCCCGTGAATATAAGCAATCCGGCTATCATTTCTTAGATCCTCAATCCCTAAAATGGACTTTAAAATTTTTTCATATAAAATGTAGGTATCCAGGCTGCTCAGC
>JBGSWA010000351.1:0-9867 GCA_041752645.1 Gillisia sp. | reverse complement strand
TCAACTGAAACACTAGATGCTTATTGTAGCCGACACAACATTAAACCTGACTTTTTAAAAATAGATGTTGAAGGAAACGAGTTAAGAATTTTCCAAGGTGGCATTAACACCCTAAAAAAATACAAGCCGAAAATAATTGTTGAAGTTGAGGCACGTCATGTTGGACAAGAAAAAGTATTGGAAACATTTAAGTTTATGGAATCAATAGGCTATATAGGGCATCTACTTCATGACTTAAATCGCATTCCCTTAAAAAATTTCAGTTTTGAAAAATATCAAAACACAAATAACATGAAAAATTATTGTAATAACTTTATATTCGAGTAGCCCGAATTATCTACTTTAGATTTTGATAGAAAATAAGAGGGTTTCCATACCTTAACTATCTACAAAAAAAGTATTTGCAAAAGCAGGGGCAAAACAATAAAATATCAGCTTTGAGCTACTATCAGCAGCGGTTCGGACTCGATGTTCAGCTATAGTTCATAACCGGAATAAAATATTTTCAAATAGTTATTTTTAACGGGCTGAAAAATAAATGATCACCCTGCATTCGCAAATTCTCTAATATTAAAAATCGAAAGAAAACACCGTTCTGACAAGGTTTATGAAATAACGGGGAAGCTTCAAAGTTATTTATAAAAGCCGGAGAAGTTGGAGCAGTCCTCGTTACAACCTGCCAATCAATGATTCAAGATTGTTTTTACCTGTAGGATTTTTACCCCTATTATGTATATTCGTTTTAATATTAGCAAATCAGGGTGGTAAATTCCGCCCCTCCCTGCTAAACAAATAAGTAACAAATTCGCCTATACAATCTTCATCGCATGGTAAAATTCCCGAATGCATTTGTCATCATCCTATATGTAATACTCTTTTCATGGTTGATGACTTTTATCATTCCTAAAGGAAACTATCAACGGGAAACTGACACCATAAATAACCGGACCCTTGTGGTACCGAATTCCTATGAACAAATAGAAGCTCCCTACCTCTCCCCTTTCCAAGCACCGCTTGCCATACCAAAAGGTATGGCTGAGCGGGCCGACTTAATGGTGCTTATTCTGCTGCTCGGCGGGTGTTTTTATTTAATCGAGAAAACAGGTGCCCTCAATCAGGGTTTAAACCAACTCATTAAGCTACTGGAGGGGAAAGAGGTTTTTGCTCTAATCATCATCACCGAACTATTCCTAACAGCCGGGTTCACCATAGCCCTACAGGAAGAACTTATAGCGATGACCCCGATTCTGCTATTATTTGCACGTTCCCTGGGCTACACTCCCGTAACTATCCTTTCAGCAAGCTACGGATCTGCGGTTGTTGGAGCTGCATTTAGCCCCTTTAATGCTTTTGGGGTATTGATCGCACAAAAAGTAGCTGAAGTGGAACTCCTCTCAGGCCTTGAATTCCGGTTGATATTTTTACTGATTGCTTCAGTGGCATGGACATTTTACGTAGTACGTTATGCCCGTAAAAACAGAGTAGAAAAAACGATCCCGCCCTTAGAAATTGAAGGACTGACCACCCGCAATAAAATTATCCTGACACTCCTTACTTTGACATTTGCAGTTGTCACCTATGGATTGATCTCTTTAAGTTGGGGCTTTAATGAAATGTCTGCCTGTTTTTTCGGACTGGCAATATTGAGTGGTTTTCTGGCAAATTTCAGTTTCAACAAAACCACTGAAATTTATGTGGAGGGTTTCAAAGAAATGATTTTCGCTTGCATCATTATTGGTCTTTCCAATAGTGTATCGGTAATTTTAGGAGAGGGTCAGGTGATTGATACAATTGTCTACAGCCTTTTTACCCCTTTAAAAGAAATTCCGCCATCTGCCTCTGCGGTACTCATGATGCTTTCGCATACCGTACTACATATTCCCCTTCCAAGTTACTCCGGGCAAGCCATTTTAACCATGCCAATTCTTACGCCCCTTGCTGATCTGATCGGGCTCTCCAGGCAGGTATGTGTACTCGCCTATCAATATGGCGCAATCATGATGGATATGATTACACCCACAAACGGTGCACTGATGGCTGTATTGGCACTTGCCGGTATAAAGTATAATGATTGGCTAAAGATTATAATAAAACCCACCCTCTTCATCTTAGGCATCGCTGCAATAGCTCTTTTGATTGGTGTACAAATTGGATATAAATAATGCCGGATCTATATAAGGGTGCCCATAAGATAGTAATTACCGGCCTTATTGTTAATCTCTTCCACCCAAAAAAAAAGTCCCTGTATTGGGAATCAGAGTTGGCTTATATTTCATTATTTAATACACCAAATAATATTGGTCCAAAATAGGATGGCATTATAAACGGCCAATGTAGCGCAGTGTATTACGCAACAAAGGCACCGGCTTGCCATTTTATTTTCGGCCATCCATATTGACTTATTGCTGATTGTAGTAGCTGTAAGCTTTTATCCCAATATTGTTATTTCCACTACTGACCCGGCATACAACCTGACCGTACACAATGCCTCGGCTTCTTCCCAAAGTCCAGTCAACCTGCTTACCGTAGCAGCAATCGGAATTCCATGGATAGCAACCTATACGACATTATTTTTCCGGATCTTTAAGGGGAAAGTGGAATAGGACGAGATGAGTAATTGAATAATCAAATCTTCATATAAAAAGATTTTTAAACAGATAGTTTCAATTCATAAGGATTTGAAATTGTCCTTTTGTCCCAAAATCAGTGTAAGAATAAAAAAGGCCTTTCGTATTTCTACAAAAGACCCTACTATAATTTATTGAAAATTCACGACAGATTTAAATTCCGGTTGAAATTCTTGAAAGCTGTTCAAATCAAACCGACTTCTTATTATAGTTAACATCCGTTCCTTCAATCGCTTTTTCTTTTCCTGCAGTTGCCCTGGAACTATCAGTCGCACCGGTAATAATATTATTTATTTCTGCGGCGGTCGTACGCTTATCCTTTTCATTTTGATTTTTCGGATTATGCTCTGTCTTATTCGATACATTTTGCTTATTTTCTTCCATGATATATTTTTTAAATTTTATAAATTATTCAAACCAAAATATTTGAATGAGAATTTCTTTTCTCAATACTCTCATAATATAATAAATCTTGAACTAAAAAATGTTAATACATTTTTAATAAACGAAAAAAATCAGCCAATCCAAACAAGAATTTTAAAAAATAAATTTTTTAGAAAGATAAAAATTAATCTTTTATTCATTGCTGCTCATCATGGTTAAAAGGAAAAAACTTTCTTTGATGGCCATCACACTATGTGGAATATTTTCCTTTAACGTAATCATTTGGCCCTTTTCCATGAATACATTTTGTTGTTTCGTACTGAATTGAATTTCTCCATCAAGTACCTGTACAATAATATGCCCTTTTGCGGTATGCGTTTTTAATTCAGCGTTTGCATGCAAACCAATCAAAACGATGGACAAATGATCTGATTTAAAAACAGTAATGGAGTTACGATCACTGTTAACCCAAATTGTTTCCTTTTGTAGCTGAACAATAAATTTGTTCAAATCTATTTCTACCAATGGTGCATCCAATAAACGATCACCATTGGGACGCAGGGTTGTTGCCTCATTCGATTTATTTTCCATTATACAGTATACTTTTTATAATTATTTAATCGATTTTTCCCTAAATAAATTTATTTCTTCAAAATGATACAATATATTTATTACTATAAAAATTTACCGGAAATCCCTTATACAAATTCAGGCTGAGATAATCTATTGTACGGGAAAACCGCCAAAGATTCTTAGATGCAGTGCTTAATTTTTTAAGCAGCATGAACTAAATTATTATTAATTATTACTTTAAACAATTGATGAGGTCAAATATGATTATTTATTGAAGTTTACATCTTTTTTTCAAGATCTAGATCTGTATTGTAATCTACACTTTTAACGGCACCAATAATACTATTACCCACCTCTACTCTAGTGATTCTCTGTATATTTTCTACTTTATTCTTAGGATCATTTTCAGAATCTTTTATCTATATTTTTTGAATATGGAAAATTTGTGTTTTTTACCATGTCTTGTATTCTATATACAATTCTGATGAGTTTTTTTCATTATCCTGCAAATTATTTAAATTATCTCAGGCCTTTACATACCTATTTTAGTAACTCTTCAATTTTCCCAGGATGGTATCCATAGAATTCTTTAGTTTATCAATTGCATCAGAAACAGCTTGTTCATCCGTATCAGCATCTGCTGAAACCGCTATTGGTTGTTTTCCTTCAAGCCTAGCCTCTATCAGGCAACGAATATCATTGAGCCCTTCTTTGTTTCCATTTTCATCCGAAAGATGCACTTCGATTCTTGTTATTTGCTCGCTAAACCTGCTTAATTCCTCTTCTATCATGGCTACAAAAGAAGAACTCTGCTCTTCATTCGCAATAATTGTTTTGTCTGTATTAATTTGTATAGTCATTATTGTTCCATTTATTTCATTATTTATTTAATATCGATATATAGCGGCAAGTCCTGTTTCAGTAGGCATACTCTTACCTGGCATAATTATAACCTCAGCACCTTTATTTTCCGCCAATGCTGCAATATCATCCAACAGATCATCTGTTTCGGGATTTTCCAGGTTACCATTTTCTATAGAACCTGTTTCGGCATTTACGAACCTGCCAGCAATAATACGTTTTGCTTCTATTAATAAAGTACCCACCCTTCCTGTTGCCAAAGCTTCAGCCGCCTCACTTAAATCATCGGTTCCTTTATTATTCGCTTTGGCCTGTTTGTAATCATCTGAAGCCGTTTTAAGTTTTTGTAAATAAACCGGCTCCATTGCTTCCCATGCCAATTCCCTCATTTCATCCTGCGAAAGCGATTCCGGATTTTTAGTGATACCATTTGGCAGCAAATAAGGATTCTTACTTACTCGGTGAAACAGGGATTGATGTTCCTTTAACGCAGCAAGGATGAGTGGCAGACCGGATGGTTTGGAATAATTTTCAGTAATTTCTTTCGCAACAAAACGAAAAAACTTTTCAATATCATCGTCTATTTCGTCTTTTTTCCCACCATGTCCGTGGTGCATATCCCCGCTGCCTAAACCTACTCCTCCATAAGAGGCTACCGTAAGATGTTTTTCTGTTAAGTCTTTACCAAGCACTTCCTTTAAAGTTCTTGGCATATCTTCGGGAAGACCAATTTCTTCAAGTGAAAACCGGTTCCCTTCAAAAAGTTGAAAGCTGTCGAGGGTTAAACTCAATACCTGATAACGGTCGGTTGATTGTAAATACCGCCGCAATGGCTTTGTATGAAAACTATCTGCAACAACAACCAACTCATCCACCGGCGCTTGCAAACCTATTGTCCTGAAGATTCCTTTAGCGCTAAACACAGCAAGACCTATCGTTGTATGATTCCAAAATTCATCATTCATACCAAGTTCGTGAAAGGGCTGAACAAACTTTTCGGTTTCACTTTTAGAGTATTGTTTTAGCAATGTATCTTCAAGTTGCTTATTAAGATTTTTGAAATGAATGATATCTTTCAGGTTGTCAGGATGGCTTTTATGGGTTGGCATATAGAGTGATAAACAAGGTTGAGCTTTAAAATTTACAAGTTCCTGAACCGTTTCCTTTTTCAATAATGTTATCATTTTATATTTTTTTTAAAAAGTGTATTATTTAAAATATTAATTTATGTAAAGTAGATTAATTACTTACAAGAAGATTAATCACTTTTACCATATTAATATTTTCTTATAAAATCAATAAATCTAATATACGTAATCTTCAGTATAAACCCAAATATTTGGCACCCGTTAAACAACCTTTATGAAAATAATAAATACGTTAATATTTCTCCGGATTTTATTTTTAACTTTCTGATGAAATAAAATCGATTGGAAAACAATCATTTCAGGAAGGATTCAAAAAACATCCATATTTCCTTATTCAGGGATTATAAAACTGCTGTATATAAATTCAGAATATCCTTAAAAATAGGTTTCTGTTTCACTTTACATTTAACATCCCTGTTCATTTTCTTCTACGGGACCATCCATACCAGGCAATAATTGCAATTACGATAAAGAGGGTTAAAAACCACCAACCCATATGCATACCCCCTGAAAATAAATCTCCATTATTATGCATCATCTCTTGTCCTTTTACTTATTCTGAATAAGTTATTAATAAAGCAATTTAGAGTCCATCCTTTTCATGGTACCCTTTGCCTTCATCTTTTGCATCATATCCATCATTTCTTTATTCTCCATCATCGACTTACACATTCCTGACATCATACTAGAATCGCCTTTTGACATATCCATCATTTCTGACATCATACCCTTCATCATATCCGGATTCTCCTTCATCATCTTTTTCATCATGGCTTTTTTTTCCATCATCATTTTCATTTTTTCACTTTCTTCCACCACCGTTTTACCGGTTTTACTTTCCATGATCATGTGCTTCATCTCTTTAGCCATTTCTACATCATTCGCAATGGCGGTCATGATTTCATTTTTCGAATCCGTTTTAGAAAGTAATTTTTGCGTAGACTGACATCCTGCAACAGCTATTAATAAGCCGAAGGATAATGCCAGTATTTGTAGTTTTTTCATTGAGATTTTATTTCAATTTTTTATGAAATATTATATCAGGAAAAGGTACCTGGTTAAACCTCCATTACATTACACAATTCAGGGTAATGGTTGCAAAATTCCGCTTAACAGTCTTTTTTGAAATGCGCACATTATTTTTATTGCACAGGATCTACAGGCTTTTAGCCCAATAAATACCTGCTAAAAAAACAGATATCCTTTAAATCCAAACTCATCAAAAAAAAAGAAAAAATCAACAGGGCAGCATACTATAATGGAATAGCCTGTGGCAAACCATTTTCCAAAGGATTAAGGAAGCCAACAACGGAGGAATCGTTACTGAATGCAGAAGCAGAAAAAAGGGTAATTTTAAAACAGGTCATTTCCTGTGCAGAACAGCGTCCCTGTTTCCGCAAATAATCAAAGAAGCATAGAAGCCAGTTCTATCGGTAAATAAGGAAGGTTCGGCACTTGAATCTGTAGCAGGAGAAATCATTTCCTTTATTTCATAAACTATATCAGTGCCGGTTTGCTTACAGGATTCCATAGCAAAAAGGATTGCAAAAAATGAAACGACACTTTTCATGTTGAATTAATTATTCCGGTTATGCATTCAAATATACCTTCCTTGCGGTCAAAATCACATCCCCTCCATACCAGCCATAGCATTGCTTCCCTTCTTAAAGATAAATTCGCTGTTCAAAAGATAAGCACCACTGATTACGATAACGTCCCCGTTTTGCAATCCCGATTTTATTTCCAAACGGTCACCACTTTCCATTCCGGTTTCCACCATTTTTCTTTTATAACTGAGGGGGCCGGATTGCACCCAAACAATATTCATGGTTCCATCGCGGAGCACTGCGTCAGAAGGAAGGGTCAATGCATTCAGTTGTTTGTTTTGAATACGCACATAAGCAGGCATCCCGGGTTTCAGGATTCCCTGAGCATTGGGTACAGAAACCCGAATCAGATTCAACCGGCTGTCTGAAAAAATTTCAGGATTGGTGAATTCGATTTTCCCTTTCCAGGTTTTCCTTGGAATATCCGGAAACTGCACCGCAGCAATGCCATTGAGATTGATCTCAGACAATTGCGAAGTATAAACCTGTGCTTCCACCCAAACCGAAGAAAGATCAGCCAACCTCAAAATCATGCTCCCTTCGCTTACATATTGACCTTCCGTGGCTTGTAAATCGGTTATGTATCCGGAAGCGTTGCTGTAAAAGGCAGTGAGTGGCGAAGTCTTTCCGGTCTTCGCAAGTTCTGCTACCTGCGCCTCAGTCATGCCCCACAAAAGCAATTTGGTTTTGGAGCTTTCAAGCAAGCGGGTAAAATCGATGATGGAATTCTGAAGTGTTTGTTGCTTTTCAAGCGCTACGAGATATTCCTGTTTGGCATTATTTAATTCTTCACTGTATAAATCATAAAGATGCGCCCCCTTGGAAACATAGTCCCCGATATTTTTATAGTACAAATAATCGATACGCCCCATGATTCGTGCATTGATGCTGTTGACCATCGTCTCATCCGTATTCACCGTCGCAGTCAGCAGGGTTTCATCACCCATCATCCCATTGCGGATTGTATCCGTTATGATATTTCCCAAACGGATCTGTTCTTCATTCAGGGATATTTCATCAGCTGCGGTATTTGTCTTTTCCACCACAATCAGATCCATATAGCAAATCGGACAAAGCCCGGGCTTGTCCTGCATCACCTGCGGATGCATGCTACAGGTATAATATTCGTTTTTGTTTGCCGTATCCGCATCTTTGTTTTTACACGATGGGGAAATAAGCAATATGCAGTATGCAATATGCAATAGTTTAATTTTCAGGTAATTATTATATTGTACCATCTTCATGTATATTTTTCAGGATTACTAATCATATGGTTAAGCAAATTCCCTACCTGTTCTGATGTATTTACTAGTTGCGTATAATTATCCTTATCAATATAGGCACAGGCTAATGCAAATTCTAACCAGGTTTGTGTTTCTGCGTTCTCCATATCAGCATCAGACACCTTGGCAACAAAATGAGCCGGGTACAATCTTTTTCTATGTGCCTCCGACAAACAAGCACACACAGTTCTGCTTGATCTTCTTATTTGATCAGTCAGGGCATACCTCTCCTCTTTTGGAAAGGATTTTGTAACCTCAAAAATTTGCATAGCCAATTCAAATGCAAGCTTATACACTTTGGTATTACCAATCTTAAGATATGCCATTTTGCGAAATTTTAATTTTAAACTTTAGTTTTATTATTTAAGTCTATATAAAACGCTCATTGCCTATTGCTATTTGCCAATTGCCCATTGCCCTTTGCCAAATGCCCCCCTGCCCATTGCTCATTGCCTATTGCTCATTGCCAATTGCTCATTGCCCTTTGCCTATTTCCCATTGCCCTTTGCTCATTGCCCATTGCTCATTGCCCATTGCCCATTGCCCTTTGCTCATTGCCCATTGCCTATTGCTCTTTCACCTGAATAAAACTCTCACTATCCACCAAATACTGCGCATTCGCTGCAACAGCCTCCGCTTTATCCAATCCACTCAAAACCTGAACCAAATGCTTATTCGTAATCCCTGTTTCCACTTTTCTTGCCACAAAAGATTCTCCGGTTCTTACAAAGACTACCTGATCCAATCCCAAAGACAGAACGGCTTCTTCAGGTAACCAATCCGCGGAACGATATCCTGCAAATACCGTGGCTTTCACCGGGCTACCAATTGGGATTTTGTATCCTGAATTATCAAAATACACCCTCGCAGTCATGGTTTTACTTCCTTCGCGGAACACCGGTTCTATATAATTGATGGTTGCCCTGAAATCGCTGCCGGGATCCGTTTCGGGAGTGATGCGCACCTTATTCCCCACTTTCACCATAGCAGCCTGACCGGTAAAAATATTTAGCAACACCCAGGCCTTATTGGGATTATACACGGTGAAGATGTTTTGTCCTTTTTGTACATACATGCCTTCCTTTACGGACAAAGCCGTGGTGGATACTGCAATCTGCTGCATGCCCTCAGATGAATTATCCGTCATTCCGGCAGCATTACTTTCATGGATATGTCCGCTATAGTTGCTTAAAATTGAAACCTTAAAAGAAGGTTTACCGGTCTTTACTACTTCATTCAATTGGGTCGTACTCATGCCAAGAAGTAATAGTTTTTGGCGGGCAGCATTGATCAGTATTTCATTTTCCGGATCACTTTTTAAAACAAACAACAGGTTCTCCTGTGCGGTCAGCAATTCGGGACTGTAGATATCCATAATCCGTTG
>JBGSWA010000350.1:0-3164 GCA_041752645.1 Gillisia sp. | reverse complement strand
CCACAACCACTTTCAAATTTGCTGTGGCCTTCAAAGATCCTGGCGTCACAGGCAGCGCATCTGTAATCTCCGTTTTTGTCAAAATGCAGGTTGTATTTTCCGGAGTGCGGGGCCTCGGTTCCTTTTTCTCTCAAGACGCGGTATTGCTCTGGTGAGAGTTGTTCTTTCCACTGCTCCTCGCTTTTTTCCATTTTATATTTCATCTGTTTAATTATTTTATTTGCAGACATCTGCAACATCCATTTAATTATTTTGCGCGGGTGAGAAATTTAATTCCTGATGGATGTTTCATATGTTTTTAAATGATTTTATAGGTCCCTTGTAATTTGCATTTCTTCCCTGGGCTTTACAGTTGGGTGTAGTTTATGCTCATTTCACATGTGTTTTTTAATTTACAGTGGGGATTCCGTGCTGCCCATTTTTTATTATTCTTTTTTAGGGGGATCGGGGATAAAATTCATGGCGACCCCATTGATACAATGTCTTTTTCCTGTGGTTTCTGGGGGACCGTCCTCAAAAAGGTGTCCTAAATGACCTCCACAGCGGGCACAATGAATTTCGTGGGGTTCATATCCCAATGCTGAATCACTTCCAAAAGTTACCCCGCCTGGAATTGCCCTGTCGAAACTTGGCCAACCCGTACCGCTGTCAAATTTATATTCCGATCGGTATACTTCTTTGCCGCAGGCTGCACAAACAAAAGTTCCGGGTTCAGATACATCGTTTAGTTCACTGGAAAAAGCATTTTCTGTTGCGCCTCTGCGCAATACGGCGTATTGCTGGGGGGTTAGGAGCTTTTTCCATTGAGCCTCCGTCTTGGTGATTTCAAATTCTGAAGACAGCTTTGATTTCTTTTGAGCATTTCCATTGCAACTCAATGTAATGATTGTCAGCAAAGTAAGGATTAGGGTCTTCATGATTTTTAACTTATTTTGTTTTAAAATTACAAAAATCATTCCGTGATGAATGTTGAAATTTTGTTAATAACATCTGGATTTCCTAAGATTTTTCGATGTCCCAAACCTTCGGTCACAAATAAGGTTCCTTGATCAAGTTGCTTGACAATTTCCAGTGCCGAGCTTATATGAACATCGATATCATTTTTGTCGTGTACGACCAGGGTTGGTACTTTAACGCTTTGGGCTGAGAAGGCGCCGGAATACCTATCCATATCCTCCCCGAATTTTTTATCCAGGTACGCCTTCATCAAAATAGCTACCTCTTCACTTAGCATCATATTCTTTGCGAATTCCCTTGTGATATGGGTGACACTGTTGGCGGTCCCTATCAGTACCAGTCTATGTACCCTAAACCCATCCTTGATGGCCTTTAAAAGAGACATGCCTCCCAGGGAATGCCCGATGGCAACCTGAAAAGGTCCGTATTTTTTTTCCAAATGATGTATGGATTCAATAAAAAATGGCATCATACTCATTTTTCCGGGGGCCTTTCCATGGGCGGGAGCATCAAAACTTATCACGCTAAACCCCTTTTGTACCAATTCTTTCGCGATAGCACACAATTGGGTGCCGCTGCCGCTCCACCCGTGTACCAACAAAACCTTTTTTTGACCGGATCCATATTTATAAACTACAATTTTCCTGTTTAGAGTTGGAACATCTATAGTTTCCTGAATTGATTTTTCATCCATTTCCTTTTCCCTGCCGGGCAATTTATAGCGAAATGGGGATAAAAAAAGTTTAGCTGCAAAGCGACTCGCCAGCCAAGGGGAGAGCGCAGTTAAAATTTTCCCTGTGCAGAATATGTAAGAAGGGGTAAGCAATACCTGGACAGGGGTTTTTTTAATATGTTTTTTTGGCATAATTTATATAAAACCTGCAAGTTAATAATTTATGAGAGAAGACCCCAGCATCTCAATAAAGCTTCCCACTAAATTAAATTGGTATCATTTTTGGTTTTATCCATTTGTTAAAGAGAGCATAAATCCTGTACATTGGTGAGGGCTGTTTTGTACTTTTAACAAATTAAACTAAAAACCATGATAAAAAGAAGTTTACTTATAACTGTACTTACAGTGCTAACGTTGATAGCCTGTAAAACCAATCCTTTTACGGGAGAGCAAAACCTGAATTTTGTTTCAAATGCCCAGTTGTTTCCAATGGCTTTTCAACAGTATGACCAATTTCTGGCAGAGAATAAAGTGGTCACAGGTACTTCGGAGGCTAATATGATCAAAAATGTTGGACAAAAAATTGTCACTGCTTCCGAAAGGTACTTGAATGCCAATGGGTATCAGGGGTATTTAAATGATTTTGCATGGGAATTCAACCTGGTCAAGGACGATGCAGTAAACGCCTGGGCTATGCCCGGAGGAAAAGTTGTTTTTTATACCGGGATCCTGCCCGTAGCAAAAGATGAAACTGGAATTGCTGTGGTTATGGCCCACGAGGTAGCACACGCCTTGGCGGATCACGGAGCACAGCGTATGAGTGCAGCTCAATTACAACAGTTGGGTGCAGTTGCTGGTAGTGTTGCCTTAAGCGGGAAAAGCGAGCAGACGCAACAAATTTTTGCACAAGCCTATGGGTTGGGGACTCAGGTGGGGGTAATGTTGCCCTTTAGCCGAAGCCATGAAACTGAAGCCGACAGAATTGGTCTTACCTTAATGGCTATTGCAGGATACAACCCTGATCAGGCCGCTGATCTTTGGAGAAGAATGGCCGCTCAAGCCAATTCACAGTCTCCACCGGAATTTTTGAGCACCCACCCTGCAACAACAACCAGGATCAATAATTTGACCGCCTGGGCTCCTGAGGCTAAAGCTGAAGCCAAAAAATACGGGGTGACTTCCTTTAAATAATTCAAATAAAATTTTTATAACAGAAAAAGCTGCTCTTAACGGGCAGCTTTTTCTGTTTTTAGAAATTAAAAAAAATCCAGAAGGAAGTAAAAAGTTATTGAACGCCGGCTGGGCTTATTCACTAACCCGCACCTTCCCCTCAAAGATATCCCGTACAAAAAAGTTAATTCCCCTGCATTCCTTTTAATGCGTCCCTTAGGAATGACAAATCAGTAATAGGTCTTTTCGCCCATTGGGGATTTGTAAATTTAAACCAATCTGTGATGGTTCCATTTCAAACCATGCTGCGCTCTTTCTTCTTTTTTCAAGATCAATAGAACCGGATAGTTTGGATGCAATCACC
>JBGSWA010000349.1:0-5313 GCA_041752645.1 Gillisia sp. | reverse complement strand
TTGATCACAACATATGGATCCCCGGTTTTTGAAAGGATAGCATCTATATCTTCAAAATATCTCAGGGCAAGCACCTTGTTGTCAAATTTTTCTTCAATCTTTCCAAGATAATACAGCTTGATGGCTTTATTGGTGCCTTCTAAGGAATTGACGTATTTAAGCAGGGTATCCTTCGCCCTTTTATAATCTTTGTCATAATAATTAATTTGGGCATCTAGCAGGACAAAATCCCTGAAATTCGATTCGTCCTTAAAAATGAGACTTTGTTCCATCCCTTTTTTTACATAATATTTGGCCGAATCAATCTCATGCAACCTTAAATGGGTGGTGGAGAGATTAAATAATAATATTATATATTCCTGGTGATGAATGCTTTGGAAATTATTCTCGCGCATTAATAGACTTAAGGACCGCCAGTAAAGTTCGGCTGCGGCATAATGTTGCCCATTGTTATTCCGAATTGCGGCAATACCTAAGGATATTTCCCGCTGTTGTCTGGTATTTTCCTTTTCTAAAGACAATTTAAAAGCACTCAGGTAATTATTAAGCGCATCCTGAAAATTACCCGAATTGTAATGAATATGGCCTTTGAGAATATATCCCAGGGTTGGAAAATTCTGGTGTTTGCTATTTTTGGTCACCTGTATGATGGAATCGCAATACAACAAAGCTGTGTTTGGTTCTTCAAAAATTGACCTGTAATAAAATGCCCTGGCAATTTCAATATCATTATTTTTAGCTTTTGCTTTTTTCTCATGAGCCTGATTGAAAATTCTAAGCAGCTCCATATCGTCTTTTTCCCAGGCCTTATTCTCGAGATCGCTGATGCTTTTAAAAGATAAACTCATTATCAGCTTTGCATCGGGATGCGCTGAATTATTTTGGGAGAATCCATTTGTGGAAAAGACAAGCACTAAAAGCAATAGAAATATTCCCAAATTTTTTATAGGATACCTTCGCGAGAAATTCATCTGAAATCATTTAAAATTTTCTGACCATAGGTTTCTAAATTGATAAAAAAGGCGCTCCAGAACAGTTACCTCCTCCAGTAGAATTTCAGCCGTGCCGATTAAATCCTGATTAAATTCCAAATTTTTACCGTACGAGGTAATTAAATCTTCAATGTTCAGATACACCACATAGCCAGGATTTTTGCCTGCTTTGGGAACTTGAGAAATGGAGCCCACACTTGCCTCCACAGTTCCCCATTCCCGGTATGGAAAATTCTCCAGTTTTAGAATCACCCTTTGACCCTTGCGGATCTTGCCGGAATTTCTAATTGGAATATCGCACTTTCCAATCAAGTCCTGTCTCTCATAGGGGACTACTGTGAAAATGGCCTCCCCGGAGGTTACATTCTGAAATTTTCCCCAAACATCATTGTAAGAAAGCCTGCCCTCAATAGGGCTTTTGAGCAGAAAATTTTCTTCCCATTCCGAAATTTCATTTAATAAATCCTGCCTGGCAAGGATTAGTTCCGCCTCCTGAATACTCCCATTTTTAAAATCCGAATTCTCAACCAATTGTTGATCTTTTACGATATTGTTTCTGGCAAGGACCATTTTATTCAACTCTTGTTGCTGAGCGAGGAATTGGCGCTTTCCTTTTAAAAATTCATTTTCTATTCTTCCCAGATCACCTTGAGATATCACCCCGGTTGGCAATAAATTTTGATGTCTTTGAAAATTAACCTCAAGGGCAATAAGACTTTGTGTTGCCAAGGAAAGCTCTTCCCTTTTATTTTTTAATAACAGATTCAGATTGGAAAGCTCGTCCCCCAGCTGCCTCTGGAGAATAATTCCTTCTCGAAGGGAACTCTCCAAAATTAATTTTTGGTAGGTGCTTAAAAAGACATTGTAAAAGGGCTGGATTGTGCTCCCCAGATTAAGTTGCCGTGGAAATTCACTATTTAAATCATCCATAGAATTCAGGATTGATAGTGTGGCAGGAAGCATCTGTTTCAAATAAGCAACATCCTTTTCACTAGCGGGATTTTCAATAATAGCCAGAGTAGCCCCTTCTGCAATAGAATCTCCTGCTTGATAATTCATCGAGGAAATAGCACCTGTTTTTTTGGACAGAATTTGTACAGGGGGATTCTTGGAGGTAATAATAACATTTCCCTCAATTACTTCATTAAATGAAAATATGGAGGACAATATAATGGAAAATATAAAAAACAAAACCACCACCAGTGTTCCCCACCGCAGGATTCCCACTGGTTCACCATTAAAGTGATTTTCAGATTGATATTTGGTGGTGTTATTAATGAGTTCTATTATTTAAGTTGGTTCCTGATCAAATTATGGTAAATCCCATTTTGTAATACCAAATCGAAATGATTTCCTATTTCCACAATTTCCCCTTCATTCATCACTAAAATTTGATCGGCATTCTTAACGGTAGAAAGTCGGTGGGCTATTATTACCACTGTTTTATTTTTATAGAAAGCAACCAGGTTTTCTGTAATTACTTTTTCATTTTCCGAATCCAGAGAACTGGTCGCTTCATCAAAAAATAAATAAACGGGATCTTTGTAAATTGCCCTGGCAATTAATAACCGCTGCTTCTCACCTCCACTTAGAAGTTGTCCCTGCTCCCCAATTCTGGTCTGAACTCCAAAAGGCAACTTCTCAATTAAATTTGTAAGGTTCACCATCTCTATTGCCTTGTTGAGCAATTTTTTATTTGTTGGTAAATGGGATTTGGATTCGGTGATATTCCTCTCAATGGTATCGTTGAATAAAATCCCGTCCTGCATCACTATTCCGCACATTTTTCGCCAGGTATCCGGATTTAAATCCTTGAGATTTTCATCGCCAATTTTAATGCTGCCCAATCCCGGAGGATAAAGCTTTGATAATAATTTAAGCAGGGTGGTTTTACCCGAACCACTGGGACCGACAATTGCGGTGGTTTTACCCAAGGGAATGGACACAGTAATATTATGAAGGGTGGGTTCTGAGGTTGATTCTCCATAACCAAAACTGAGGTTTTTAATAAGAATATCCGCAGCTTGAATGGGTGTGGAATCCATCCAAGAATGCTCTTCTGACTTCTGATTGTGAATTTCAGACAACCTGTTCAGGGAAAGGGTCGCCCGCTGGTAACCAACAAGAAAATCTATTGTATTGGAAATGGGCAAGGAGAGATTGCCGATAATAAATTGAATGGCCAACATAGTTCCCAAGGTAATTTCTCCTGTAATAACAGCTTTGGCCGACCAGAAAACAATGACAATATTGGTGAGTTCATTAATAAATTTACCCCCGTTGATCTGTGCCTGATCTACCTTTAATATTCTTGATTGCAAACCAAAAAGTTTGACCTGGTTGTTTTTCCATTCGGTTTTTCTCCTGTGCTCCGAGCTGTTGAGTTTAATTTCCTGAACGGCTAGAATTATTTGTAGAAAAAGAGATTGCTCTTTCCTGTTTAAATCGAAAAGTTGGTGATCCAAAAATTCCTTGTTTTTCATAAACAGCAGGGACCATCCCAGGAATAATGAAGTCCCAACAAAGAAAATCACAGTAATTGTGGTATCGAAAAAACTTAAAACCATACCGAAAATAAGGATGTTAAAAACATCAAAGGGAATGGTCAAAGCACGCCCACTTAAAAATTCATCAATCCTCTGATGGTCATAAATCCTCTGCATAAAATCCCCAGTGGTTTTCGATTCAAAATAGGTAATTGGAAGCCTTAATAATTTATCAAGGAAATCACTGATCATAGCGATATTTACCCTGGTACTGATATACAGTAAGATCCAATCCCTTATTAGCTGAGCCCCGGAACGGGTAAGAAACAAAAAAAGCTGGGCAATAACTATAAGATGAATAAATCCAATATTTTCATAATTGATCCCGTAGTCCACCAAACTCTGGGTCAAAAAAGGAAGCATTAATTGTATGATAGTCGCTACAAATAATCCCAGAAGAACCTGGTTCAAATATTTTTTATGCGGCATTAGGTAATCATACAAAAATCCGATCCCAGCTTTAACCCGCTGCTCGTGGGATTCGTCCTGAAAAAATTTTTCAGTGGGTTCCAATAGGAGGAGAACGCCTTGTGGGGTATCGGTTTCTCCCCATTTTTCAAGAAATTCAGAATGGGAATATTTTACCCTTCCAATTGCCGGGTCTGAAACAAAAATAAACCTGGAATTTGTCTTGTAAACCACTAAAAAATGATTCCCCTCCCAATGCGCAATAGCCGGAAGCGGCACATCGCCAACAAGTTCCTGTAGATTTGCTTTTATCCCAAGAGATTCTATCCCGATTTTTTTCAATGCCTGGGAAAGCCCGGACAGGGAAACTCCCCCTTTCTGTAAAAATGAGATCTCCCTGAGGTATTCCAGATGAAAATCCTTGCCAAAAAACTCTGCAATGATCTTAAGGCAGGTAGGGCCGCAGTCCATTTGATCCAGTTGACGGTAACCCGGAAATTCAGCAGTTCTAAACATAGCAATTATTACTAATTCAACTTAAGTTTAATTTTCAAACAGGGGAATTGGAGCTCAATAACCGGGGAGTTATACTATTATATTCAAGGTAAGATCGCGGATGAGACAGTCTTAAATTCTATCGTTTGTTCGATATAAACTAGCCCATTTGACACTACTGTCCCTTGAATATTTTTTATTGAACGCTTAAAATAATGGATTGGTGGGGGAATCTTAATTACCTTGGATTGAGGGAGATAATAATCTTACTTAAATGTATTGAAAAAAGGAAATAGTTCAATTTTTTTTGGTCGAGTATTCTGGCATCTGATCGAAAAATTCGAGCTTCCGGAATTGAAATGTAGGAGATCCCTACAATGATTTCTAAATAAGAAATAGTTGATTATTCTGAAAGTCCAAGAATTTGTTGCTTTGCCGGACTAAAAAAAAATTCCGGACAAACAGGTTTTCCTCAAAAGGTGTTTTGAACCTTGCTTTTCCTTATATGGCCTTGAAGCAAATGAAGAAAAAATAATTTATTTTTAAAAAGATGTATCTGACCTTCTAAAGTTCTTATTTATGGAAAGACATTGAATAGGAGGTGACAAGTGAAAAAACACCCACAATATGACAGGGGAAAACACAGTAATTGATATCAAATAAAAAGACAACATCGAAAAAAGGCCTTATTCTGCACCTATTCAGCATCCGAAATTTTTATAAGAATATAAGTAACTAATCAGTAGCTAATATAGTTGTTTTAAAAGCATGACAAATAGGCTATGAAAAATATTGTCTTCATGTCACATAGTCGGCAAATATATTAGCTGAATACCCTCTGCTTTTGTACTTTCATGGTGTGAATATTGAAG
>JBGSWA010000348.1:0-15218 GCA_041752645.1 Gillisia sp. | reverse complement strand
GGAATACCCCGGATGGCCGCTATGGGATTTACATTGAAGTCCCTGAAGCAGGAAAATGGGTGGATGCGCTTATGTATGAATTGTATTACACGAGGAATCAAAGTAAGAACTTCCCAACTTCAGACGGAGAGGATAATTATTTTAACAACCATCTTTACAGATCGGGGTGGACCTATGAAAACAGGATCCTGGGAGTTCCATTTATTACTTTGGATGAAAATAGGTTTAGGGTGAACAATAATAAAATTATTGCGCATCACCTTGGAATCTCCGGAACGGCTTTTAATAAATTGCCTTATAAATTGCTTAACAGTTATCGAAAAAATTACGGCAGCAAAGGGCAGGACAAGCTTATGAGCAATATCTTATCTACCTACCTGGATTTAAAGCTCTGGCAAAATGTGGTGGACGTGAATGTCCAGATTGGTGCGGATTTTAGTTCTATTGCTTCTCCTAATTTTGGTGGTGGAATTCAATTGAGCAAGCGGTTTTTTTAAGCGCTTAAGTTTTTGAAATTTTATTTTTTATTTGGTGTGTTTTGACAGGCTGTTTTGCGTTCCCTCTAAATAAAGGAAGCGATATCAGATTTTTCAATATGGACTACTCAGCTGCATGAATTCCCTTAAAACAACTTTTATCCAATTTTATAACAAATGATATAAAGAATCGGAAAGTTTCAATGAAGTCCCGGTGTAAAATTTTGGGGGAAATCACAATTGGGAAATGGAACCGCATTTCATTTTACAATGCAAGGCCAATTTCAGTATATTTGCAAACCCTAAGTCTTTTGCATTAAAATATATGATACCTATTGATAAAGTTCCGGTAGAGGAACATCTGGAGGTTATCTTTTTAACAACGGAGGCTCCGCGGGAAGGTTAAGTTTTTAATAATATTAATGTTATGTCCAACTCTAATCGACTTTTTAAAAGTGAGTCATCCTTATAGGATTTCTGGAACTTCATTGTTCACCTTCCAAATAATTAATATGGTGTATGCAATATAAATCTGTTCCCCTGCACATTTTGGTTATTGAAGGACAGGCTGAGGATTTTATTTTAATAGAAGCTTATTTAAACAAGGAGCAGAATACTTTTAAAATTTCCAGGGCAGGTAGCATTAGCGAAGCCGAAAGTTTATTGAAATCATCAATTTATTTTGACGCGATTTTGCTCGATCTTTCCCTTCCCGACGTGTGCAATAGGGAAAACCTGGCGAAAAACATCGTACTTCTTGCCAATAAAAGCCCTGTTATTATTTTAACAGGTGCTGCCGATACCGGTTTTGGGTTAAAAACACTTTCCCTGGGGATTTCAGATTTCCTTTTAAAAGATGAACTAAACCCAGGCCAACTCTTAAAGAGCATCCACTATGGAATTGAGCGAAAAAGAATTGAAATTCAGCTAAGTGAATCTGAGAAGAAATATGAGAATTTATTCGATTCCAGTCCTCTGCCAATGTGGGTTTTGGACAGGGGGTGCTATAAATTTTTAAGTGTGAACGCTGCTGCTGTTGAATTGTACGGGTATTCAAGGGAAGAATTCCTGGGTATGGACATAAAAGATCTTTGGGCAGGGCCTGATGCACCAGAATCGGAAATTATGGATCTAATAAGAAACGACGGCCTATTTAAATTAAATATTTCTCATAGGAAAAAAAGCGGAGAAATAGTCCATCTAAAAATACAGAGCAATCCTATTATTTTTGATGGGAAGCAGGCCAGGGTTGCCCTTGCCAATAATATTACCGGCAGTCTTGAAGCTAAACAGGCCTTGAAGAATAGCGAACAGCGCTTTAAGGCTTTGGTACAGGATGGATCTGATTTGGTGATGATTTTGGATTTTGAAGGAAACTTGTCTTATGTGAGCCCCTCTTCAAAATTAGTGATGGGAATCACCGATGAAGTGTTGATCTATTATAATTTGTTTGAATTTATTCACACCGATGATCTCGAGCAGGTTAAGGAGTGCATATTGCTGTTGCATCAGAAAAAAAGGGTTCAAATCCCTTCCTTCCGCATTAAAACTACAAAGGATACTTGGAAGTGGATAGAATCCATATTGACCAATTTGTACGACGATACTTCTGTAAACGGGATTGTAGCCAATTTCCGGGATATCACCGAGTTTGTACAACAGGAAAAAAAATTGATGGAAAGTCTGGATCGCTATAATATAGTGGGAAAAGCAACCAGTGATACCATTACCGATTATGACGTGCAAAATGATGTAATGCATTATAATGAGGGGATGGAATTCATGTTTGGATACACCAGGGATCAAATTAGTAGCAAGGGCTCCTGGTGGGATGATAAGGTCCATCCTGAGGATGCAGAAGCTGTTAAAAATCAGGTGGCCCAGGTTTATAAAAAGGGTCATGGAAATTTACAAGTAAAGTACCGGTTTCGCTGCGCCGATGGTAGCTATAAATACATCCTGGACCGGACATATCTTGTTACCGATACTCTGGGAAAGCCTCTTAAAATGATTGGCTCTATGCAGGACATTACCGAAATTCACAATTATATTGAAACCATTGAGAGGCATAATGAAAAGCTTAAGGAGATCGCCTGGACCCAATCTCATATAGTCAGGGCCCCGCTCGCACGGATTATGGGGCTTATAGATTCCCTGGAAAACCTCGATGAGCTGGACGATCAGGCCCAGTTACTGTCTCATATTTTAAGCTCGGCAAGGGAATTGGATGGTATATTAAGAAAAATTAACAGTAAAACTGATGAGTCAATCTCTCCCTCCCGCATATGTTAAAAGTAATAATAATTGATGATGATGATATCATGGTGTTTTTGCAACGCAAATTATTCCAAAGAAGCGGCCTTGCAAATGATCCCCTTTCTTTTAAAGCTGCCACAGCGGCAATTGAATTCATGAAAACGGAAGCAATCGAGCAGCATTTCCTTATTTTTCTGGATATAAATATGCCGGAAATGAATGGATGGCAATTTTTGGATATTTTAAAGGAAATGAAAATTTCAGAAAATGTCTTTGTGATCGTGGTCTCCTCATCAATAGACCAAGCCGATAAAGAAAAAGCGGGTACCTATTCCAATGTGATCGATTTTATGGAAAAACCTGTTTCCCTTGAGAATTGCAAACGGATTAAAGAATTTGGTTTGTTGAAGGAATTTTTTCAGAATTAGGGTTCGATTCAATTAAACCTCAGTTTGATTTGGGTTGCCATCCTCAATTTTTTCATCTGCCCACTGTTTCTCATCTCCGTTAGCCTCTTCCGGTTGCTCCTGCATAGCTTCAGCCCTGGGCTCATAATTCAGGTTTATAAACATCGGAAAGTGATCCGAGTCTATACTTGTCAACCGCGTTAATTCTATAAGGGTAAAATCATTGGTATGAAAAACATGATCCAGGGGCCACCGCAACAGGGCATAACCGGTATGGAAGGTGTTAAAAAATCCCCTTCCAATTCGGGGGTCCATTAACCCACTTAATTTCTGAAATAGTTGTGTGGTCCTGGACCAGGCTACATCATTCAGATCGCCAAAAACCAATACCGGTTCCAAATTTTTTTTCACAGCTCTTCCTACTAAAAGCAATTCAGCATCCCGGTTGGTAGAGGTGGGATTTTCGGTAGGACTTGGGGGTTTTGGGTGCAGGCAATGTATTTTTATCTTTTTTCCGTTATTTAACCGTACATACCCGTGAATGGAGGGGATGTCAACCTCAATTATGTATTTAACCTCAATTTCTTCCAGTTTTAATTTGGAATACAAGTGCATTCCGTATAAATTGTCCCTCGGGATTTTTACTGTATATGGATAGTACTTTTGAATTACCTTCAACTCCTCCTCCCAGCGCTTATTGGTTTCCAGGGTTAACAGCATATCAGGTTGTTTTTTATGAACCAGCTCAATTAATTTATCCGAGCTTTTATTTGGTTTTAAGACGTTGCTTATTAATATGGAGATAGTACCCTTGGAATCCTTTTTTTTATACCCTAAAACCTGCTTTTTTGAGAAAATGGTATATGGAAAAATTTTGATGGCCTGGTATACAAAACTGGCAACCACCAAACCTGTAATTATAAAATGCCAGGTTTCTTTAAAAGAATAGGTTAGGAATGTAAAAATAAGGACAATTATGATCAAAAAACTGATTTGAATTCTGGGAAAATCAAATCCACGTACCCACCACTGATCAAATTTGGTCATGGAAGCAAGAGTGGGGAGGAGCATCAGGATGCTAAAAAAAGTAATAATGATTTCTGGAATAGTCATTTGCTGCTAGATGTTTTACAAATCTAAAGTTAATACTTCAATTTATAAGAATTAAATTTAGCAAAACGATTCCAAGCTCTTAATTGAAAAAATCAACTGGATATAGCTCCATTTTATTTTAGGGTATTGATGGCAAATAAGACGTTTTTTTGTGCCACCATTGCACTACTAATTTTATAGCTTCTTTTTGGGGAAGTTCTAAATGATAAAATATTCATAGGTTCCGATGAATCTACCTTGAGTTTAGCTCTCCAAAAAATGATCTTAACAAAATTTTAATTCGTGTTGAAACAGCCCAGTTTTTTGATTTAGCATAAAATGCCTTAACTTTAGAAAATTTAAAAGGCATCATTTTAAACTTTGTGAAAAGCTTAAATCAGCATTTAAACATGTGGATTTTTTGGCGCTTTTAGGGAAAGTTAAAGCTGTACAAATAAGAAGGACCCAATATGAAAAGGAAGAATAATGAAATAAGGAAAGGCTTTGTCTTTAAAAAATTTGAAGAACCCAGTGGGACTCCGTTTGAAAAACTCTTCGAGATCTTTAAGGAATTAATCACCCATACCTCGGGAGATTTTGAGGAAGCCATCGACTGGTTGCGGCAGCTGGATTCGGAGTATGCCCTTACAACAGAGGCCTATTCCATAGACGATTTTATAGAAGATCTAAAGAAAAAGGGATTTATCCGAGAGGAAATAGCCCCGGATGGAAAAGGCGGCTTGGCAATCACCGCCAAAACCGAAAGAGCGATCAGACAACAGGCCCTCAACCAGATTTTTGGAAAATTAAAACGCAGTGGATCCGGAAATCATTCCACCAAACAGCAGGGAATGGGGGATGAGCATACCGGGGAGTTCAAGGAATTCCATTACGGAGATTCTTTGGATAAGATCTCGATGACCGAGAGCTTGCGCAATGCACAAATAAATCATGGGACCGGGGATTTTAAAATGACCGAGAATGACCTGGTGGTTGAGGAAACCCACCATAAATCGCAGATGAGCACGGTGCTGATGATCGATATCAGTCATAGTATGATCCTTTACGGCGAGGATCGGATCACCCCCGCCAAGAAAGTTGCGATGGCCCTTGCAGAGCTCATCACCACCCGATATCCAAAAGATACCCTGGATATCCTGGTTTTTGGGAACGATGCCTGGACGATTTCAATTGGGGATCTGCCTTATTTAAGGGTTGGGCCATATCATACCAACACCGTTGCCGGCTTGCAGCTGGCCATGGATCTGTTGCGGCGCAAACGCAATACCAACAAGCAAATTTTTATGATCACCGACGGGAAGCCCAGTTGTGTGAGGGAGCGTGATGGCGCCTATTATAAAAACAGCGTGGGCCTGGATCCATATATAATTGACAAATGTTACAATGCGGCCCAACAGGCCAGAAAATTGCATATTCCCATCACCACCTTTATGATCGCCCAGGATCCCTATCTGGAACGCTTTGTACGGGAATTTACCCAGGCCAACCAGGGGAAAGCATTTTTTACAGGGCTAAAAGGCCTGGGAGAAATGATTTTCGAGGATTACGAAACAAATAGGAAAAAGAGAATTAAAGGCTAGAAAAAATTCCAAATTTCAATTCACCACGAGGCCAAATTCCAATTTTAAAATCTCATCTATAAAAACTAAACTATCATGAAAATCCAAAATATAAAAACCTTCGGGGAATTGAAAAATTCCGGGTATCAACCCAAAAGTATCAAGGAGGAATTAAGGCAGAACTTGCTTAAAAAAATCAAAAAAGGCGAAGCTTCCTTTGAGGGAATTCACGGGTATGAAGCCACGGTTATTCCCGAGCTGGAAAGGGCAATTCTCTCAAAACACAACATCAACTTTCTGGGATTGCGGGGACAGGCAAAAACAAGGTTGGCCCGGCTGATGGTAAAATTACTGGATCAGTGGATCCCGATTGTGGAGGGGTCAGAGATCAATGACGATCCCTTTCAGCCAATATCGAGATATGCCAAGGAACTGCTTTCCGAGCTGGGAGATAACACCCCGATCAGTTGGGTGGCCCGGGAAGAGCGTTTCTTTGAGAAGCTTGCCACCCCGGATGTTACTGTAGCCGATTTAATCGGCGATGTTGACCCAATAAAAGCAGCCAATTTAAAACTCAGCTATGCAGATGACAGGGTAATACATTTTGGCATGATCCCGCGTGCAAATCGCAGTATTTTTGTTATTAATGAGCTTCCCGATTTGCAGGCGCGAATCCAGGTAGCCCTTTTTAATATCCTGCAAGAAGGAGATATCCAGATACGCGGGTTTAAATTGCGGTTGCCTTTGGATATGCAATTTGTATTCACAGCAAATCCTGAAGATTATACCAATCGAGGGAGTATCGTTACTCCTCTGAAGGACAGGATAGGTTCCCAAATCCTCACCCATTATCCGCAGGATATTGAAACAGCAAAAACAATTACCGCGCAGGAGGCAAAGCTGGACAAGGCCCAGACCGAGATGGTTCACATCCCGGAGCTCGCCAAGGATTTGTTGGAACAAATCAGTTTTGAAGCCCGGGACAGTGAGTTTATAGATGCCAGGAGCGGAATAAGTGCTCGTTTGAGTATTTCTGCCTTCGAGAATCTCCTGAGCACCGCCGAGCGCCGCGCCCTAAAAACAGGGCAGGAAAAAACCCTGCTTCGTTTTGGGGATTTTCTAGGGGTAATTCCTGCTATCACCGGGAAAATAGAACTTGTGTATGAAGGAGAGCAGGAGGGAAGTGCGGCCGTTGCGCTTCAGTTAATAGCCGATTCGGTAAAAACCTTGTTTCCCTTGTATTTTCCTAAGATCGAAAAACTGGAAAAACCTGATGAAAAAAGCCCTTATAAAGACCTGGTGGAATGGTTCTTTGGTGAAAGCGGCTTCGAGATCCTGGATGAGCAAACAGAGAAAGAGTATATAGAAAAACTGGATTCCATTGCTCCGCTAAATGAGCTGATTCAAAAATACCAGCCCAAAATATCTTCCCAGGATACCTATTTTATGAAAGAGTTTTTATTGTGGGGCCTGGTAGAATTTAAAAAACTAAACAAATACAGGTTTGCACAGGGGGTTGCCTTTAAAGATCTTTATGGAAGTTATATCAGCGGTCTGTAGTTTCTGATAATTGGGATCTTAACCGGAATGAGATTCCCTGGATTTTGAGGTGGAACCCTGATTTTGCCTTTATATGAACCCTTCCGAAGCTTTTAAAGTTGGGAGGGTTTTTTTTTGTTGAAGGAAAAACAGAAATCGCCTGTTTAATTTAGAATTAGCATAATTTTTTTATCGAAATAAACTAAATTCACATTTCTAAGGTTAAACTTATATTTTTGTTTTTTTTGCAGGTAATATTATATACTTTTACCACTAGTTTTAAGGAAATAATGAGAAATAAAGAATTATTTATTAATAATATGCATATCACTTTTTCTTCAATGGTGGCAATTATTATGATCTCTGGCACAATTACCTGTACCCCTATGGGGTACTCAATTTAAAACTTCCGTCCCCGCATGTATGATGCACAAACAATTCCTAAATTTTTAAATTACACTAAGAGATAAAACCATGAATATCTTAAAATTCGGAGGTTCTTCATTAGCAACTCCAGATAAAATAAAATTAGTTGCAGCGATCGTACAAACAGCTGTGAGCAAGGATTCGACAATTGCTGTTTTTTCTGCTTTTGGCGGGGTCACCAACGACCTCCTGCACATGGCGGAGCTGGCCTCACGGGAAGATTTGAGCTATAAGGAGATTTTTGAAAAAAATGAAAAAAGACACCTCGAAGCTGTTAGGGAATTAATTCCTGTACAAGCTCAAAGTGCCATTTTAAGTAGGGTTAAAACAGAATTCAACCGATTGGAAACGCTCTATGAAGGGGTGTATCTTTTAAATGAACTCTCCAACAAAACCAAACATGTGGTAGCCAGTTTTGGGGAAATTCTTTCATCCCTCATTATTGCTGAATATTTTAAAAATATAGGGGTAAATTCAAAATTTGTAGATTCCAGGGAATTGATCGTTTGTAAGAACACCAATGAAAAAATCCTTGTGAACTATGAAAAAACCAATAGGAATATACAAAATTATTTTGCTGAAAACAGTGTGAGCCTGGTTGTTGCTCCCGGTTTTGTAGCCAAGAATGAGCAGCGCGTACCCAGTACCCTTGGCCGTGGCGGCTCAGATTTTACCGCGGCAATTTTTGCAGGGGCCCTCGATGTGGAGCGCCTGATGATCTATACGGATGTGGACGGGATGTATACCGCAAACCCCAGTATAGTTCCCCATGCATATCCCCTTAAAAATATTTCATATGAAGAGGCAATGGAATTGTCCCATTTTGGGGCTAAGGTGCTTTACCCTCCAACGCTTCAGCCTTTATTGGATAAACATATCGAAATTCATATTAAGAACACCTTTAAACCTGAAGAAAGTGGTACCCTAATCTCCAAATCCACCAAGGCAAATTTTAGATGGGTCACCGGAATCACTCATATTGACTCTATCAAATTATTGAATATTGAAGGCAGCGGAATGGTTGGAATATCAGGCTTTTCCAAACGCTTTTTTGATGTTTTGTACCAGGAAAATATCAATGTGGTTTTGATAACCCAGGCATCTTCTGAGCACAGTATTTGTATTGCGGTAAAAGATGAAGAAGCCTCTGCGGCCAAGGAAGCCCTGGATGAGGCTTTTGAAGTGGAGATACAGAACAAGAGAATTAAACCTGTAGAGATTGAGGATAATGTTGCCATTGTTGCACTGGTGGGCGATCGGATGAAAAGCCATCATGGCCTGAGCGGTAAAATGTTCAGTACCCTGGGCAACAACAACATCAACATCAGGGCCATTGCCCAGGGATCCTCAGAGAGGAATATCTCTACGGTAATTGCCAAGAAGGATGTTAAAAAAGCATTGAACACTCTTCACGAACAATTTTTTGAGGTCCCTTCAAAGGAACTCAATCTTTTTATTACCGGCGTGGGAAATGTAGGTGGGAAACTAATCGCCCAGCTAAAACATCAGGAAGGCTATTTGCTTGAAAAACTCCGGCTTAAAGTGCGGGTGATGGGGCTTTCAAACTCCAGGAAAATGGTTTTTGAGGAAAATGGTATTGATCTTGAGAACTGGAAAGAAACCCTGGAAAAGGGGGAAAAGGCAGATCAGAATGGATTTTTTGAGAAAGTAAAGAGCCTTAACCTGAGAAACAGCATTTTTGTGGATAATACGGCAAGTGCTGCAATTTCTGCCTGGTACAAGGAATATCTGGCAAATTCCATTTCGGTGGTCACCTGCAACAAAATTGCCTGTGCCGATGAATTTGTCAATTATCAAAAACTTCAGGATCTCACCCGGGAATATGGCGCGTCTTTCTTATATGAAACCAATGTGGGAGCCGGTCTTCCTATAATAGAAACCTTGAAAAACCTGGTTGCTTCGGGGGATCAGATCCAAAAAATACAGGCAGTGCTCTCCGGAAGCTTGAATTTTGTCTTTAATAATTACGATGCCAGTGAGCCGTTCTACAAAATTGTGGAAAGAGCCATGAAGGAGGGCTATACGGAACCCGATCCCAAGATTGATCTGAGCGGGATTGATGTGTCCCGAAAGATCCTGATTTTAGCCCGTGAGAGTGGGATCCCAATGGAATTGGAGGATATTGAAAATGAAAGTTTCCTTTCAGAGGAAAGTCTGAATACCACTACCAATGACGCTTTTTTTGAGCTTCTAAAGAGGGATGAAGCTGAATTTAAGGAATTGTATCAAAGCGCTGCAGAAAATAATACCCAATTAAAATATGTGGCCCAGTTGGAAAATGGGAAGGCAAAGGTTGGACTTCAAGAGGTAGGTACGGAACATCCTTTTTATAATTTAAGCGGAAGTGACAACATAGTTTCCTTCTTTACAAACAGGTACAGTACCCAACCCCTGGTGGTAAAAGGAGCCGGTGCCGGGGCGGATGTTACAGCCTCCGGAATTTTTGCCGATGTGATACGAATTGGAAAAAAATAGGACATGGAAGAACTCAGAATTTTTGCCCCGGCAACCGTGGCCAACCTTTCCTGCGGCTTCGATGTCCTGGGCACCTGCCTTGACAATGTAGGTGATGAAATGACACTTCGGAAAAATGATTTGAACCAAATAAGGATCACCAGGATTACCGGGCAGGAATTGCCCCTTGAAACGGATAAGAATGTTGCCGGGGTTGCTGTGAAGGCTTTACTGGAAAAATTGGGTACAAACCAGGGCTTTGATATTGAAATTCACAAAAAAATTAAAGCTGGAAGTGGAATCGGAAGCAGCGCTGCAAGTAGTGCGGGCGCTGTTTTTGCGGTCAATACATTGCTGGGGGAACCCTTCAGCTTAAAGGAACTTATTCCCTTTGCGATGGAGGGGGAACGCCTGGCAAGCGGGAACGCACATGCCGATAATGTCTCTCCTGCCTTACTTGGCGGATTCTGCCTTGTAAAGAGTTACACTCCTTTGGAAATAATCAAACTCCCTTGCCCTGCTGAATTGAGAATGGTGGTTTTACATCCCCTGATCGAGGTAAAAACCAAGGATTCAAGAGCCCTTATAAAATTAAATGTGAGCCTGCGAAAGGCAGTAAGCCAATGGGGTAACCTGGGGGCTTTTGTCAGTGCGCTTTATACCGAGGATTATGAGCTTCTCGGGAGAAGCTTAAAGGATGAAATCATAGAACCTGTCCGTTCCATTTTGATCCCATACTTTGATGCTCTTAAAGAGATCGCAATTGAACAGGGAGCACTGGGCTTTGGAATCTCGGGTTCCGGGCCATCGGTGTACGCGATGTGTAAAGGCCAGGGAGCAGCGGAAAAGGTAAAGGATGCCATGCAGCTGTTTTATCAGGAAAAAGGGATAGATTTTGATCTGCACCTTTCAAAAATAAATACTACAGGAATAAAAATTTTATAATGGAATATTTTAGTTTAAACAATAAAGGGCATAAGTCAACTTTTGAAAATGCCGTTCTAAAGGGATTGGCCCCGGATAAAGGCCTGTATTTTCCGAAGGAGATAAAAAAGTTGCCGGATTCATTTTTTGCGGAGATCAACTCCAGATCAAAAACCGAAATAGCCTTTGAGGTCATAAAAAACTATATAGGGCATGAGATCCCTGAGCCTGAGTTAAGGAAAATTATAGAAACTACCCTGGATTTTGATTTCCCACTGGTACCATTAAATGAAAACATCAGCGCTCTGGAATTATTCCACGGCCCCACCCTGGCTTTTAAGGATGTCGGGGCCAAATTTATGGCGGGATGCCTCGGATATTTCATCAAAAAGGGGAATTTAGGAGAGGTGACCGTGCTTGTGGCTACCTCCGGGGATACCGGCGGGGCTGTGGCAAATGGTTTTCTTGGGGTTGACGGGATTAATGTGGTAATACTTTATCCAAAAGGGATGGTGAGTGATATCCAGGAAAAGCAACTTACCACTCTTGGACAAAATATAACCGCCTTGGAAGTTTCGGGTACCTTCGACGATTGCCAGGAGATGGTGAAACAAGCTTTTCTGGATGGGGAGCTGCAGCAAAAAATGCAGCTGACTTCTGCCAATTCGATAAATGTCGCACGCTGGCTGCCGCAGATGTTCTACTACTTTTTGGCCTATCAGCAATTAGCTGATCAAAAAAGGGAGTTGGTATTTTCTGTGCCCAGTGGAAATTTCGGAAATATCTGCGCCGGGCTGCTGGCAAAAAAAATGGGATTGCCCATCAGCCATTTTGTGGCCTCCAGCAATAAGAATGATGTGGTGGGAAGATATCTCCAAACAGGGACCTATAACCCAAAACCAAGCGTGCAAACCATCTCAAACGCCATGGATGTGGGTAACCCGAGTAATTTTATCAGGATCCAGGAACTTTTTCAGAATGAATTTGGGGATTTAAAAGCGGATCTGTCTTCTTATAGCTTTGATGATCAGGCGACAAAGGATGCCATAAAAGAAGTCTATGAAGATTCTGGGTATGTGATGGATCCGCACGGCGCGGTTGGATTTTTGGGACTTAGAACCTTTTTAAAAGAGCATCCGGAGTACCACGGGACTTTTCTGGAAACGGCGCATCCTGTAAAATTTTTGGAAACCGTAGAAGCTGTTATCGGAAAGAAACTGGAGATCCCTGATTCTATCAGGTCCATTCTCAAAAAAGAAAAACGCGCAAACCAGATCGGGAATTACGCTGCCCTAAAGGATTTTTTACTGCAGTAGATTGGAATTCTTTACCCCCGGCAGCCTCTCTGATTCTGCCAGGGGGGCAAGTTGCTAATATTTTGCGGAGTCCCCTTCTTTGGGAAGTGAATTTTCGATAAATTCCCTGATATCTTCATTTGCCTTTTTAAGGTCCTGGCTTCGCAGATACATCATATGCCCGCTCCTGTAGGCCTTAAAGCTCAATCTGTCTTTCATTTTTCCGCTTGGATCCAGGTGCCACATCGTATATTTTGCATTGAAATAAGTGGTGGCGCCATCAAAATAACCGGATTGGATCATTACATCCAGGTTGGGGTTCTGCGCCATCGCCTGGCGCAGGTTCTCCCCGGTATGATCCCCGCTGCGGTCCCAGGGATGAACAGGTCCGAACATATTGTACTTGATATCGGTTTTGAAGTTTAATTCCTCCCGGAGATAGTGATTGATCGCAGGGGTAAAGGAATGCAGCCAGGAGGTCAGCTCTGCATTATAATCCGGGGAATCCCCGGAAGTTTTGGAATCGATCCCCAAATACCTGGAATCGAGTCTGCCAATGGTGTATCCGCCTTTTTCTCTCATCAGTTCCTTCCAGAAATACCCAAAAGGAATAGCGAGATTATTCTGAAGAAATACTTTTTCGGGGATCCCTGAATACAATGCCATTTGTGCCGCGATCTCCTGTTTTTTATCTTCAGCTATAAATCCGCCTTTCATCAAAACAGGAAGCAGGGAATTGATAGTGAATTTTTCAACCTCCGGCAGGAGTTCCTCCAGATCTTTATTTTGCAGGGCCGGAGACAACCTTTGGTGGTACCAGGCAGCCGCGGCGAAATAAGGCAATCTGTTGGCAATTTCAACAGGACCATCTCGCTCAATGCCGATTTCGGTAGGAGAGACCAGAATCACCCCGTTTAAATACATCCACTGGCTGTTTTGCAGCTCCAGGGCCAGGCCCGAAACCCTGTTGGTACCATAACTCTCGCCAATGAGGTATTTTGGGGAGAGCCATCGGTTGTTGCGGGTTACAAAAGTATTGACCCACTGGGCCAAATATTTTATATCGGCACTGGTCCCGAAGAAATCCTTTCGGTCAATGCTGTCCTTTCCCTTGTTAATAAGCCTGGAATAACCTGTATTTACAGGATTTACATACACAATATCGGCCATATCCAGGATGGAATGCGGATTTTCTTTAATCCCATAGGGTTGTACCGGGAAACCTTCCTCATCTATTTTTAAAATTCTTGGCCCGGTATAGGCAATGTGCATCCAAACCGAAGCGGAGCCCGGCCCCCCGTTAAATGAGATTACTAGCGGGCGATTTTCGGTGTTTGTTATATCACTTCTTTTATAATAGGTATAAAACAAGCTTGCCACCGGATTACCTGCCTCATTCCAAATTGGTTGAGTGCCTGCCTGGGCTGTATAGCTGATGTTCTCCCCCTTGATCTGCACTGAGTGAGTGGAAAGTACCAGAGAGTCTATCGGCAACTCAATCTTTTGAGCCATCAGGGAACTGGAGATAAGTAAAAGGAAAACAATGGAAAGGTGTTTCATTTAGAAAATTTTAGAAGCAATTGAGAATGAATACTGAAAAATAAGATTAATTCATCAAATGCGCAAGGGGTAGCCCAAGAAGACAAGAGCCTAATTACAACAACATCTAGGGGAGAGATGAGGGATAAATTTATAAATACCAGGGTATCCCCCTGGGTTCAAATAAATAATTCTGTTTTAATTGAATTCTGAGCAGTCTGGTGAGGTCCTGTAAACACCTGCGGCTTGCTGGTATACCAAGCTAGCTCCCAAATGTCCGACATAGCCTAGAAAACCGGAACCTGTTATTAAAATAAGTACTACCAAAAAATTGACCAGGCGTTTTTTTAATTTTAAAAGCTTATAATGAACTGCAAGATCAATTATCAGGGCAACAGTAAATAACCAGATCATGGTATAGGCTGCATTTTCATGATCCTTTAAAACGGTAGGATCACAAATTGTTCGGGATACAATCCCATCGGCAAGACTCCCAGTATAGATGGCGAGCCACCCGGAAAGGGTTCCTGTTACCAATAAAATTGTTCCGGGGAAATAAAGGTATTGACCTTTTCCCCATAATGCGAAAATTTTAAAAAAAGTTCCCATTAGCAGCAGGGCTATGGGAAAATGAACGAACAGAGGATGGTATACCTCTGTTCGCCAAAAATCTGGTATTTGCCCCATATTTATTTCAAAATTCTCACTGAAATAGGATCCAAACGTTTACCCACTTTTTCGATTTCAACCTCCACGTTTTGTCCTTCCGTAAGCTCAGAAAACATAACTGTTTTTCCATCCCTGGTTAAGGAAGTATTGTCTGTAAAATAGAGTTCCAAGGTTTTATCCTCCTGGGTGGTCACATAAATTTCTGTTTTTTCAGGGTTTACTTTTTTAATTGTCCCCTGATAAATTCCAGATTCCACCGTGCTGGTACTCTCGCCACAAGAGGAAAACCCCAAGGCGATTACAGCAAAAAATGCTACTACTTTTAGTTTCATGATTTTGAATTTAAATTCTTGGTTTTTGATCGCTTCTATTTTAGATGCGCGATTGACTATTAAAGTTATTGAGGTAGGTACTTAACCACATATTAATTCTTTGTGTAAAATATTATCTGATTTGACCATTCTCATTATTAGATTATTGAATATTACCTCCTTGCTTTGAGAACGATTTATTCTATAACAAAACTCGTCAAAATATCTG
>JBGSWA010000347.1:0-10969 GCA_041752645.1 Gillisia sp. | reverse complement strand
GGGGAAAAGCTTCAATGTCTATACCAAGGGAAGTTATTGCAATGGTTTTTCAAAAATCACCGCTATCTTAAACTTTTTCAGCAGTTTTTTATAGGTTTTGTTTTCTGCGGAAGCATCTGCTTCCATGGGCACCAGATCCATGCCGCAGATGGGGCAGGATCCCGGTGCATCTTTTATCACCTCCGGATGCATGGGGCAGGTATATTGTTCTGCTCCAGCTTTTATACTCACTTCCTCCACCAGATCCATCCCGCAAGCGGGACAATCTCCTGGTTTATCGTAGGTTTTATCCCCCTGGCAATGCATGGGACAATAAAATGTGCCTGTTCCCTGCTCCCCCTGGGGATTAGATTCAGGTTTACCTGCTTTTCCAGAGGTTGAACCTTTGGAAAGGTTTTTTTCAGAAGGCACTTCTCCCGGGGGAAAAATCTGGTAATCCCCTCCTGAATTTTTCAAGGCTTCCTGAAATCTTTCAATTTCTATAGGCCTCTCCATTTCAATAACGGCTTGCGCTTTCTCCAGATCGACAGAGGCGCTGCGTACTCCTTCAACTTCATTCAATGCTTTTTCCACATGGGAGCGACAACCCTTGCAGGACATTCCCGTGATTTTATAGGTTTGTCGGGCCTCAACTTTTCCAGAGTCCGAATCTTTGGAAAAGTTTGCATCTTTTGGCAAGATCGAAATGTTGTAATCCCCTCCTGAATTTTTCAAGGCCTCCTGAAAGCTTTCAATTTCAATAGGCTTCTCCATTTCAATAACAGCTTCGCCTTTCTCCAGATTGACAGAGGCTTTGGTAACTCCCTCCACCTCATTCAGCGCTTTTTCCACTGAAGAGCGACACCCATTGCAGGACATTCCCGTGATCTTGTAGGGGTGAGTCTTCTCGCCCTTTACTTTTCCAGAATCAGCATCTTTGGAAAAGGCTTTTTCGGCAAGTACCTCCCCTGGCATGAAAATCTGATAATTCCCTCCTGCATTTTTCAAGGCTTCCTGAAATTTTTCAATTATAATGTGCGATTCCATTTCAATAACGGCTTCGGCCTTCTCCAGGTTTACAGATGCCTTTGTGACGCCTTCAACTTCATTTAAGTTTTTTTCAACATGGGAGCGGCATCCATTGCATGTCATTCCCGTGATCTTATATATATGTGCCATCATGATTCTTCCAATTTCATCAAAATTATGGAATATTCAACTTACAAAGCTTTAATATCATCGAAATAACCTCTGAATTTTTTGGATCATCTTAAAAAGAAACCCGGAGAAATTCTCCGGGTTTCCGAGTATATCAAGGCTCCTCTAAGCTGCAACTTGCTCACAGGTTTTGACGCATTCCCTGCAGGCTTTCGCGCAATCTACACAATGCTGATGCTGGTGTTTCTCACATTCTTCTGCACAGGCATTACATACTGATACACAGTAGTCTATCAGGCCCTGTACATCTTTGTAATTGGTGGCAAGAACCTGATTCAGGGCTGCACATACCTCAGCACAAACGCGGTCTGTACGAATACATGGCACCATCATTTGTACATCCTGCTCATCCAGGCAGGCATCAGCACAATAATTACAGTGATTGATGCAATTTCCCAGGGCGTGGATCAATTTTTCATTTCTCATAATAAATAGTTTTTAAAAAAGTTACCATTAAAATTACACCTATGAATTAGGAATGACTTTTAAAAAAAAGATAAAGCTTTTAGAAAGTTTGTTAAACTATGGGAATCAAGGAAACCTTCTATTCTTAACTGTTCCAGCCTAGTTTGGGTGGGAGTAGGCCTGTGCCCTTAAAATTGTGTTGAAAGATAGGATGCGCAACCATAAAGTATTTCAAGCATATGAATTACTGCCTTTTATTGTATAATCCCCACAGGATTTTTTCTTAGTAATATGTCCCGAAAATATCGTAGAACATCCTATCATCTATATCATCCCTTTCTGCCCTAAGATATTTTTTTATTCCCTTCACTGTTTTTAGTGAATTGTTCAATTCTTTACACTGATCAATTCCAATCAGCAAGTCGTCCCGATAGGCTTCCAAACGCTTCAAGGTAGTTTTAGGGTGGGGCGCATGAAAATTTTGGTGCAGCCAGGAGTTTTTGCCCGATTGTTTTTTCAACACAGAAATATCGGCTTCCAAGTCCTTTTTTTGTTCCAATAAGCGGTCTGCATATAATTTCAGGTAAACCTCATCCAGAACCATTTCCTTATTTTCAATTTTTTCTACTTTTAACTTAATGGAAATTAGCTGAAACAAATCCCTATTGTCCTTGGCATGGGCAAGTTCCTGCATTAGCTTTTGCTTCTCTTTTCTTATTGTTGCATTTTGCTCCAAATCGGGATGGATTTTTTTTGCTATATTTTTGTAGATTTTTATAAAATGGGAATTTAAATCGGGGCCACCCTCTTCCTCCTTTCCTGTATGCATTTGTTTCCGTTGCTGCTTTTGATTCTTTTCTCTTTCCTCTAATTCTTTGGCCTTTTCCCTCAATTCGGCCCCATATTTTTCTTCAAAGCCTTCAGGGGAAAGTCTTTCTTCACCTATAACATCTTGAATATCCACATCCATACCCATCATATTGTTTACTATTTCCTGAAAAATTTCCTCAGCCTCCGGGGACACCCCGCCAGGGGTGTCCATATCAAAATATTCCCGATATTTTTCATCATATTCATATCCCATTTCCGAAATGCTGTTTAACTCCTCAAGCATCAAAAAACGTATATGTTCACGCTCGTTTTTAGAAAAGGATTTTCTGTTGAACGCGACCTCCATGGTTTCTATAAGTTCCCGTCTGCTTTTCACAAAAAGTTCTTCCGTGGGCTTGGCCGTTATATTGAATTTTTCGTTCAACAAAGCAAAAACCTTTGGGAGTTTTTCTATTTCATCCTTTAGTTTGGCAATAGCCTTAAGGCGGTAATTGAAATCATTTTTCACCTTGGCAAGTCCAGGATCATCCCCTGGTTTACTTTTTAGGGTAAAAGATTTTACCATATCGGTTGAAGTTGTTATCTGCACGCCTTCATAGGTATCGAAAAGATTTGTCTGGGTATTGCTTGCCATTTTTACGTATTTTTATCCTTTGGCAAGTATAACAATTTTTCACTGTGTATCCCAAACCAATAATTTTATATTTTATTTTAATCTATTAGACAGTCGGCGCCAGAATACCTCAGATTAAAGTGCTTTTAATAATTACAGATTGGGCCGCTTCAATTTCACTTATAAAACCCTTCAATTAAACCGCTCTGGCTTTATAAAAATTCAGTTGCGGTTTCAATAAAAATATGAGACCTAAAGGTAAACTACTATGGCGCAAGCCCTTATGGCATTTCCAGATGGTTATCAGGGATTTAAAAAAACGTCATATCAAAATAACTTTGCAGTAATAAAATATACAAAGCTAAGCGGGTATGGAAAATTCTTAAAATCGTCATTCTGAACCTGGCGGCATGCTCCGGCGGGTTTGTTTTAGAATATAAACAATTGACAACCATAACATAATAGAAGCTGAAACTGGCCATCTTGATGAAAACCGAGCTTTTTAGAGTGCCTCCATTTACCTTTTCGCAATAAAATTATATTGCTATCCACCCCCGGATTTCCGATGAATTCTAGTGGGCACGCATCGGAGCGTCCAATTACCGGGATTACATCTCACCTAGAGGTAATAGTACCGAAGAACACACATTCCGCATAGCTACAGGATATAATTTTTAATTTGAACATGATTTTCTTTTACAATTAAAAAGAATCAAGGCCCTTGTTCCTTTTTAATTGTAAAATCCTGTATCCTGAAGGACTCGACCCGGTTTCTTTTTTAAAAAAAGTAGAGAGATAAGCAGCACTGCCAAAACCCATTTTATCGGCAATTTCTGAAATATTCAATTCGTCATATTCCAGTAATTCTTTAATGCGTTCTGCTTTTATTTTATTTTGAAAGCCTTGAATGCTTTGCCCTTCCTCCCTGGTAAAAAGGGCGGTAAGATGGCTGTAATCATAATGCAGCATATCGCTTAAAATCACAGAAAGGTTTTTTTTGTCGTTATCCCTATCTTCATATATCCCCGCAATTATGATCGATTTTATTTGAGTGACAAGACGTTCGTTTTTTTCGGCAATAATTTCAAATCCCACTTTTTTAAATTCGAATTGGAGGATTATAAATTCTCCGGAAGTAAGTGGTCTTTTCAGGGCTATCTCCCCCAAATTCACGCTGAGGAAGGGAATTTTCTGGTTAGTCAATATTTCGCCGACAGCAGTAATGCACCGCGGACAGACCATGTTTTTGATATGAAAAATATTGTTTTCCACTTCTGAATTTTTCTTAACGAGAATATGCCTTTTTAAATAATCCTGCCAGGCTTTGAAAGCCCGGCAGGATTAACTTATTTTATTTAGTTGATGGTAGCTTCTATCCTACCACATTTCAACATTTTATCTCCAAAATAAGGATTTCTGATCTCCTTAGAGTTAGAATACCAAAAGTCTCCCTTTCCCTCAAATGCCATCGGGCAATATTGTTTGTAAATTTCCCCGGATTTTAAAGCTCCGTCCAAAACACCAGCCATAGATTTAGTGAGTTCAGAAAATGCTTCACGTTGAACATTTACATCGGAAGAAGTGGCAATATTTATGGCGGCAGTCACAATTTCCACATGAACCTCGGCATTTTCCAGTTCAGCTATCATTTGTTTAGCGTGATCCTGGGCCAATTCTGCATCGGTTTGTACCAATGCGGTTTTAATTGCGATATAATGATTGTAAACAGATGCCGTGGCCTGATCTTTAAACTCGGCTGTGGTTTTATCCATCCCGATTTCGTCCTGCACCTGGGAACCCATTTCTCCTTCGTGGGTTTCATGCTGCATATCTTCGGAGGAATCATCTTCTTTGGTTTCTCTGCAAGATATAATGGTTAAACAGCCTGCTATTGCTGCAAGCAGCAAGAGATTCTTTATTTGATTATTCATTCTTATGGAATTTTAATTATTGCAAATTTAGGCTAATTTTATGAAGCATGAATGTTTCCTTTCCTGCCTCGTTTTTTAAATTTTTTTGAAATTTTTCTGACGGATGGGGAGGAAGTATACCATAAAAGAAAACCGCTGAATACCGTAATTAAACCTAGCAGAGAAAACCCCCTTAATATCAGGGTATTAAAATTATCTCTTCCCTGATAATCCATTGTGTGGGTCATCCATAAAAAATCAAACCATCTCCAATCCCGGTGCCGAAGGCTTTGAAAGGAACCATCCTTTACAGAGACATAGGCTTTTATATTTTCGGGGGTGTCGTAGGAAATAACATAAGCAGGTAAAGGTCCGCTTCTATATTCATGATTATTCCCGGTGGAATTTATTTCTTCAATCCCCGCAATTTCTATGCCTTCAATCATGTGTTTTTCAGCGACCAATAAGCCCTCCTCTTTTGTCAAACCTTCCTTTACTCTTCCGGTCATAGCGTCTATCAGAATAGTTTGGTTGATCCAGTAATAGGGTTTATTTGCTATTTCTTTCAGTTCCAGCGAAGAAATAGGCAATTCAATCCCAAGCTCACTGGGGCTTATTAAATTTTGAAAAACCGTTTGCTGCAGGTTTTCTTTCCGGAACTGATCCCCGTGAATTTCATCGATATCTGTCCAGCTAAAATATAATCCGCTAATTGTCCACATCAAAAACTGTAATCCAATAAAAATCCCCAAATAACGATGGGTTTTTCTGATCTTCAAAGCTGTTTGTCTTGTTACCATAATTTATTTTAATTTATAAGAAGAGCGTATTACCTTATTTAGTTGGGCTCATTCTATTTTATAATTCTTTTTAAGTGGAAATAAAGAATCTATACTATCTTTTCGACTCCTACTTATTCCTTACAAATAATTTAATTTTAATACTTTGTATCCGTAAACCATAGTCCTTCGTACCAAAAAAATGGAGTTCATTTCGCTGATTGCCTTAAAAAAAAATAAAAGAAGCCTTAGCCGGTAAGACTTCTTTTATTTTAAATTAATAACCCTGGGTTTGCTCCATTCCTGAGGCTTCGATTTCACTTGAAGGAATAGGGTAGATGGTTCTGAAATCTGGTGCCAAAATATTCAGATTGCTTACTTCCACTCCGGTATTTACATGCTCCTCTATAGGTCGGACTATATTTAATCCTCTACGAATATAATCATACACTCCATGACCTTCCAGAGCCAATTCTCTTCTTCTTTCTTCTGCAATTCGCTGTTTTAATGCTTCGCCAGTTTCTGTGGCTTTATCGCTTTGGAAAGCTTCAGAACGGTTCTTTATAAGAGTATTCAGATAAGTCAGTGACTGAGCCTCATCTGCGCCTGCTCCATTTGCAGCAGCCTCAGCAGCAATCAGATAAACTTCGGAGAGTCTGATCACAGGAATGTTATGATCACTTAATCCGCCTCCTTCACTTCTGTTGGTATATTTTGCAAAGGCTTTATTACCACCTTCTTTATCCATCTCGAGGAACCTGGCCCTGGGATCATCCTGATAGGTCTTTAAAAGATTGACAAAGGTCTGGGTTGCGATAACATCTCCCTGGCCACCTTGTTTAACGTCAAACTGGGCTCCAAGCCCATTACTTCCCAAAGAATTTTGGCTTGTTATACTCAATTCAAAGAGGGATTCAGAAGTATAATCTGTAAATGCATAAGATGATATAGTCATTAAATAGGATTCTCCCCTAACCTCTATTACCTCTTCTGCATACCGAAGGGCATTTTCCCAATCCTGCTTATAAAGGTATACCCTTGCCAATAATGCTTTGACACCTGTTTTAGTAAGGTACTTCGTGCTTCCAGGTACCCAACAGTCTTCTTCCATTAAATTCAGGGCGGTGGTCATATCCAGGATAATCTGATTATAGGTTTCTCCCAAACTGCTTCTGTCTATCACAATTTCAGAGGAAGTTAAATTTAAAGGTAAACCCTGTGCAGATGGCCCTTCTTTTATCCATGGATAGGCAAAAGTCCTTGCAAGATCAAAATAGATCATTCCGCGCAGGCCAAGGGCTTCTGCTTTTATTTGATCTTTTTGATCGGGATCCCCTTGCGCAGCGTCTATATTGTCAATAATCAGATTGAGATTACCGATTCCTTTAAAGGATTGTCTCCAAAGAGCTTCTGCGTTACCACTGCTGTTACTGCTTTCTTCATACTTATATTCGATTTGTTCATAATCCCTGGGATTAAAGGTAGTTTTTACAAAGCGAAAGTCGGTTCCTTTTACAGCAGCTCTCTTATATAAAACTCTGCCTAAATATTGATTACGGGATATCTCATTATAGGATCCTGTTAATAGATTCTGCAATTTATCTGCAGATTTCAAAACCAAATCTTCAGAGATCACGTGATCCGGAATTTGGGTGAGAATATCATCACTGCAACCAATTATGCTTAGCGCCCCTATAAATACTATAAATTTTTTTAAATTTTTCATCTTCTTGATTTTAAAATTTTAATTGCATTCCCAAAATGAGACTTCGTGCAGTAGGTACCTGGAAGAAATTGACTCCATTCAAAACAGCTTCAGGATCATAGCCATCCAATTCTGTCAAAAGAAGCAAATTATCCCCTTGAATATAAACTGTGCCATCGTGAATGGTATTCCATAAAGTTGGCAAATTATAGCTCAATTTGATGTTTTTGAATTTTAGATAATCCCCATCATATAAATGTCTGGTTGAAACATCATTGGAAAAACTTGTATTCCCATTAATTCTAATAGGCACATTAGAATCGGTGTTATTGGGATTCCACGGATTTAATTGTGCAGTGGTATTTGTATATTGAGGAGAAAATCCGTCATCATCACGTTTAAAGGCTGTCCTGTCATACACCTTTCCCCCCACCCCAAAAGTGAAGAGGAAGTCTAAAGTAAATTTTTTATAAAAGAACTGGTTGAACAACCCTCCCTGAAATTCCTGCAGGGCGTTTCCAAAAATTCCGAAACCTGCATTTTCCGCATCAGTTGTTATTTCCCCGGTTCTTTGCCCGTTTTCCAAAACATAATATTGAGCCTGCCCATTTGTTTTATCAACCCCGGCATAATCCCTGAGGTAGAAGGAATATATGCTTTCACCATCTTTAAGAATTAATGGATCCTGCCCATATCTGGAACTGTAGGTTGGAATAATATCACTTTTAAGGTCCGTTATTTCATTGGTCAGTAAAGTGATATTGGCTCGTGTGTTCCAGGAAAAATCAGTAGTGAATACGGGATTATAGCCTAGTTCGAACTCCCAGCCGGAATTTCTCATTTCCCCAAAATTTTGGAGCTGCACATCAAATCCTGTAGTACCAGAAACCGGTACGTTCAACAATAAATCTTCTGTCTTTTTAGTGAAGTATTCAATTGTCAGGTTTAGTTTTTCAAGGAGATTCGCGTCAAAACCAATATTGGTACTTTTACTTAATTCCCATGACAGATCCCTGTTTTGTAACTGGCCATATGAAAGACCGGAATCGCCTCCATAACCCTTCCCATCTGTTTCAAAAAATGCCAGGGAAGCATAATATTGAGGTGGTAAATTACCATTGGTTCCATAACTTCCTCTCAATTTGAGGTAATCGAGCATATCAATATTAAAGAAATCTTCCCCTGAAACAACCCAGGCTCCTGAAACTGACCAAAAGTTACCCCAGCGGGAATTTTTTCCAAATCTTGAAGAGCCATCTCTTCTAAAACTACCAGACAGGTAATATTTTTCACCGTAATTATAGTTAAACTGTGATAAATAAGAAAGCAATGAATAATTTTCAGAATATCCGGAATGTGACCATAAGGTTCCGATAGAACTGGATGATAGTAATTCACTGTCCAAAATATCATATCCATAAACATTTATAGAATTCATTTTAGAAACCTGAACCTCTTGTCCTAATAACACATGAAAATTATGCGGCCCTAAATCCGTATTGTAGTTTAGAATATTTGAAGAAGTATACTGTAATACTTCACTTTTTACCCTGTTTAATACGCCATTCCATATTCCTCCCCCAGCACCAAACTCTTTATTATCATATAAGGTTTCATCTATGGCCTGCTGATCTATCCCAAAGGTCGTTTTAAACGTAATGGGTTCCAGGATCTTAAATTCTGCAGAAACATCTCCTCTCACCCTGAACTCTTTATTTAAATATTCTCCCACATCCAATACCCCGATCGGGTTGGCATTTTTTTCGATTTGATTCGGTAAATTGGCATATCCGCCAAAACCTTCAGGATCATAAATTGAAGCAGCGGGCGGCAAAACGCGGGCCATATAAAGGGGGTTTAATCCCCCGGCATAAGATCCGTCCATAAGAGCAGCATTTCTTTCGGTTTTAGCCACTGAAAGATTCACTCCTAATTTCAACCAGTCTTTTGCCTTGTTCTCTAAATTTATCCGTCCTGAGTAACGTTTTACGCCAGTTTCTATTATTATACCTTTTTGGTCAAAATAATCTCCGGAAATATAAAAGGATATTTTATCATTTCCGCCTCTGGCAGACAAATTATACTTTTGAAGGACACCTGTTTGATAAATAGCATCCAGCCAATCTGAATTGGCATCGGTTTGTCCATAAATCCCTTCATAATCACTATTGGCCAAATTTTGATAATTAGAGAATAAAGCGTTGTCATTATATACTCTGGTAAATTCACCATTTTCACTATTTTGAATGTATTGGTTGATTTGACCCTCTTTCCATAAGTCTTTAAACTGTTGATTATTTATCAAATTTTCTTCTGTCAGATTTTGACTCCAGCCTGTTTGAACGCCAAAAGTGATATCTGTTGCCCCATTTTTTCCTTTCTTGGTAGTAATTAATATTACCCCATTGGCAGCCCTCGAACCATATAAAGAAGCAGCGGCGGCATCTTTAAGTACTGTAATACTTTTAATGTCTTCAGAATTAATGGTTGTTAATGGATTGTATGCAACCGCTCCTACCATATCATCTCCTGCTCTTAAAGTAGCATCGGTATTCATAGGGACCCCATCCAAAACATATAAAGGTTGGGTAGAACCATTAATAGATCCTATTCCTCTTATCTGGACATTTGATTTTCCTCCGGGTTGACCGGAAGTTGAAATATTTACTCCGGAAAGATTTCCTTGTAAAGCAGTCTCAAAACTTGCTGTGGAACCCCGGGTAACAGTTTCTGCAGACACCGTTTGTGCAGATCCTGTAAAACTTCTTTTTGTGGATGTGCCATACGCAGTTACCATCACTTCATCTAAAGATTGCGCGCTTTCCTGCATGGTAACATTAATCGTGTTCAAAGATCCAACAGTTATATTTATTGGATTCCTGCCAATGAAACTAAAGTTAATAATATCACCAATATTAGCTTTTAAAGTGTATTTACCATCAAAATCAGTTTGTGTACCTGTGGAGCTACCTTTAATAATAACATTTACTCCTGGAATGGATATTCCGTTTTCATCTGTAACCGTTCCGGTCAGGTTTTTTTCTTGTGCAAAGGTTAGCTGCACAACTAATGCCATGAGCAACATTAGAATTCCTTTATAGGGATTTTTCATAAGTGTGTTTAGTTTATTTGTGGTAATATTTGAATGAGCAAGCGTCCAAAGCAACAGAAGGTTACTTCCGCTTTTTAATGGAAATACCATAGGTAAACCAAATCAAAACTAGGATGTATCAGTTCAATAAATTGATCCGACAAACCGGAAAACACCAGAAAATCATATAAGAAATACCTGGCCCAGAACCTGTATATCAGCGACCAGTAAGGGAGGGGTATAATATCTGAAAGGTACCCCAGATAATGATAAACTTTCGTATTTGTAAATAAAAGAATTGAGGTAGGTACTTAACCACATATTAATTCTTTGTGTAAAATATTATCTGATTTGACCATTCTCATTATTAGATTATTGAATATTACCTCCTTGCTTTGAGAACGATTTATTCTATAACAAAACTCGTCAAAATATCTG
>JBGSWA010000346.1:0-4795 GCA_041752645.1 Gillisia sp. | reverse complement strand
AAGTTGTGACAAATCCGGTTCTCTTGTAGTTAGATTTTGTAATTTCAGTCCTGGGTAAGCAAGGACTTTAGCCAGTGCGCCTGTGCTTTTTCCCATCCATTTAATAATTTCATAACTTACTCCTGAAATTACAGGAAGAAGCACAATCCTATATACTATTCTCTCTCCAATTGAATTCCAACCAGTTAAAGAAAACACTATTATACTAACTATCATTACTAAAAACAAGAAATTCGTACCGCATCTTGGATGCAACCTTCCAAATTTAGCTGCGTTCTCCGGTGTTAGTTCCATATCACTTTCATAACAAAATATGGTTTTATGTTCGGCACCATGATACTCATACACCCTTTTAATATCTTCCCTTTTACCTATCAAATACACATATAAGAGGAATATCGAAACCCTAATAAGTCCTTCCACAATGTTCATAACCATTACACCTGCACCCATGCAAATAAATAATTTTTTCATTTTGTTTAGTTTAAATTAATAATTGTAATTGTGTAGTGTATAGTGATAAATAAAAATGTGCGGTTAGAATATTTTATAGTTGATACTTAAACTGTAGTTCATACCACGATTGCCCTGGTAAATCGTTAAATCATATTCCGGGTTATAATTATTGCCTTTAGGATCTGCGTTTGCATCGTTTTTGTTTCCTGAGGTACGGCCATTTCCTGCATTATTATAAATAATAAAATCCTGATTTAAGAGATTACTAATGTTGAATTTCACTTCAATCTTCTTTTTGAAAATTTTTGTATAAAATTGCACATCTACTATATCTCTTGGGTTCTCGTATCTATCTAAGTGAGGTTTAAATGAAGCTGTTACAATTCTTTTTCCAAAACGATTGTAAACAATATTGGCACCAAATTTTTCTGTCTGATAAAGCAATCCAACATTGATGCTGTATGGAGACAGACCTGACAATGGCCTGTTTCTGGCAGGGGGAGTATTCGTTGTATCAATAGTGGTTGCACCCGTGAGCTGTTGAAATATATAAACATAATCAAGATTAACGGTTGACTTCATGATAGAGGCGTTGCCAGAAAAATATAGATTCTTAAAAAATTTAGATTTTTTATTGATAAAAGAAAAAGATTTACGGAGGTCGAACTCAGCGCCTATGTTGGTAGATGATCTTAGGTTAACGTTGGTAAATATCAGATCGCCGGTTCCTGCTTCAACAAAGGGCTCAATGGGATTGGTGAATTTTTTATAGAACCCGGTTACAGAAACTACTTCGCCTGGAGTAGGAAAATATTCATAACGCAAATCAGCATTCACGATAGAGGCGTTTTTTAAAGCACTTCCTCTTACAAAACTTAATAATTCAAAATCGTAATATTCCAAAGGATAGATCTCCCGAAAATCAACCCTTGCTGAAGTTTTGGCGATTGCTAAACGAAGATTGGATTGTTTAGAAAGACTATATACCAGGTTTGCAGAAGGGAAAAATCCCAATTCATCTATTACAAATGTAGAATCGAAAATCTCTTTGGTACCAGGTCCTCCATTTGGATTTGGAATTATTCTTTCTTCTTCTGCTATGGTGCTGATGTAAAATTGCTCTACCCTTATGCCTGCAATTGCCCTCAATTTGTCAGTTACTTTAGCATCTGTTAACACATAGCCAGCATTTGTATTCTGGTTGCCTTTATATCCATCATAAGGGTTGGTAACGTTCCCCTCCATCAACCGATTGTAAAAAAGCAACCCGCTTTTAAAATTTACAGGATCATACACATCATAATATGTCTTACCTGTAAAATTGAAAGCGATATCAGCGGAAGGTGCCTGCGATGCAGGCTTTAAAAATAATTCTCTATAGTCAGCTTTTCTAAATCCGCCTAAATAACCGAATTTAAGTTTTTGATCTTCGCCAAATAGTTTGTAACTCATCGTTACATCCAATCCTGCACCATACTTATTCTCATCTAATTTATTGTAAAAAATCCCCCCGGTTGAAACACTACCGATATTCGATAATTCAATATTATATGCGGCAGTAGGCGAGGTTCTAAAATAAGCTGTACCCCTTGAATCAGGATATTCTCTGATTGATAAAATTTTATCTGCAAACCACTTCACTTTAAACTTATTTCCTGCCATGCTATGCTCCCCCTCTATCCGAGTTTGTAACAAATCGCTGGTTGATACCCTGGAAGCATAACTATCCTTTACTTCATTAGTCTGGTCCACTACGCCGTTATAAAACAATGCTTCGTTTGTTAACCGCCGTGTATATAAATTTTTAAAAGTTATTTTACTTTTTCGATAGTTATACGCCAATGAAAAAAGGCCGGCAATATTGGTAGTAAAAGTTGATCTTTTGCCTTTAGCACTATCTAAACTTCCATTCTCTCCTTCATAAGTATATGCTTCAATGTTTTGTTGGTTTCTGTAAGTAGCACCCAACAACATTCCAAACGAACCTGCATTTTTGAACTTTCTTCTTACCCCTAATGTAAATTGATAATCCTGGGTAGGCATCGCCTCATATGAATATGGTCTCCATAAATTGGGAATACTTGCGTTTAGTGCATTGCGTTTTTTAAAATCAGTATTATAATTTTTAGCATAGTCAACCGGATTCCAATCTCTTCCAAACCATTTACGCTTCCTGTCTAAAACACCAAAGTATTCTGACTTTGCGATACCGGTATTAATCATTTCCTTCCCGGTACTTACTGAATTATAACCTGTTCCCAGGCTAATTGTAAGCGTATTTTTATCAGGCACTTCCTTGGTCGTTATCTGTATTAACCCGCCTGCAAAATCAGTAGGTAAATCTGCCGTAGCAGTTTTATTGATTACAATATTTTCCACCATAGCGGTTGGAATAATATCAAATGAAAAATTCTTCTTGTTGGGTTCTGTACTCGGCATTACAGAGCCATTGACCATTACATTATTGTAGCGGTCGGCCATTCCCCTTATTACCACAAACTTATTTTCAACAACTGTTACACCATTGGCCCTTCTTAGTGCATCGCCTAAATTATTATCTGGTGTGCGGCGCATTTGATCGCTGGTTAATACATCTGATACGGCTGAGTTATTCTTTTGTATACGCAGCCCTGCACTAATGGTTTCCTTTTTGGCGGACGCGGTTACAACAACCTCGCCATTGCTTTTTAAATTCAATGCAATTTCCTGTCTGGTTACCTCCCCTTTCTTAACAATAACGTCTGTAATTTGCTTTGTTTCTAAACCTGCGTAACTGATAACGAGTGTATAATTGCCTGGTGCAATATCTATTTCAAACTCGCCATTTACATTTGCCTTAATGGTTTTGTTACCGGGCTTAATAACGATGGTAGCGGAGGACAATGCCTCATTGCGATCATTACGGGCAGTACCTGTAATGCGTCCCTTATCGGAGAGTTGCTGTGCCTGGGAAACAGAAAAGAACAACATAAAAAACACAAGAAACCTGGCAGGCAAAAAATACCTGATACTATGAATAAAATCCATAATTTTGTATAAGTTTGAATTAATAATTAATGAGACGGGTGCCATGCCGATGGCGCCTGTTTCAATTTTATTCCTAGGATTTTTTGGGGATTTTTATTATTTCTGAATGAATTCAAAGGTCGTGTTAATGTGCCATTCTACAGATTAACTTTGTCTTAACTAATTGTGACCTCTTTGCTTTTCCATCTTTAAATGATCTCCTACGTTTGTAAAGAAATTATCTTTTACACATAAATAGTGTTGTATTTTTTACTTAAAAAACTACTGGTATTCTTTCCTCAGTATTATTCTTTATTGAATTGTAAATTAATTTCCCGGTCTGCATTTGTTTTGTCGGCTTCACCGGTTTTAATAATTCTGTTGTCACTTTGTTATCACCATAAATAGTTGTCAAAGCCTTTTTCACCAGCAAGTCGTCCGGGCTGCTTAATGTGGGTAAGGGCAAGCTTTCAAACTCGTTTACAGCCATTGTTGGTACTAAGCCATTTTCATAATCCCCTTTGTTTAGTGCGTTGTATAGTTTATATGCAATGGGTTGTATGGACCAGGCTATTTTTTTAGGTTGTCGCTGATCGCTTATCAGGATAGCCGCATAATTTTTACCATAAGTTTTTTCGCCAATATGCACCACATTGATATAAGGCTGCAAATTATTAATCAACAACTCTGCTGCAGAAGCAGTAACAGTAGTGCTTAACACATATACTTTCTGAATGCTCAACCTTTTTGAAACGAGTGTTGCAAAGTTTTTACCACTACTATTGGGTGATGCATTGATAGCCTTTTCAAAAGTTTGCGATACATTTTGCAAGCTGGCATTTCCTTTATAAATACCAAATACATCGGTGGCTTTCACATTACCTGTTAAAGCGCATAATTTAGCACAGGAGGCCACACTACCTCCAGCATTATAACGCAAATCAATGATTAATTCAGTTACATTTTTTGATTTAAGTTTGTCAAAAGCATTCAGCAGATCCAAATCAAATTTCTCATTGAACAAGCGATAAAAAATATACCCGGTTTTCTTTCCATTTTTTTCAAATACCCTGGTAGTATATACCGGCCGTTCTTCAAAAACAGTTGCAGGTAAAACTTGCGCAGCGCTTTCAACCCAACTACCAGTAGCATTGCTGGCGGTAGTTATTGATATATTATTACCGGAGTTTAGTAAGGTCTGCATTGCCGCCAGGTTATTTTTTGTTATGGCCTGTCCATTAATTTTACTAAAATAAAAACCTCTTTCGAAACCTGCCCTTTCTGCAGCACTCTCTCCCGCTACCAGCGACATTACCCCCAATAATTTATCTGC
>JBGSWA010000345.1:0-5246 GCA_041752645.1 Gillisia sp. | reverse complement strand
AGGGAATGGTCAATAGCCCTGCCTGGAATATTTAGCCCTAATAATTTTAACCAGGTTTGAATGGCCTGCGTATGATAAGCGTAGGGAACGGTAATCATGAATTTCGTTTAATTAAATCTATAGGATTACTGAGGTAATTATTTTGTCTTTCCAAAGATGAAGCCTGAATACTATTCAAAAATCAACATTTTACAACTTGTCTGGAAGATTCTTACACCTAATCTGGAAGAATCTTACAGTTATAGGGTGCATAATTTGCTTTAACATTTGCTTAACTGCGAAAAATTTATCAACCTCAACTATATTTGAGATTCAAACACCTTGTATGTCTAAAAACCATAAACGAACCATTGAGCAAAAAGCCTTAGCAAGGGTCATCTGTACCATCAGAAAAACCAAACAATTAAAGCGTGAATTTTTAGCCGACGTATTAACATTATCAGTTGGCAGTATTGATAAAATGGAACAGGGAAAAACACATCTGCGGTTTACAGATGCCATCCGATTTTGCGACGCACTTCAAATAGATACACAAGAGTTCATCCATCACTACAAGAAGGAGTTGTTGAAATTATCCCCCCCCCCCCGCGGATTAGGGTGAGTAAGATTCAGGAAATTGAAATAAAGACTTCATACCACTCGGAAAATCGAATGGCTTCTTCGAGTAATTTGCAAATGCTTTTACCTGTCTGATAGATTAGCCAAAAAAGTCACCTTTCGCCGGATCTGCAATCTGCAGTTTCCCGGGTTTGGTATTCGGGGTTAGTACCACAAAATGATATTGATCCCAATGCAAAATAGCCGGCAGTTCCGCATGGTTCATCAGTTCCTCAAAGCTTAGCCTTGCCCCAACTGTATGAAAACCTATGGATTCCGCAGCATTGGCAAGGCCAAGGAGCGATGCGCCTTGTTTTCCATATTCGGTTTTTTGACGTAAAAACTCCAAACTTACCCCAACACCATAGTGCTTTGCAACCATGCGCAGGCAGGTAGGTCCGCAATCCATCGCATCAAGTTGACGGTAAAAAGGGAAGTTTTTCATAATTACTTTACAGGCTGAACCGCTTTTTTAAGTACCAATTGTTGAAGAGACATAAGTACCAAATCTTTGAAAATATGTTGATGGTGTAGCCGAACCTCCTCATCCGTATATTTAAGTAATAGACTTATTAATTCCTGTAAACTAAGGTCACCATTACCTGGAAGGTTTTCCAGGATCATATTTTCCATTTCTTCCATGTCCCAAACGATCATACCATACTGATTGAGATCAGGTACGCAAAGCGTAAAAAATGCTCCTTGGTCCAGCCTGATTTGATCATAGTATGGCCTTCCTTCGCATCGCATACTCCTGATGATACCTCCCCAATCATACACACTTTTAATAACCTGAATATTTGCGGCCTTAGTTATCCGGATATTAGACAGTTTTTTCCTGGTACAAAAAACTCCTTTATACCATTCTATTGCCTCTAAGTCTCTTTGGTATAAAATACTACCCGGAATCTGATTGAATGATTTCTGAATCTTTTTAACTGATTCCCTATGCATTTGGAGGTCATTCTGAATTTCAGAAGATATAGGTGAGGATAAAATAGTTTCGGTTAAGAATGCTTCAGTTATTGTGTCATGGGGGAGTTTCCCCCTTTTTGGTATAGTTCCTTGTTCCTTCTGTAAAAAAGTTAACGTTTGATTGATTTGCTCCGATACTAGCTTATGGTTGATACAAGCAAGAGATACCCCTTTTTGCAATAAGGATTTTTCGTATTGTAAGGAAGGGTGAAGTTTATCTTTTTTAAAGAGCCTTATTACTTTTTCGTAAGTATCGGGATATTGTTGCCGTAGCATGGCTGCCATTTGCAGACAGCAAAATTCGTCCCGTTTAAAATGACCAAGCATGTGCAGGTATTTCCTTTTAGAGGGTACTTCATGGAAATTAGCGAGGCCGGTATATTGGTTATCAGGAAATTGTTGCTTTAGGTAGGTTTCTACCTTTACTCCCTGTTGTTTGGCCATGGCATGAAATAAATGCTGCTCAAAAAAAACATTAAAACGATTCATATCTACTTTGTGAAGAACAGATTCATTCCTTTTTACATATTGCCTGGCTTCGTATGCATATCTATTAAAAAAATCGATATCATTGCCCCCTAACAATCCGGCATTTACGGCTTTAATAGGTTTGCCCGACCAGAAATCTTTTCGTACGCAATCAGGAAAAAAAGTAAAGTGATCCATATATTGGCGTTGGGCGGAAGTATAATATTCTGTTGCATTCTCAATATTTTGTACAGCCAAGGGGGCACTTAATATTTTTTCGTTGAAGTGCTGAAATAAAAACACATCTCCATCTACATGGATGAAAGGTTCTGTTTGAAGGCTATAGGTGTGAATTTTAGATAGTGCCCATAAATGTTCGTTGGGGTTATAATATTTGTTATGTGAAATTCTTACTTTTTGATAGGGCAGTGACAGCTTATCTATTAAAAAAAAAGCTCCTGCATCGTCAGTGTATAAAACAGGAGTATATCCGATTTTCTGCAGACTTAAGCAACTAAAACCCCAACTCATTAGGTGAAATTCGGGAGAAAGCCAGCCAAAGGATTTTTGAAGAAAACAAAATCTGCTACAGGAAGAAAAGGTTTGAATAATATCCATTAAATTAGTAATGTACTTGATGATTAATGTAATTACTTATTGGGGCGGGGGCGGGGCAAATTGGTTATTAACCATTTTTGGCTCAAGAATTTTTAGTTTTTTAATAACCGATTCAATATTATTATAAACCCTTACAATCTTTCCTTTAGTGTCTAAAATAATATATGTTGGATAAATATTGAATCCAAGTTCATTTCTTATATAGTTTGCCTGATTAGGGACAACAATGAAATATATACCATTTTCATCAGTATACTTCCTTAAACTTTCTTCATCATCATCTGCAAGGGACATAAAAGCTACATTCTTTTTGCCATATATTTCCATTAATTCATTAAACTTGGGTAGCTCATCCTGACAAGGCTTGCAATTAATGAACCATAATTTTATAATAGTGTAAGACCCTTCAAATTGATTTGACGTTATCTTATCCCCCCTTAAATCTTTAAACATAAAGTTAGGAATGGATTTCCCAATTTTCTCAAAATTGCTTTTTTCTAAATCAGCCATTCTGGCAATAGTTTGTTTCACATCTTTATTGGTATTTGGTGGCAATAGAGATAATTGGTATGCGGACAATTCTGATTTGTCATTTACGGGAACCGGAAAGTACATGCCTGTCCTAAGATCATCGAGAAATTTTTGAGTCTCTATTAAATTCCCATCCTTATCAAATGCCTTTAAATCTTCTGAAAGATGGATATTTTGATTCCAATAGCTCCAAAATTCATTATAACTTGAGAGGTTGACCAAATTATCAACACTTGGCGGCACTTTCCTTTTTTTATTTAAACAGGATGAGAGAAATATGGTAAAAATTATAAGGAGATAGAATTGGAAGTGTTTCATATTTTATTGATAATTATTTAAACTAAGGCTCTCAATGTGAGCCTTAGTTTAAAAATACTTAGATTAACATGCTTTAGCGAATGCACCAGATTGGCAGGTCCATCCCGCAGCACATGTGCTACAAACAGTTGGATTATTGGTCCAGCAGCATTTGTGAGGCCCCGCAGCAATTACACCACTTCCCGCCATAATGTTCTTCATCTCAGCCCTACTGAGTTTGCCTTGAACGTTAGCAAGGCTCATTTTTTTAGTTTGCATTTTTTAAAAATTTAAATGATTTACAAAATTAATTACCATTGCCCGGTAGTTTAGGCCATACAGGCTTTGGCCGCCCCGGTACTTCGCCTGCGCAAGCGTAGTAAGTTCATCCGGGTAATTCTACAGTGGAACTACTCCTGTAAAAAGTATTCTATATCCTCAAGGTCATACTCTTTGGGGAGTTCATGACCATTGAAGAAAATGGTTGGCGTATAGCTTATTTTATTTTCTTTGCACCAAATAGCCATATTATCCATATTTCCCTTCTCCTTTTCTATTTCGCCATTTAACGGGTACCTTGCTGATAATAACCCATATTCTTTTTTTTCTGCATGATACCATGAATCAAGTGCTTGTGATATAATAGAGGGAGATGAGCTTGCTAATGCAGTAAGATGGATGGCTGTTTTGTAGAGGTCGTTATTCTGTTCATTGGGCACCATAAAAATAATGTTGCCATTTACCTTTTCAGGATTGGTTCTTAGGATGGCTTCCATTTTAGGATGTGCCTTGCTGCAAGGCCCACAATAAGGATTGCAAACCTTAACCAATGTATTCGGAGCATGTACATTGCCCAAAGGAATACCCATTCCTTGAGTGGTTGTTAGTATGGCTTTTTGTTTTTTCAGCAACGCATCAAAAACATCCGGATTGAATTTAAGCCGGTGGTAAGCCCTGCGCTCTTGTTTAGCTGTGTACAACCGTTGCAGCAAGGGTTTTAGCGTGTACCAAAGCAGGGCAGGTAAGCCATATGCCATTAGCAGGGGTAATAAGGAATCAAGTCGTATAAAAGTGAAAGCAGGTGGGAATAGAAAGAGAGAAGAGGTTGCAATCTGCAGCAGCAAAATACACTGTACAGCCAGGCAAAGCGCACACCATTGCTTTACCACCCGCCATTGATAATAAATACTAAAAACCGGGTAAACAACGGCTGGCAAACTTATAATAGCCAGAAACGCAAGAGACCAGGGCGCATACACAGGCATGGCAAGCAACAACGCCCCTCCGGCAAAATAGATAAAGCCCACTTCGCTCCACGATAGCGAGGGCAATAGTTTGGAGGCTTTGCTATCGAGTATGGCATTGCAATTGGTTTTGGCAATACCGGTGCAAACTTTTTGCAAGATTGAGTTTCCCTTGTCTATTTCGTGCCAAAGCAGTAAACTGCTGATGCCTAATCCGGCAATGTATAATATAAAAAGTATTGCAGCGCCAAGCCCGGAGGTAAATGAAGCAGCATTCGATACATGTGGCATAAAATGGTAGCCCAACAAAAACAAGGTAACGAAAGCCGCTATAGTAGTTATTAACGTTTGACCTTGTGTTTTTTTGTAATCAGCCTGCCCTTCCTGCAACCCACTATTTGTATCCGGTTCGGCTAGCATATATACGCCGGACCATTGTTGCAAAAAGCTTTCTTTGGTTACCTTATTACTTCTTTTATAGTTTTCCTGAAATAAGGTTATCTCCTTTTCTTGTAC
>JBGSWA010000344.1:0-24971 GCA_041752645.1 Gillisia sp. | reverse complement strand
GATTTTGAAAGAATAGATGATATTCGGTTCGCACATGTAGAAGATATTATTCCAAGGAAGATTCAGGGGATTGAAAACAGAAAGAGTAAAAAAGACTTTTGGGATATTGCTTGTCTGTTAGCGTACTATAGTATGGAAGACATGTTCAAAATAATGGAAAACAAATTCCCCTTTATCAATATTGGTCATTTGATTCATTCCTTTACTAATTTTGAAGATGCCGATCTGCAACCCGACCCGGTGGTTTTAAATGGCTGGACATGGGAGTTTGTCAAGCAGCAAATAAGCAAGGCGGTTTTAGATTATACCAAGTCATTTCTCAAATGATTTGCTTAGTAGTATTTCTTTTCAAAAATAGTATGACCGCTGAAGAAAGCACCGACAGGTTTGAATGCCACAATCAAAACATTGATATTCAGGTATATATTGTAGGCATAGAAACCATTGGCTGGTGGATAAACCACGACAGGCTTGTAACGTACCGAAAAGAGAATACAACCCCGATAAGGATGTGCAGTTTTATAATAATACCCCCGATATGTACTTTCAGCTAACCAACGGGCAGTTTGTGATCTTTTTCCCCGAAGATGTGCATGCCCCTATGATTGGGGAAGGGCTTATCAGGAAACTGGTGATGAAGGTGAAGATTTGATGCATCAGTTTTAAATTCATCTTGAGTCAGAAAGCAATCATGCATAGGAAGGCAATAATAAATGCTCTAATCCCTATTAATAGTAACTTCAAATGGCAAACCGGGAATTGATCCTTTTTCCAGTTGATATGCTAATTGCCGGCATAAGTAGCCTACTTCTTCATCAAGCAATTTACTTTCTTTTGCAAGGGTAATGCTAACGGTTACATATAGTGCAAACCCACGGCTAGCACCCGGTTCAATTTTTGTGGTGCGGCTTACTGCTACATTAGCAATATTGGACCCAAATAACTGAATACAAATTAACCTGATATCTTCTGCGGTTACAATTTTTCCCCGGGAGAGCAATTGCTGCTTTAAAATAAGTTGCTTTTCCTGCGGTGTAGGCGATGCCCTTCCACCTAATAAAGGGGAAATAATATGCGCCGTTCCAGGTGCTATGTTAGCATTAGCTAGTGCCTCCACCGAACTAAATAGCCTTACAGAATGTGTTTGGGCACCATGGGTGGTATAGTATTCCACTGTTATAAGTTCAGCAGCCTCAATAGGTCTTATTAAAAGGTAATACCTATTCTCTACCTGATCTTTGCTCTCCTGTACCCTATCTTCAAGCCTGTTCAGCAAGATGGTAATTTCCTTTAGTTGGTTTAAAATAGATTGGTTATTAATCTCCGAAAAGAAAGCATATTGATCTCTGATGGATTCCATTAAGTTGGACATCATGCCTCTTATTTCGTGGCTGGTTGTATTACCAACACCAGAATTTCGTAAAATTGCTTCCCCTTCATTGGGTTGCCGTTTGCCGGCTGCATACTTAAAGTGATAAGGATAACCGGTACTACTACTTACCTGTACCAAATCCAAAAAACTCCCATTTACCGGCAGGGGAATTATATTGATCCATTCTGTTGTTCGAAAATGGGTTTGGTTTAGCTTTAGGTTTACTACCGGAAAAGCATTTACATGTGCACTTAAAGCATCAAATAAATCTTGCGTAAAACTGCGCTGCATTTGCAACTCAATAAAAATGAGCGGTTCTGAGGAAAGTACTTTGGTAATATCAGGTGGTAACCATGATAGCGAATCGGGCAAGTTTCCAGGTACCACTCCAACAAGATCATCAGTAAAGTGTATAAAGCGGTTTGAGTAGTTGAAAGCTATATTTCTTTTTATTTTTTCGTGATAGTGATGTCCCTTACTTAGCATATCTGCTGGTTGTAAGTCAAATTGCTCTTGGGTGCTGTAACCCTGCTTAATGGGAGTGGGTGTACCATTTACCTTGCATACAGCCTGTGATATACCAAAGAAAAACTGATGACTTTCGGTAATATTTCTAAGATGAAAGTATAATTGTAAATCTTTAATAGATTCAAGATCCTTTCCTGGCGAAAGCATGATCCAAATACTTTCGCCGGGAGCATCTGAATCCCGGCTGTACAGTACCTCACGACTACCATTAATTTGGGTTTTAAAAAGCTTATTACCTGCCCCAAAATATTTTAATTGAACATTGTGTAAGGGAAATTTTCCTACAGGCACCAATTCTATACTTTTAGGCATATCAGGGCTTATACTGAAATTGCTCTGATTGGTATTTACAGTAAATACGTTTTTTGGCTCAACAAACGACAGGTTTTCAGTGGGTTGTGCCTGCACAATGCAGCTTGCCGGGTAAGAACCAGTTGCAGAATCCGGAACCAATAAGTCGGCCAGGCGCTCCACAAGCCGCTGGTGAGAATCGCGAATTTTATATCCAATGCTTTCAAGTTCTACAGCACAGGCTTCAATAAGCAATAAAACCAACGGGTCAAAATTCGCTTCAATTTCATTTTCAGGTATTTCCCATAGCCTCGCGGCTGTTTTTACCATTTGGTCCTTGATCTTTTCCTTTTTTAGTGCCGCCATTTTTCCTTACATTAAAAATCTTATCATTGAAAATACCTTACCTTAATCAAGCATAAGTGGCCCAATAAAAAAACCGGTTTTAAATACAAAAGGCTCCTTGGTTCTTACCAACAAGGCGCGAATAATTATTTCTAAACGATAGCGCAATTGAGATCCTTGCTGCCTGTAAACCTCCGATTGTTTGATATTCACATCCATGTCAACCTGCTCTATACGTAACTCAAATAGGGCAATTTGTTCTTTAAGTGCCCGTACAACACTATCTTTTCGTTCCTCGTTACTAAGATGAATATCATAATCATCATCCCAAAACTTGCTCCCATAATTGTCATCCTGCAGGTTTTCACCCTGCATGGTGGTTATAAGCAAATGCAGGTTTCGGGCAATACTTTCTTTAATCGTGCAACGGTCTATTCTTCCATCGGTAAAGAAAGACTTGAATTTTAAAGGTAATTTTAGAAACTGATCCATAAGAGTCGATATTAAAATAATCCACGCCTTCTTTTAAATTTCACGATCAGCTTTTTCAAACGCTTGTTGGGGAAATCATAATCCTGATCAACCTGAATGGATTTTTCATCTACTTTCTTATCTTTTAACCTGCTTACCAATTCAGCAAAACTTAAGGTTTCCTTTTCTACGAGAATCATTTTACTTTCAGAATCATAGAGGTACATTTTAAAATCAGAAAGGCTGGCACTTCCACTTACCACATCCTGCAGCATTTCACGCCATTGCTCGTTATCCATGTACACTTCTACTATTTTAGGCTCTGTGGGTACCGGCGTTTTTTTCTTTTCTTCTGGCGCCGTTGTAGGAACTATCGGCCCTGGATTCGGTTTTACCACTTCAGGTTCTTGTGTGGGTTTGGGCTTGGGCAAAGGTATAGGTGGAGGTACTGTAATGCCCCCTGTACCCGGGCTGCCTCCGCCACCTGGAATCGCTGATGGCCCAACCGGAACTTTTCGGGGTGTTACACTTATTACACGTGTCCACTCATTATCCGGATCATTATTTAATACAAGCTTTACCGTAAAATTACCTGTATTGATAAAAGTAAAAGCAGCCTTATCTGTATTCTTTTTGGGCTGTGTTTTATCACCTTCCACCGACCATTCATAATTGTTGGCCATTACGTTACTTGAGAAAAGAATTTGCTTACCCTGCTCAATAATGAATGATTCAGCCTGTATGGGATTGGTTAGTTCCCGTACAAAGTCTATTGCTGTATTACCATCGCTTTGTGATGACTTTGAAGATTGTACGAAATTTTTAATGGATATTAATTCTGTACTGCTGCATTTCCCGTTGATTTCTACTCTTACTGTAAAGTCGCCGGGCGATTTAAACATATGGGTTACATGTGCACCGGTAACTTTTGCTGATTTATCACCAAAATCCCATTCTACTTGTTCATCTTCCTCAAGTGGTGCTGAAAATTGTATCAGCTCATTCGTAAAAAAACTATTCGACTTTTGATTGGTTAAGCTGCTCATAGCTATTGCAACCTCACGACAGGGAACATCAGAGGTAACTTTGTAAGCAAGCAGCCCTATAGAAATAACACAAAAAATCACCATAAGACCAGAAACCTTTCGGTCTAACCCCATCCATTTTTGCGTGAAAGTATTGGAGAGTTGCATAATTTATAATATTGGAATTTACCTTCTGCTCAATTCAATCCTTAATTGGTCATTTTGTTGCTGATAAAGGTTTGCCTGCATCTTCCACTGGTTCAGTTCTGCTTTTAATGCTTCCAAATTTTGGTCAGTGGAACTTGCATTACGTAACCTTGAATTGGCAGCTTGTAATTGAAACATTACTGTTACCACATCACCATATAATGATTTTAAAACCGTACTGTCAGCCCCGCCAAGGGTGTACATTTCGTTTACTTTTTTTGTAATTTCAGCATCTAACATCCCGCTGTTGTCGCCGGAAACATTAACTTTTTCCATGAGATCCATAGCATTTTTCAGCGAAGTAGAAAATCGCTCTGCCTGCATTTTTTCCTTTTCAAATTTCACTACTTCCTTGCGCAGCTTTTCATTGTCCCTAAATGGTACCTGAACACTAAAAAATACAAGCGCTACCACCAGTGTAATAGTGACCAAAAAAAGTATTAGAAAATTGGTAAATTCTTTACGTCTTGCCTCTTTATTCAACGGTTCCATATTAACTTATAATTTGATAGAAAATAAACATATTTTAAAGGGAATTATCCAAAGAATCTCCTTCTTGCTTTCGATGCATCCTGAGTATCATTCTTTTCTTCTTTTACAAAAATACCTGCATCCTTGCGTTTTCCTATAAACTCCATTTTACTTAAGGTATCAAAAAGCCGATCGGTAATTTTTACAAATTGTATAATTTGAGGGATCGAGGCGTTTATATCATTATGATCATACCTCATACCAGCCACTGATGACAACATTGTTTCAAGCTCCCCCTGCTTCAGTTCGCACCATTCACACAGATAGTTCATCATTTCTTCGCGACCTGATCCTATACGGAGATCAATTGTATTTTTCATTGTTCGGGCAAGACCCGCTAATAATCCAAATAAATGATCCGGACTTTGATGCAATACCTGCCAACGAATTTGAATCACAGCAGTGCTTAAAAACATCATCATCCTGTCACACAAATATTGTACCAGTTCGCTCAATTCATTCTGCTGGCTTTTTTTAAAAATCTTTTGAACTATAAGAGAACATCTGCTTTCAAGATTCCCCATAAAGCGGTCAATTTCCTGCAGCAAACTCTGAAGGTCTTCATGTGCTGCTATAGACAGGCATGGAGGGATATACTCTTCATCGGCCCTTACATCATTGCCATTAGCTATGATTTTTCCAATAGTAATGGCATATGGATTGCCCGTATATTGGATGTGTTGTGCCATACTTACTAAATCTACTGTATAAGTAGGTATCGCATAACTTAATCTTGGCGGATTTTCGGTTAAGTCAGGTTCCCCTGCCGCCAATAACTCAAACGGGTGTACCAATAAAACAACCCACCAAACTGATTCTGAATTTTGGGTGCTTAAGTCAAAATCAATGACCGGATACTGATTGCCCTGCTTGATTGAATTACCAAGTGCCGGAATCGAGATCCTGATCCCTCCCTGGGTAACAGCCTGGCAAAAGGAAACTGCTACCCTAATTCGCCGCTGATTATCAACCGAAACCTGAATCTTATAGTTATCCTCTCCTGCTACAGAGGGTGGTAATAAACCAAACCTATTGGGGCTAAGACCTAAAGAAGCCACCTGATGCATAGCATCGTTAGCGGCATTTTGCTGAGCAATGAAATGAGACTTATTGATCTTCATTCCATCTTCCCAATTTACAGGATAATATTTTATTGAATCTCTCATTGTAAAATAAGCCTTGAAATATTTTAATGTTGTCCTGTGTAACGTTCTGCTACAATTACCGTATTTTCTTTTATCCCGTTTTCTCTGATATTATACCCGGGGTTTAACGTGTGACTTGATTGAAACCATTTAGGTTTTGTTCTAAAAAGCCACTGATTTGCTCCGCCCGTTTCGTCCTCGTAGGCAATAGGCGTTTCACTTTGCAGCTCGTTGTAATCATTAATAAAGTGGTAAAAGAGTTCCCCAAGTTTTATACTTTCAGGAGCTTTTGCTCTAAAATAGGTTGCTTTGGTATCAGTTTCTTTTTTGGCTATTTCAAACCCAATAACAAGCAATTTTTCGTTGGAATCTTCATCAGGCAAGTCAATTGGGTTATGCAAAGGATACACCCAAGGGTTATACGTAGGTGTAGGAATTTTAATGGCAGCCTCGTAAGTGTGAAAGAATAAAAATGGCAAAAAGAAACTAAGACTACTTAGCATCATGGGAAAAAATAGATAATCCTGATCTTTTACAAAATACTGCAGAGCAGAAAATATAACAATGGTAAACAGTACAATGGCCATGCAAAACATTAATTCTGCCATCAATATTCGCTGCCTGTTTTCAGGCTTAGCCTTGAAATATCTTTTGTGGTTAAGAAAATGATGTATCAGGCCAAACACTAAATAAATACCACTTAATATCCAAAACACCCAAAATAGGTTCTCGGATATAAAAGTAGAAAAAAAAGAAAGCCCGGCAGTTGCCACAGCCGAAAGTATCCCATAAAGCGTTGGTCTTTTGCCACTCGCAGCAAAATGCGAGGACACTTTGCGTACCATACCAAATAATATCAGCGACCCGGCAAAGGCTGTTCCAAGATATGTTAAAAAAAAAGGTAAGTTCATAAAATATTACGCGAATAACTGATTTTTCTGATTTTTGAAAACTACAATACAAAGCCAAATCCCAGCACCTCTTCTTGTTGATCCGGCTGCGATGCATCAGGAGTGAGTTCAAATGTAGTACAAATATGTATTGGTAAAAAAATGTCTGAAAACCGCTTGAGCAATTTGCCCATTGGCTGTTCTTTGGGGTATGTTCCTCTTTCAGCTACTGAAAGGTCGTGTATAGTGAAGTGCCAGTGCAGTGCGGGCATACTATATTTTTTACCCAATACTGTGTTGTCGCTCAAAAGTGCATTCCCTAATTTAAATGGAGCAATATCGGAATAATGTTCATTTTGCCAATAAACATTTACAGATACGCTTTTCCCAAAAATAAATTGAAGGGCGTTTGCAGTAAGGTCTAAATCGCCTGAAATAAGAAAACACCAGGGCAAAATCCTAACAAAAGCATCACTTGCTTCCATCGGCAATTTGTCAGGCAAGTCCCAAAAATGCATCCAGGTTTCATTTACATTGCCCCTTAGCAGATTAATTGACATAGCCTGTTCTGCCTGCTCTACCAGCAGATGATATCTGAAAAATTCCTGATCATATGGTTGAAAAAACTTTCTTGCTTCCTTCTCTTCATTTCGATATCTACGATGCTCCTCCTTCATAGAAGCAGCGCTACTAACCTTTGAATGGCCTAAAGGTTGGTGAAAAAGCCCTTCCGGCAAGCGATCATAAATCCCATTCCTGTTTGTGGTAACCTGTAATTCTTCCCTAAATGACCGTTCGCTGATTATTTCACTGATGCTTTCGATATCACCATGATAGCTCTTTTTAAAATTACTTTGCTTATCAAGCCGAATTTTATCGAAAGCAACTCCCCTCCGAAGCAATTCGGTAAAAAGAATCTCCAATTGAAGGTTGCGGAAATCCGAAGTAGATATATCAGGTAATTGCTTCATTATGATTTAACCTTATAAAAATAGTTGTATGTTCATGTGCACCACCCACTAATTTAAACCTCAGCATAAAGGTAGAACACATGAAATCCCCACAAACGGGCGCATACCCGAACACGCATGATCACTGGGGCTCCGATAGCTATCGGAGCCATATGACAAAATTAAAGTACCACCAGAGGTGGTTAAATAAAAAATGAACATATGAAATATTTCAATTAAAGGCGGAAAATTACCCATATATATTTATATCCACCAAAGCCTTTAGAAAAAAATATTAATAGAACACCCCAAAATAGGGTAAAACCAACCTTTTATCTTAAAAGCACCTTTACTTAAAACTTTTTCAAATTTATTTTTAAAAACACTTGACTTTATGAATAGCAATTATTATACTTGTATTCTCAATTATTTGATAACAACAAATTAAAGAACTACTATGAGTTTTAAGGCAAAATTTAAAGCCGGAAGTATTGAAGCTAATGTGATTAGCTGCAATTTTACACTTTACCAGGAAATTGACGTTACCGGTCGTCCCTCTTCAGTTACCAGGGGCGGAACCCTAAACATCGTACTTGAAAGCTCGAGCTCTACTGAGTTATTTGAGTGGATGTGTAACAGTTTTGAAAAAAAGGACGGGAGCATCTTATACCTTAAAAGAGATAGTGAAGCTACCCTTAAAGAATTAAAATGGGTAGAAGGATGGTTGGTGAATTACACAGAAAGTTTCACTGCCAGCACAACTGATCCATTCAATATGTCACTAATCATCTCCGCAAAAGAGATTTCACTTGGCAATGGTACCCATGTGAATGAATGGCCTGATGCCTAATTATTAACGTTCTGTAGAAAAGAAATTATTGGAAAATTCTAAAGCAGGGGAATTAAGCTAATTGCTCCTGCTTTAGGTTTTTGTTGTATTATATACATTCAAAATTTGTAATTACCTGTCGCGTTATAGCCAAATTGTTATGGTTGTAGTGCTTTTGATTATATTATGGACAATGAACCGGAAATTCAATCAGCATCGGAGCTTCTTGGCTCCAAAATAACTGTAAACGGGAAGGAAATTCTTTTCTATGAATTGTCTATCCATGAAGCTATTTCTGATACCTGTAGTTTTTGCTTTAATTGGCGGCAGGCGGAAGAAAAATTCAACATTAATAGTCACCATGATTTTTATAGCAAAAACCTTGGAAATGAAGTTGTAATTACCATTGGTACGAAGTTTAATTTTAAAGGATTTATACATTCTATTACCTGCTTTAATCAGGAGGATTTTGGCGTTGAATATAGAATTGAAGGTAAGGGGGCGGCCGGAGGTCTTGAAATGGGACTAGCTTGTAAGTCGTTTCATAAAAAGAAACTTTCAGAAATTGTAAAAGAAGTATTGATCGGGACAGGAGTATCCATAAAACTTAATATTGAAAATGATATAGAGGTTTATTATACGGTGCAATATAATCAAAGCATCTGGGATTTTCTGGGTATGCTTGCTGCCCGAAATGGCCTATGGCTTTATTACAGCGGCATAGAATTGTACATAGGAAAATTAAAACCTACCACCACCAAATTAACCAATGGTTCAAATTTGTTTAACTGGCAGTTCACCGGGAAGGTGATGGCTAGCAAAATTAATTCGGCAGCGTTCGACTTATTTAAAGGAAAAGGTTTGAATAACAATGATGAAGTAAATTCGCAAAAGGAGTTTTTAGATGCATCGGTAAAGGGTGGCAATAAAATTTTTAAAGGCAACCTAAAACAGCATAATCCACAGGATGTTGTTGAAAAAAATCTCAAATCAGCGATTTCAGCCAATATGGAGTCCGCATTATCCAATTCGATGTATGTTACAGGAAGTTCCTATGCAGTAGAAGTGAGGCTTGGTATTGCTGTTACCATAAATAATGCTTCCGGAAGCTCGCAGGGTGACTATATTGTAACAAGTGTGCAACACTATTGCCGGGAATCGTACCACTATATTAATAACTTTACGGCCATACCAGCCAATGCCAAAGTGCCACCCAATACCCAACCTTTGCTACACCCTATTGCCATGCCCCAACCAGCAGTAGTTACCAAAAACGAGGACAAAGATGGCCTTGACCGGATAAAAGTGAAATTTCCCTGGCAGGAAGGGAGTGAGGAATCGCCCTGGTTACCCGTGTTGGTGCCCCATGCAGGCAAACAGAAAGGATTCAGGTTTTTACCGGAAGTAGATGATACAGTTATGGTTGGCTTTATGGATGATAATGCAGAACGCCCTTATATTATGGGAGCGTTTTATAATCAGGAACAGAAGTCGGGTTTTAAACATGAAGAAAACAAACAAAAATTTATTGGCACCGTAAGTGGCAGGAGGCTAACCTGGGATGAAAAAGAAAAAATAATGTCTTTAAACGATAATGCATTCGATTTTCCGGCAAACAAAATAATATTAAGCAGGAAAGAAGGCGAAGAATCGCTAAAAATTGAATCCGGTACCAATAAAAGTAATGGTTCTATCATTGAAATGAAAAATGAGGAGACCATGGAAATTGGTATGTTAAGCGGAGGAGCACTTATTGCTAAAATAATATTCAATTCAAAAGATAAAAAAATCACTATTGAATCAGATGACCTGGTTGCAATAAAAAGCAGGAAGAAAATAACCATGGAGGCGCCTGAAATTGAAATAAAGGCACAACAAAAATTGACTTTAGAAGGCAAAGCAGAGGTTGGAATGAAAGGGGTGCAGGTAAAAATTGAAGCAGACGGTCAGCTTGAAGCAAAAGGCACAAAAGCTACTTTTGAGGGATCTGCCATGGCAGAGTTTAAAGGCGGTGGCATGGCAGTACTCAAAGGAGCAATGGTTATGATTAATTAAATTCGAATATGGGAGGATTTTTTAAATTAAAAGGCTATTTTACTACTGTTGGATGGGTAAAGGGGCATTCCATAAAAAATATTGAATCGCTCTTAGGACTTCATAATGGCAGGTTAATTCAGGGTGCTAAAGTGTTTTATGCTTTAAGATTACCAACGTTAAGTGAGTTTGAATTAAGGGGGTTTTCGCAAGTAGCTGATCATCGAACCAACGAGGAATATGGAGTAAATTTAAATAATCCCCAAAATAAGTATGAAAAGGATGCATATTTAGTGAAAAAAAAATTAGCAATGAGTTGTTGGAGTATGTCCGGTAAGGATAGAATAGTGAAAATCTGGCCAGTTACGCAACATTCGAATTTTATTGATAATTCTCTACAATACCCACCAGGTCAGGGAATTCCACAATGGAAATTAATTGAAGAAATTCCTTTTATGGAGGTCGGAACTATTTCTAACTATCCAACAGGTCGTTTTGATTTAAATTGGTAAAATCATTTCTATGGGTAAACCAGCAGCTAGGGCAAGTGATATGCATGTATGCCCCATGGTAACACCGGGGTTACCACCAATACCCCATGTAGGAGGCCCTATATTGCCGCCCGGTGTTCCTACTGTACTCATTGGTGGCATGCCGGCAGCCACTATGGGCGATATGTGTATGTGCGTTGGCCCGCCCGATTCAATAGTATTGGGCAGCATGGGCGTATTTATAGGAGGCAAACCAGCAGCACGGATGGGCGATATGTGTGCTCATGGAGGCAGCATTATTTTAGGATGCCCCACCGTATTGATTGGAGAGGCTGGTGGTGGTGGCGGAGGAGGCGGTGGCGGATCAGCACCGCCTGCATTTTTAAACATTCTCAAGGAACTTACTGCTGCCTTGCCCCAAGACCAAGCTAAAGCAGTAAATCAGGTGGTAACACTTAAGGAAGCAGCACGGGACGGTGACGCATTCTGTGAAGTGTGCAATCAATAATTCCTTACTTTTCAATGACCTAAAAAATATTAGCCAATATGTTTACCATTTCGAACCAGCAGTTAAAAATTATGGAAGAAATGGTATCAGAAAAAAATCTGAACGACCTTATTGAAACCCTTAAAAAAGACCATCCGCAGCATTATACCAAATACAGCCCCAAAGATTGGCCGGGGTATTTGAAAAAACAAATTACACAAGCAAAAGAATGGGAAATTGAAACTTTTCCTAATCAATTCCTGATTGTACTTGCCACACTTGAATATCCACAACACTTTACCAACGGAATTCCTCTCTGGATGAAAGAAGAAATGGAATGGCCCGAACGGGATGAGGATGACAAAATGGTGATACTTTTCAAAGAACTCATTAAGCGATCAGCGGCAACAATAAATACCAACAGGGAATAAAGATGGGATTATTTGGCAGTTTATATAATTTGATGGGGGGAGGTACCGGATATTGGTATTCAGCAGAAGATGCTGCCATAGATGACCCAGCCAATGATGCAGCCTTGACGGAAGCGGTAACAAAAACCTTGCAGGAAAATAAAAGTAATGCGCCTAAGGGAAAGGTAGAGAAAAAATGCACCTTAAAAAGTAAATCGGACGGGGTAAAAGCATCACAAAATAAACCCAACGATAAAAAATGTAATTTTTCAGCCCTTAAAATTACCAAAGAGGATAGAAAATTCACGTTAACAGTTGATAAAGATACCCCTGCCAATGAACGAAAACTTGGCATTATAGCAGGGTTTCAAAACAATAAGGCAAAGGTAACAGCAGAATTGGTTGACTTTTACGGCCCGCACCAATGCGCCCATGTAAACAAAAAGACTTTCAACACAGGAAGTTTTACACCCAAAAAGTATCCCGGAAATACCGATCACAAATTAATTATAGGCCTTACTTCGGGAACAAAAATTAAAATTTTTCCATGGGGCTACCAACCCTTAGTGATTCCTATTTCAGCTTCGAGGTGCGCACATCCATTAGAAAAAGCAACGATTGAGGTATATCCAGATACAGAAGCAGAAGTAAAAATAGCATATGATTGGGGTGAAAAAAAAACAGACACCTCTGTACAAAGGGAAATTACCACAAATAGGTTGAGTAATCAGGCACGAAAGCCCAACATGAGAAAAGCCACCCAAACAGATACCACTGTAACCAAAACGGAAAGAGAAGCTGGCCTGTCTTTAGAGGGTACCTTAAAATATGACGGAAATGATTATAATATTGAAGTGGCTTTTAAAAGGACAATTGAAACTATAAAAAAGGTAGAAAAAGTTGTAACAAAAGCAGTAAAAGCAATTAAAGCCATTAAGAAGGATTTGGCAGATGCAGCTATAGAGGATGTATTTGAATCGCCTGTGGGGTTTGGTATCAAATTACCCAAAGTGGCATTTGGAATATCCGGAAAATGGGAGGAAAAAGAAGGTGAACCAGAAGTGGACTATAAAGGTGTTTTCAAAGTTGAGGCAGATCCTTTTATAGGACTTAATTTTGAATGGAATATTACAGACACAATATTGCAAACTTTTCCTGCAGGCACTGGGGTAAAGAAAATATTAAAAGCGCTGAAAACCTCTTTGATGGAATTGGTGCTAAGTGCTTCCGGAGAAATAGCAGGCGAATTAGAATTGGAAATTGCTGGTTGGAAAATTGAAAATGTATCTGGAAAAATTCAGGGGAAAATCCCAATTACAGCCGAACTTACAGCCATAAAATTTGAGAGAAATATTTCCGTTATACACCTTTCAATTGAATTAAAAGGGGGTATTGAAGGAGGCTTTTTTGGTGAAATTGGGTACGACCATTCTGAAAAAACTATAGTGGGCAAGGCAGGCATGTTAAATCTTGTAATCTGGTACTCTGTAATGATGATGCCCGGTGTAGCCGAGGAAGATACAGATGAAAACACAGTAGCTGAGGATCCGGTAGAAGGCGAAACAACCAAGGGAGAACTAGAAATAGAACCTACAGGAAAATCAACCTTATTTGAATTGGAACTTGAAGAGGAAGCCAAAAAGATTTTCACCTATAAATTCAAAGAGCAGTAGTCAATTATGCCGAAAGATCTTATCACCATACAAATTAAGGCCGTAGCAATAAACTTTGAGGTTCGCATCAATGATATTCCGTTATTTACCATGCGCAAAGGAAGACCTACCGTAACAGAATTACCTTGTAATCCTTTCCTGTTTGAAGGATCTAATGATATAGACATCACGATTTGGCCTACCGCAGATAACGATGGATTTCCAGACCATGCCGAAGCTTTATTTGAATTTTACCAACGTCCTATTGATGCATTACGAACAGACAGAACCATCATAGGAAAAATAAACTTTCCGCCAAATTTGAGTAGCGAAAGAACTAAAAAAGCTACCCTAAAAGAAAATACAAAACTGAAAGTTGATAATGAAATACTGAAACCCGTATGGGCAGAAGCTAAGCCTATAGAATGGGATGAGGAAGAAATGAATGAAGTAATGAAAATATATAAGAAATATGAAACTGCCCTTCAAAAGAAAAATATTAATGAAATATTGGAGTTGATTTTGGATAAGGACAAGCAATATGCAAATGCCTTTTATTCAACGCTTTCCACCCAACAAGATGAACAGCGAAGTTTCCTTGAAGAAACATTTTCAGATAACAATTTCAGGTTAGTCCCTTTGGAAAAACATATCATCCGTCCGCAAATTTGTGCTAATGGAAAACTGGTAACCATTCTAAATCAGGACAACCGTTCCCCCCTTCAGTTTTATAATAGATCAGACAAGATAACAAAATCATTTCCAATATATATTGGCAAAATTAAAAATGAATTCAAAATCCTATTATAACAAAAACAAGAAGTGGGAAAAATGATGCGATTAAGTTAAACCAAAATAAATTTTTCATGCGGTATTATCTATTAGATGGGGCAAAATGTAACGATGCATTAGATGATACTTTAAAATGTGCACCCAAATACCTTTCATTGTACAAGGGAAGGAGCGAGGAAAATTTAGCATCTGTAGCACCGTATCTTGCTGAAATCAATGATTTATTTAATACATGGATCATTGAAAATGGTTGGGGAGACTCATGGGGCTATTTTATTGAATGCGACTTGCCGTTTGAAGCACTGTACGGACACTTACGCAAATTTCTAATCGTGGAAACAGAGGATTTCAAACCCCTTTATTTCAGATTTTACGACCCTAGGGTACTCCGTATTTTCTTACCTACCTGCACTCCCAAACAGTTAGAAGAATTCTTCGGCCCTATTGACCGTTTTATTTGTGAGGATGAGGAGCATGGTATCGCTCTTGTTTTTACCCTGGTCAAAGGCAACTCAATAACCGAAAGAACAAAATGGAGTCTACTTTTTCCAAATTGGGCTACAAATGAGCATCAAATTGATTCAAAAGACCACAAACCCAACCCAGCAATTGAAGAACCACCCATTCAAAACACTCACGAAGAAAAAAAATCGAGGAGGCGGTTTATTTATTGAAACAATGAATAAAGAAGAAATTATTTTTAAGTTTTAGATTATTTTAATGAAAGATGCAATGATAAATTAAATGATCATTTTGGGTGAATTAAATTATATGTATATACGTTTAGGTCGCACGAATTATATTTCTAAATCACCGATTCTCTTTGGCTTATTTTTTACCATCCTGTAAATAAGATTGTGAAAAATTTTGTCCATATTGTTTCTCCTATTATATCTGAAATGGTATTCGTCCAAATATCCTTGTAATCTTTCCTTGCTGCAATGATGGTGTATTCCTCTAAGCCATCCTTTTAAATTCATTATGTGTATATGTAGGTCAGGGAAATTATCACCTTCTTTTGAAGGTACCTGCCTTAAGTTGGGATACTCTGTTTTTAATGGCAGATAACCCCTCCATTCATCTGTAACAACTTCGGCATCAGTATCTATATAATCAATAAAAAATGGTCTAAATTCATCAGCAGAGGCATTTTCTATTAATTGGGCATAAGCCCTACCAACACCATTTTGTACTTTTTCCAGGGCTACCACAACCAGCCGTTTGTTACCCTTGCTCCGTCCACGTTTCTGCTCTTCAGGACCACCTATCAGCAACTCGTCAACATGCACTTCCCCAGATAACTTGTATTGCTTGCTGCTTTGCATTGCTTGCTGTATTTTCCATTTAAATTCCCAACAAGTAGGCTGCCGCAATTCAAATTCATGGCTCAATTCTAAACTTGACATTCCCTTTTTCTTTGTACTGATTTTAAATGCAATATGAAATGCAACCAGTAAGGAAAATTTACATTTATCAAACATGGTGCCTGCCGTCGGGCTTTCGTCATACCTGCATTTTAAACATCGCCTCGAAAATGGCTTTCTACCAATACAATATTTTTTGTACTCACATTTTTTACAAATAAATTCATCTGACGGCCATTTAATTGCTGCGATGTATTCATAACAACTGGAATCGTCTTTAAATTCTTGGTTAAATTTTATGGAATTCACACCCACAAACTTAATCTTTTTACCCATTCGGCTAAGGTAGCCATTTTCAGGTACCAGTGCGCTCTATCCGTATATACCTATTAAATTATTACGAAACAATATTATACATATATTTAATAATTAGTGTACTTTTTGGGGTTGCAGAATTGTCTTCCAAAAAAGCGATAACTTTAGTGGGCATAGTTACTTGTGGTGTATGGCGGCTACTAGAATTTATGCATTTCTATTTTAACTGCTATACCTTATTAGATTATCGAATTTTAACCATTCTGATTAGGCATTAAGATGAATTTTCAATTGCAAAGTTTAGTATAAATGGGAATCTCAAAGAAAATAAATAAAATTTTGATGAATGTTCAAAATTTCATTATTTTTATAATTATTTTATTTTAAATCAAAATTTAATTATGGCTAATACTACACATCGGATAACACAACAAGAGTTGAAGCAATTTACTAACATTCAGTTAAAAATTTGGACATTAGCAATAAGGGATGCAGATTTTTCAAAAATAACCCCTGAAGATGCAAGAATTGGAGTTGAATTCTATGAAGAGCACTTCAAAAAAAAACTATTTAAAAGCCAGTTTATGAAATTAATTTCTCGAGGGACACATTGGCAAGGTTTGATAAATGACTTAAACTCAAGTGCTTACCAAATTATTAAACAAGTTTTGAATAAAACATCACATGAATATTTGACAGTTAATTATGTTGGGTGGAAGAGTGCAAAGAGATCTGAAATTGAAATGAGACTATATTCTTAATTCAGTACTAAGGCAACTATTCAATCACTTAAATATCTGAAATTTAAGCGCTATTCAATTTAATTTCAAAAACTTGATTTATTTTTTTCCTCAAAAGCTACAGCAATTTTAATAAAAGAAGAGTAATTAATTCAGCCTTTTTTACATAAATTTCATGAAAATTCAAAAAAATTGTGACTCTAAATTCTAGATTTTCTAGGTGATTTTACTCCAAAGAAAGAGTAATTATTAAATGGGAGAATTTAAACAAAATTTATTCGATTTATATAACTGACTTATTGATTTCAAAAAGCCCTTAAATTATCATAAATTCCCAGATTATACTGATATTGCACCAATAAAATATCTATCATAGAAATGAAGCGTAATAGGATACATTTACTTTTGATGTTTCTGCTTCCTATTACCCTGTTGGGGCAGAAAGATGTTCAAGTTGAAATAAATATATTGGAACTGGGCTATTTTGGTAAAAAAAGAGATGCTGTCTTTAAATTCTTCCTGGATAGTACTAATGGAACTAGCCTTAATGCTCCCGGCAAATGCTTTTTCTTTTCCCGGAAAGATGACACTAAAAGATTTTATGGACAGAAAGATACTGCTCTCGCCGGCAAAAATGCCTATTTGCAAACTTTCTCAAAAAATGCTGATAAGGAAAATATTTTCAAGCTTTGGATGGTTGCCTACGATAAATCGAAGGGTGAACCATGTGTTTTTTCGAATAAAGACAGCAAGTACGTTGAATCTTTTATACCAATCAACCTCAATGATTTTGGCCCGGGTAGCTATTCAGACACACTTAGCCTGGTTGATTCAATTGAAAATTATTATGCAACAATAGTAATCAAACAAAGCCTCCCCTCCCCTGCTAAAGCCACCCCTTCTGTAAATAAAAAAATAATCGCCGCTAATGAGCCTATTACTTTTACATCCTCATTTCCTATGCTAAATAAAAGAGGGCTTGCATTCCAGTGGGAGTACTCGTTGGGCGAAAATGAAAACTGGCGCCCCATACTTACCCGACCTAAAGATACGTTCTCAATTACTTTAACCCCTTTGCAATACTTTTTTGATGATCAACTTAGGCAGACTCAAAAAGTGCTTATCAGGCTAAAAGCTATAGCCAAAGATACCATTAACGCAAGTGAACCGCTGTATGTAATGTTTACCCCAAGGGCTCCTTCGGTTGAAAAGTATGATATAAAGATCAGTAAAACCTGTGCAGGTACCCCAACAGGTAGCATAAGTATTAATAATATCAGTACCGAATTACCTCAGGTTGGTTACATTGTACTCAATGCAAACAAAAGCCAATCTACCCCAATTTGCAATCTTCAAAATCCTACGGAAGGTAACTGTCAGGGGCTGGTAAAGCACGATAAAATAAATGGACGAAATATTGATATTAAAAGATTAGCATCCGGAAGTTATACGCTTATATTATATAATCCTAATATGGATGTAGACAAAGTATATACAACTATACCTTTTGAAATAGAAACCTTGGGAGATTTCATGCTGGATAATTTTGAAGTACGAAACCCAAATTGTGAGAATCCAAATCCCGGTATGGTTTCCTTTACCATGAAAGGTGGAGATTGGGAACGAGCCAATCTTGTACTGGAACCAGTGTCGGGAATCTCAGAAAGAAAACTTAATGACGTTATTTTTAAACAGTTAACAGGTAATCAATATACCCTTACTGTTACGGACGGTTGCGGCAATAGTGTGAAGGAGAAATTTCAAATACTCAATGAGGCACCACAATTGATTGTAGATTTGATAGAACCTTTGAAAACAAAAACGCCAACCGGTATTGATTACCGGGTGACTTTAAAGAATGGCATCGGCCCTTATAAAATCACCTTTAAGGACAATAAAGGACGCTTAGTTTCAGAAACCAAAATATCATCCGATTTTATTATAAACTTCCCTTTAGGAAAAATAGATCTGAATATACTAGATGAAAAGGATCCAAAATGCATGAAAGTAGATATGCAAATTGAAGTAACAGAGCCCAAATAGTGATCCTTAATGCAAATGTTTTCATGAAAAATAGCCTTGACATGAAAATAATAACTTTTGAACAGCTCTAAAAGCTCAGGATACTATGTCATGCTAATCTTATAACATCCTCATTTACAATAAGTAAACTACGGTGTTATTCCATTTGCATGCCTTGCCTGAGGGATTTTTAGAGGTGACCATTATATGGAGCACTTAAATGATCATCTTATCTAGAAAGTATAAAAAGAAAAAACTATTTTGCAGAACACCAATTTCGTAAATAATATTAGTCTCTGGCATCCATGAAATATTTAATTTCTATAAAATCAGTGAAAAATAACGGAATAATTAAGTATACTTTTCTATTTTTCCTGTTATTATCACTGATCTGCATACAAAAAGTAAATGGTCAAATAGCTGAATTAAGTGATTATAGATGGGAGGTTTTTAATAGTGTAAAATCAACCATTGAGTTACCGAATGACATAGATGGCATTAACTGGGAACCGAGAAATGACCCAGGCTTTGAAAATCAAGGCACCAGGGAAAACAATAAAAAGCAATACTCTTTTATTATTAATAATCCCAAGACTAAATACTTTCAGCTAACCCTCAATGAAATCACCCCAAAGGGAATAAGGACACATCTAATAACCTTAATTGTAAGCCAAAAAGAATTTGACCCGACAACTAGTTCCAGCAACCTAAGGTTTAAAACTGATAAAGATATAGTTGAGGCAATGACCTTGCAAAGAAAGTCTGCAGCAGCAGTAACAAATAATCAAATAAAAGAAACAGCAGAATCCACAGCCATTCCTATAGTAAATAAACAGGAAGTTGCTGAAAAAAAAACAACCCTACTTGAAGACAAAATTAATGCCGCAGATAAATTATTTAAAGCACAAGATCTGAAAGGTGCTGAAAAAATGTATAAAGAAGCCCTTTTACAAGACCCTTTAAACCCGCATATAAAAGCACAACTTGAGAATATTTCAGCCATAAATGCCAGGTTTGCCAAAGAGATAGAATCGCTTGAATTAAAGACAAAAACATATCAGCAAAACCTTAATAAAGCAGAAGATCATGCCGGAAGGGCAGAATGGGTAATGGCCAGGTATTACTATAAAGAGGCACTAAAATATGCAGCAAATCCCAATGCTGTAAATAAAGCATTGGCAAAGGTGGAACAAAAAGAAAAGGAACAAAAGCAAATTGAAAGCAACTACAATAATTTCAAATCAAAGGCACTGGCTGCAGGCCAAAAAGGGGATTATGCAACTGCAATCAGCAACTGGGAGGAAGCATTAAATGTAAAAAGTGGTGATGCATACGCAACTGCCGAATTAGCCAAATCCAAATCCAATTTACAAGATAAATTAGCCGAAGAAGCCCGTCTAGAAAAATTTAATGCTGAAAGAAAACTAGAAAATGATTTTCTGGTTCAAATAGGCAAAGCAGATGTTGCGCTTAGAAACAATGATTTTGAAACTTCAAGACAGGAAGTAGTAAAAGCAGCAAGTATAAAACCCAATGACCCAAGGGTTGGCCAAAAAATGAGTTTTATTGAACAAACCGAAAACAAATATAAAGATAGCCAGGCTGCATTGCTGGAAAAAGAGCGAGAAAAACGATACAATGCTTTGATAGCAGATGCACAAAAACAAAATGCAGCAGGCAAATACCTTGAAGCTATAAAACTTTACGAAGCAGCCCAAAGAGAAAAAATGTCAGACCCCTATCCTAGCATACAAATTAAAGCCATTATTGAGAAGCAGGAAAATCTTGCAAGAGAAGCAGAAATGCAGAAAAAAAAAGCGGCAATAGCTGCCCTAAAATTACAGGTTAACAAACACATATCGGATGGCGATAAAGCCTTAGCCGCCAATAATTTGGATGCAGCAGAGAGCTCTTTTCTGGAATCTATCAGGTTGGATCCCGAAAACCCTTACCCTGTCACAAAATTGAAAGAAATTGAAGAAAAAAGGGAAATCCTCCAAGCTAAACTTACGGCAGACAGGCAAAAAGAAGCTGAACAACGCATTATAAACTTTAAATATGATTCCTTAATGGCAATTGCCGATACACTTATTGCAAACAACGTATTTGAAATGGGTATAATGGTTCTGGAGGAAGCACTTCAAATTAAGAAAAACGACCATATCGCATCTGGCAAATTAGCTAAAGTAAAAAAACAAAAAGAGGAAGCGATCTTATATGAATTACAATTGATCCAATTATCAAAAAAGAGGGAGCTTGATTCATTAGAAGCCTTAGGTACTAAAGCAATTATAGCAAGAGAATATTATGAGGCAAAGGAATATTTTACAAAAGCATCTCATATCTTCGAGAAACCATCAGGCTATACAAATTCGCAATTAAAACATATTAACCTTACCATTGCTGATAGGGAACAGAAGGAAAAGGAGCAACAAGATGAAGCAAACTTTAAATTGATGGTCAAAACTGCCGAAAATGCTTTATCAACAGGAGACTTTTTAATGGCAGAGGAGGCTACACAAAAAGCGAATAAAATAAGGGCTGATGACCCAAAGGTAAAAGCTTTACTATTTAAATTAACAGACCCGGTAGAAAGAAAAAGACTGGAAATGGACGCTAGTAGGGTACTTTCAAATAAACTCGTTGACTCCGCTCAAATACAAATTCAAGAAAAAAAATTCGAGGTAGCAATTACCTTACTGGATAAAGCAAAAGAACTGTGGCCACAAAATAACAGGATCACTTTCCTTAAAAATCAGGCGGTAGAGGGTGCTACCGGAGTACCAATCAATCAAAAAAATCAGGCTGAAGTAAAATTTTCTTTTGAACGCAACCCGACTTTTCGAAAGTCACAAACTACTAGTACTCCCAATAGTAATGAAAGCTCCAAAGTCATAAACCAAAATGACACTAAACCTATACAGGAAAATTTAAGGAAGGAACCTGAAACAGCTAAAATAAATATGGCTACTTCAAAAGCAGATGCGGAACCCCACAAAACCCTTGGGACAGATGTCATTACTAAAGAGGAAGCAAAACCATTACCTGTTACCCCATTGAAAAAAATAGAAATAGACTCCATTAAGGAACATTCGCTCAATAGTAAAGTAGAAGAGGTAACCAACAATTTGATCACACAAAATGATGCCGGGATCTTTACTTCACCCAATTCCAATAATTCATTTTCCAAAACCAATACTTCGTATAATAATGTCATTAAAAAACAACAATCTCAAATTCCCTATGAACCTGCAGCACTTGCCAATAAATTTCCAGAAATTGATTTCTCAAAACCACCACATGGTCAAAAATTTACGATTGACTTTTATAATGAGCATGAAAAAGAAATGAATCGTTCCAAATCTGAAGAAATTCTAATTGCAACCTCAAATCTCCCGGTTCGCGATTCATTGGATAAAGTATTGGTTCAATTAGACAACCTTTCATTTGGTGTTTATAACTCATATTTTCGTATTACCATCACCAACTATAGCGACAAAGATTTTGCAGTTGGATATATGATGCTATCACTTGAACGAAAAAGTGGGGTATCCTCCAACTATGAACCGTCATTCATTTCTTCCTTTCCTGTTGTAGCACCTAACCATCAATCATCACTTATATATACCACAAGGCAAATTCTGTTAAACAATGATGATAAAATATTATTAAATGTATTTGAACGAAAAACCAATGCAAGATTTACCATTGAGTTGCCCGGTGAGTTATACAACAATGAGTATGATAAATAAGGGCATCTCTAAAAACCCCTGATAATTTACAAGTCGATGAAAGCAATACTAAAGGTATTTTTTCTATATGTACTATTTCAGGGTTTTCTGATTGATGTGCTGATAAGTCAATCAATTTCATTTTGTGGAAAACCTATACCGCTAGACAATGACTTGGTTGCCAATCAGTTATTAGTGGTTATGCAGCGATATGTACCTACCATAAATGCACAGATGCTTAGGGCTCAGATCCGTGATTTCTTGCCTTATATTTCACAAAAACTTACAGAGTATAATTTACCGCAAGATTTAAAATATATACCAATAGTAGAAAGCCACTTCCAATTGCTTACAAGTAAAGCCGGTGCAAAAGGATTTTGGCAATTTATGGAAGGCACAGCAAAAGACTACAATCTGATAATTGATCAGTACCGTGATGAAAGAGAGGATTTTGAAAGATCAACTGATGCCGCTTGCAGACTGCTGCGTGATTACCACAGGCAACTTACAAAACTTTGGAAAACCGCTGACTGGGCCTTAGTTTGTGCAGCTTATAATTTTGGTAATGGTAATATTATGAATGCTGTAAAGCGACATGGTACAACCGATTATTTTAGTATGAGTTTAAATAAAGAAACTGCTCTTTATGTATATAAAATAATTGCAGTAAAAGAATTGATAGAAAGACCTGAACTTTACCTTGGAAAACTGAACAGGAACATATTTAAAGAAAAGGCTGCTGATGTAGCTGTAGCCATAAAAGAAGAAAAGCTCGATATAAAAGAGGCTCAACAAATTGATGACATTGAATTGGTTGCAGGTCTTGATGAGCTAGAGGTTGAAGCAATTTCTGAAGAAGATCAGGAAGCTATACTTCGGTTATTTAAAAAGGTTAGATATACCCAAGCTGAAATAGCCGTTTCTGTTCCACCTTCATCATTCAAGGATGGGGCACTAATTGAATTTATCACTTTGGCCGAGATGAATTATAAGGGTGGAATAAATGGTAAAGGAACAAGGTTAACAGGAATATGTTACCTAATTGAAGATAGAGTCTTTTTTGACATGGGAAGAAAATACGATATCTATGCTAAGGATAATACAAATAAACTGGAAAGAGGCATACCAAAAGATATGATAAAAAAAGGGGAGATCGTATATGTTGAAACAGAAAGATAAAGCCTAAGAAAATACTACATATTTCTTTAATTTTCTAAGGAAGTTTAAACTAATTTACAAAAAGCATATATTTAAACTCTCAACATAGCGTGTTTCCCTGCAAGTCTTGCTTATTTTCATTTTTGAACCTAAAAAAATATTGAGATATGCCATCATTACTTTCCTATTCGTTCAGCCCCTCTGCTCATCAGGCACTTCATATTGCCTCGCGATTTGCGGCTGAAAATATGCATGGCACCTATGGAGCGGCGCATTTATTGCGTGCTTTGCTGCATAAGGATCTACAGTTGCTAAAACTACTTGAAGGCCGCGATGTTGATGTGTATTACCTCGACGAATGGGCCGAAATCCGTATGGAGCAATATCCCCGCAGCAGCCGCCCGGTGGATGAGCCGCAACCTGACGATGCATCATCTGCCTTGTTCCGGGAAGCAGAAAGTATTCAAAGCAGGCTGCGCTACAATAGCATTGAACCCGAATGTTTACTTATTGCATTAAGTACTCCGGGAGTTGTATTTACTTACGAGCAACTAAAAACATATCCCCTTTCTTCAGCACTTGCCTTGCAATGGTTCGAGTCAGGCGCCCCGGCACCCGCTAAAGCATCCGGAGGCAATTCTGAGGGCGGTTCTCCTGGTTTTGTTTCAACGGCTAGTATGGAAAACCTGGGGAAATACTGTACCGATAAGATAGCAGAAGCAAAAAAAGGTGGCCTGCTTCCGGTAATAGGGCGCGATAAAGAAATCAGACAGATTTGTGAAATTATCAGCAGAAGGAGTAAATCGAACGTAATTATTACCGGTGATGCAGGTGTAGGCAAAACAGCGTTGCTAAGTGGCTTTGCTCTTGCTGTGGTCGAAGAAAAGGTGCCACTTCACCTTAGAAATATTTCAATATATGAATTGGATAATGGGGCCTTGGTGGCAGGTGCATCGTACAAGGGTGAAATAGAAGACCGGGTAAGAAAAATCACACAGGAACTTGCCAATCTTGACAAACCCATATTGTTTATTGATGAAATACATACCTTAATAGATAAAAGCAACCCTAATGGTGGGGTTACAAGTATTTTAAAAGCAGAACTGGCCAAAGGATTGCTTACGGTGATATGTACCACCACTATTGATGAATACAGAAAAAGCATTGAAAAAGATGAAACCTTTAGCCGCC
>JBGSWA010000343.1:0-22220 GCA_041752645.1 Gillisia sp. | reverse complement strand
TTAAAAATATAAAGAAATAACCACAGCCTATAGTCGAGTAGGCCACCAGAAAGTGTCTTCCTAATTGGCGGGAAAAGTTGTAATATAGATCCAATTTTTATACGATGTGGGGAGGGGAACCGCAATTTGTACTTAAATGTTTTTCCAATATTTCACTATAAACAAATTGCTCCTTGCCTTCAATTTTTTTGTTTCTAAATTATATTAAACTTCCACAAAAAACATGTTCAAAGCATATAAAGTAAACCTGTTATTTGGAGCAAAGTGAATATCTAAAAATATTTCTTTAATATAAATTAGGTCTTATCTCGGTAGGCCTAGGGCAAGAATGACTTGTTGGGTCACTTGTGGTTTTGTTCCTTCAATAGATCTCTTTGCAACAAGACACGCTTTTCTGCTGATATCTGAATAAGCAAATCAATGTTCCTGTCGATTTACGGGTAATTTGAATACGTTCTCCTTATCCATTTTTTTCTGTCTTGCCGTTGAGATTCCAATTGGTTTCTTTAATTTTGTGGCCCGTAGATTTGTATTTGGGATTAGTTCCGCCATCATGTATTCTAATGAAGATTGTGACCAATCTTTTTTTGAGATTTATGATTACTGGAGTAATTCTCATAAATGTAACTTGATTAATTTGACATAACCAAGATACAATTTATCTATAAATTAGATACAGGTTTATGGGAATGGTATTATATCTCCTGTATCAAGATGCTTTATAAATGATTGAAATTAAGTAATTTATGAATGATTTAGATTTGCCTATGCAAGAAAACGTACTTATTTTAGATTTTGGTTCCCAGTATACGCAGCTAATTGCAAGGCGTGTAAGAGAGTTGAATATTTACTGTGAAATTCATCCCTATAATAAACCCCCAAAAGATCTTTCCGGATTTAAAGCAGTGATCCTTTCGGGAAGCCCATCCTCGGTTCGTGCCGAGAATGCACCACATCCGGACTTATCTGAGATCAGGGGGAAATTACCACTGTTGGCAGTGTGTTACGGGGCCCAATATTTTGCCCAGTTTTTTGGAGGCATTGTAGAGGCATCCGAAACAAGGGAATACGGCAGGGCAAACCTGTCTGACATCAAACCGGCAGAACTTTTGTTTAATGGAATCCCTGAGTATTCGCAGGTATGGATGAGCCATAGCGATACCATAAAAGAATTACCTGAAAATAGCGTAAGGCTGGCAAGTACCTCAGATGTACTGAATGCCGCCTATAGAATTGACGGAGAGCAGACCTACGCGATCCAATTTCATCCGGAGGTCTATCACACCACCGACGGCAAGCAGGTGCTGGAAAACTTCCTGGTAAAAATAGCCAAGGTTGCACAAACCTGGACACCTGAGGCATTTGTGGAGATGACGGTTTCAGAATTAAAAGATAAAATTGGGGACGATAAAGTCGTTCTGGGATTGAGCGGAGGCGTAGATTCCTCTGTGGCAGCTGTTTTGCTTCACAAGGCCATAGGAAAAAATTTATATTGCATTTTTGTAAATAACGGGTTGCTTCGCAAGGACGAGTATACGGGGGTTTTGGATCAGTATAAGGATATGGGCCTGAATGTAAAAGGGGTAGATGCTTCGGCACGCTTCTTGGATGCCCTTGCCGGGCTTAGCGACCCCGAAGAAAAGCGAAAAGCGATCGGCAATGCATTTATTGAGGTTTTTGATCAGGAAGCGCATTTGATTCAAAATGTAAAGTATTTGGCACAAGGAACTATTTATCCGGATGTGATCGAATCGGTATCAGTAAACGGAGGTCCTTCTGCAACTATAAAATCACACCATAATGTTGGGGGATTGCCAGATTTTATGAAATTAAAGGTGGTGGAACCACTGAGGATGATATTTAAAGATGAGGTGCGCAGGGTAGGCGCTGAAATGGGAATAGCCCCGGAACTCCTGGGAAGACATCCATTTCCCGGACCCGGATTGGCAATACGTATTTTAGGGGATGTTACAGCCGAAAAGGTCCGTACCCTTCAGGAAGTTGATGCTATTTTTATAGATGGCCTTAAAGAGTGGAACCTATATGATAAAGTATGGCAGGCAGGAGCGATCCTGTTGCCCGTGAACTCGGTAGGGGTTATGGGGGATGAAAGGACTTACGAAAAAGTAGTTGCATTGAGAGCGGTAGAATCTACCGATGGAATGACCGCAGATTGGGTGAATTTACCATACGAATTCCTTCAAAAGATTTCCAATACAATAATAAATCGTGTAAAAGGCGTTAATAGGGTAGTGTATGATATAAGTTCAAAACCGCCCGCAACCATAGAATGGGAGTAATATATTTGAGTTTTTAGGGTTTACTGAGCCTTCAGATAAGCAGAGGTTTACCCGCGGATTATAAATTACAGCGACCCTAAAAGAACCAATAAAATCTAACAGATGAAGTATGTGATTGTGATAAGCTTGTTTTTTCAAGTACTTTCAATAACTGCCTTTGGCCAGGCTTTTACCTACCATACGGTAGCCCCGGAGGAAAATGTGTACCGGATTGCCCAAAAATACGATGTTAGTGTGGATTCTATCTATAAATATAATCCTGATGCCAAAAACGGAGTGCAGGTAGGCACAAAACTGGTTATTCCGGTGCAGGGTGATCTCTCGGAGCCCTCAGGGCAGGCAGCAGTCCGTTTCACCTCACATCGGGTAGAAAAAAAGGAAACACTGTACAGTTTGTCAAAACAGTATGAGCTTAGTATAGATGAGATCAAAAAATATAACAAACAGCTGTACTCCAAGGAACTACAATATGGGGAGATCCTTCAAATTCCTCTGTTTAACAAGAGTGAAACTCAAAGTGCCCGGCCAGTTCAAAAAGCGCAACCTGCCAGGGCAACACAAATAAGCAAAACCAGGGAGCATATTATTTTACCCAAGGAAACTAAATTCGGAATTGCACGAAAATATGGAATGACCCTGGCGGAGCTCGAATCGCTGAATCCAACGGTAGGGGTTTTACAACCCGGAATCATGCTGAAGGTAGGAACTGCTGTTTTGGACGATTATGTAATTATAACCGATGATTCCTTTCAATTTTATGAGGTCCAGCCACAGGAAACCATGTACAGTCTGACCCGTAGGTTTCAGGTGGAAGCAGATTCTTTAATAGCCTTAAATCCTGCTCTGAAGGATGGATTAAAATGGGGAATGATATTAAAGGTCCCTATAAAAGATGCCAGTGGAAGAACCTTGGAGTTAGGAGCGGAAATTCCGGGAGAAGCTGAGACAGCGGAGGTAAAACGAGGTAATCTCGAAAATAATTTAAAGAATTTTGACACCAAAAATTTGGTGTTGATGCTTCCCTATAACCTCAGCAAGATAAAAAACGATTCCATCCCGAATTCAGGAGAAATGTTACAAAATGACAGGGTGATGCGTATTTCCCTCGACTTTTATAGTGGGGTTTTAATGGCCATAGAGCGTGCTAAGGAATTGGGGATTTCCACCAACCTCAAGGTGTATGACACCCAACAACAAGCCTCCCATGTGTCCTCAATTATCCAATCCAACAATTTCAGAGACGTAGATGCGGTAATAGGTCCACTCCTGCAGGCAACTTCAGAGGAAGCCGCAGCAAGGTTGACAAATTTAAAGGTTCCTGTGATTTCCCCTATTTCAAACAGGGAATTGAGGGCAATTCCCAATTTATACCAGGCCCGGCCCAGCGATGAGATGCTAAGGGAAGCCATGATCGAGTATCTACAGCAAAATTCCCAGGGCAAGAATGTGATCATTGTTGCCGATAGAGCCTCTGGTGCAATTAAGAGCAAACTGATGAATGCCTTGCCAAATGCAAGAACGGTTAATCCTGGAGGAAATAACATAAGCGAATCCACCTTGAGTTCTTCCCTGGTAAAAGGCAGTGAGAACTGGGTGATTTTGGAATCGGAAAGTGTAGCTTTACTGAGCAGTGCTACCTCAGCCTTGAACAGGTTGGCACGAAATAACGAAATTCTTCTATTTACAACTAACAAAAACAGTTCCTTTGAAAGTGATGTGCTTTCTAATAATCACCTGGGAAGGTTGAAATTTCATTTTCCCTCAGAATATAAAGAGTTTGATGAAAGTGGGAGCGATCGTTTTATCGATACCTATAAATCTAAATACGGATATATTCCCAATAAATATACGGTTCGAGGCTATGATTTGACCCTTGATGTCTTATTGCGTTTGGCGGCGATGGGAACACTTGAAAAATCGGTGGAGGCAAATATCATCACCGAGTATGTTGAAAATAAATTTTTATATAAACATAAGGCCAACGGCGGATATTATAATGATGCGGTATATATTATGCATCTCAATGAAGACCTAAGCCTTAGCATTGCAAAATAATAAAATATGACCTCAAAAGTAATTTATCAGGGCGATCTGCGCACACAATGTGAACATTTGCAGAGCAGCAGTACCTTTCTCACTGATGCTCCCCTGGACAATCAGGGGAAAGCGGAGGCTTTTTCACCTACCGATACCCTTGCCACAGCAGTGGCTTCGTGCATGCTAACTACGATGGGGATTAAGGCCAGGGATCTTGAGGTGGATTTGACAGATACCTATGCGGAGGTTACCAAAACCATGGCAGCCAATCCGCGGAGAATTTCTAAGATTGAGGTGAACTTATTTATAAAAGGCAGTTTAACCGACAAGGAAAAGACAATTTTGGAAAAGATTGCCAGGGAGTGTCCTGTGATGCAAAGTATTCACCCTGATATTGAAAAGAATATTTCCTTTAATTATAACAGGAATTCCTAACCAAAAGAGCTTTATAAAATCTCGCGTGACTATTATCCATAAAGAAATGGAGGCTTAAATTTTATGGAGGGCATAGCCCGGAGATTTTTTAATTGTCCCAAGGCCTGCTTTGAGTTACTGAACGGTTCCTGGGAATTTTATTGATCAGGAAAAAACACCAGGTCAATACTTTGCTGCCTCCGCCTTGGCAAGCTCAAATTCTGCCATCATATCCCTAACAATCTGGCCTGCGGGTTTAATATCATGGATAAGTCCTGCAATTTGTCCAATTTCAAGTTCCCCATCTTCAATATCGCCTTCGAACATTCCTTTTTTGGCACGTGCACGTCCGAGCAATTTTAATAATTCTTCCCTGTTTGGCCGGGTCTCATAAAGTTTCTGGAGATCCTCATAAAATTTATTTTTCAGGATCCGGACCGGGGCAAGTTCCTTTAAGGTAAGTATGGTATCTCCTTCTTTTGCCTCGATAACCTTCTTTTTGAAATTGATATGAGAAGAAGCCTCCAGGCTCGCGACAAACCTGGAGCCTACCTGCACGGCATCGGCGCCCAGGACCATTGCAGCAAGCATTCCGCGGCCTGTGCCGATTCCTCCTGCCGCGATCAGCGGAATTTGAAGTTGCTCCTTTACCATTGGAATTAATGTAAAGGTGGTTGTCTCATCCCTTCCATTGTGCCCACCGGCCTCAAATCCTTCGGCAACAACTGCATCCACGCCTGCTTCCTGTGATTTTAAGGCGAATTTTACGCTGCTCACAACATGGACAACCTTTATTGCATGTGATTGTAAATGTTTGGTCCAGGTCTTAGGATTTCCTGCAGAAGTAAATACGATCTTCACCTCTTCCTCAATAATTATTTTAATAATTTCATCGATATCAGGATACAACATCGGGACATTCACCCCAAAGGGTTTGGAGGTCGCTCTTCTGCACTTTTGAATATGCTCCCGGAGGACCTCAGGATACATAGAACCGGCGCCTATAATGCCTAATCCACCTTCATTGCTTACTGCGCTTGCCAGTCTCCATCCGCTTGCCCAGATCATTCCGGCTTGAATAATGGGATATTTTATATTGAAGAGCTGCGTGATTTTATTGGACATGGGGCTTGTGTAATTTTTGATGATAAAAGCTTGAAATCGTTTATTCTGCGAAAAGACTGCCATCCAGGAGGCATATTAGACAGACAAGGGGCTTGCTTGTTTTATTTTCTCAGGAGGAAATAACCCCGGAGCCCAACAATTCATCTTCCCTATACCAGGCTACAAACTGCCCTTCGGTAATGGCCGATTGCAGGTTTTTAAAAACCACATACATCCCGTTTTCGGTTTGGTATAAAGTAGCTTCCTCCAATGCTTGGCGATAACGTATCCTTGCCAGAACCGATAATTCCTCCCCCGATTTCAGGGCGAGGTCCGCGCGAACCCAATGTACTTCCTTCCCTTTAACAAAAAGGGCTTTTCTAAACAAGCCTGGATGTTCTTTGCCCTGACCTGTGTAAATAACATTTGAAGCTACATCGGTGGCTATTACAAACAGGGGTTCGGGCGTACCGCCCACTGCAAGGCCTTTGCGCTGGCCGGTAGTAAAGTAATGGGCTCCCTGATGTTTTCCCACCACTTTCCCATCACTCACCTGGTATTTGTATTTTTTTGATAGGTGACTCAATTCCTCAATTCTTGAATTAAATCCAGGAATTTCAGTCTTATAGAGTTCTTTTTCGGCATCAATTTCAATGATAAGGCCTTCCTTGGGCTTTAATTTCTGTTGAAGGAATTCCGGCAAACGGACCTTTCCTATAAAACAAAGACCCTGGGAATCCTTTTTGTCGGCGGTGATCAAATCCTGCTCAGCAGCTATTTTTCGAACTTCCGGCTTTTGCAATTCCCCGATGGGGAAGAGGGTTTTCGACAATTGTTCCTGCGTGAGCTGACAAAGAAAATAAGATTGATCCTTATTGTCATCTTTTCCGGCGAGCAATTGATAGGTGGTTTTTCCATCTATCGGGATTTCCCCTTTCCTGCAATAATGCCCGGTAGCAACATAATCTGCACCCAGGCTGAGCGCGATTTTCATAAAAACATCAAACTTTATTTCCCGGTTGCATAACACATCAGGATTTGGGGTACGTCCCAGGCCATATTCCCGGAACATATAATCAACTATGCGTACTTTATATTGTTCGCTCAGATCGACAATCTGAAAAGGAATCCCCAGTTTTTCAGCTACCATCATCGCATCGTTGCTATCTTCCAGCCACGGGCATTCATCGGAAATCGTAACCGAATCATCATGCCAGTTTTTCATAAACAAGCCAATAACCTCATATCCCTGCTGCTGCAGTAAATATGCCGCCACACTCGAATCTACACCTCCCGATAAACCTACCACTACTTTTTTCATAATTCTGTCTTGCATCTACCTGGCAAAGCCATAACAGTTCTAATTGATTTAAAACTCTCGCCAAACCGGTTGCAAAATTACGAAATAAAAAAGGGGTGGAAAATTCCACCCCTAAATTAATATGAACTGTTTCAATCAATTTTCACTCTTTATTGAAAACTATGGTTGTTCCTGGGAAAAGTGTTGGAGTAAAGGTAAAGGTATCCCCATTAAACTGGATAGTACCGAATACTGGATTAATTGCTGCCAATTCGGGAATTGGAATATTAAAGCTGTAAATGATGGCATTTTTACTCCATTCGCTATCCATTTGGGTTCCTGCTGTGCAAGTCCCTGCAATCTCAGTGTAGAATACGGAATTGGTAGTTCCCTCAGCATTGAAAGTCATATAAGAATTGGTATTGCATTGGCTTAAAGTGAATTCAGATCCCGGTACATTATTTACCTCGGTGACAAACCAGGTGCCCAGAACAGGATCAGTAGTGGGCTCTTCATCTTCACTGCAGGCTGTCAACAGGGCTATACTAAAAAATAAAACAAAAAATTTTTTCATAGTCAAAAGTTAAAAGTTGGTAATTAATTTATTTGTCCAATTTTGTGATTGTTTAAAAATAAAGAAGGTCGGGAATTAATGTTTAACTTTTTGTTTAATAAAGATTAACAAACGTTAAACAAAATAATCATAGCTTCTCTTTTATCTTTAGGGCAATATAAACTTAAAACTCAAAAAAATGAAATTTATTTCAAATCTTGAAAAAATTGCCCTTGTGCTGTTCCTAGCTTTTGGTGCAATTGCGTGCAGTGATGACGATGATGATGTAATCATTATAGAAACCAATACCATTGCAGATTTTGTCGGTGAAAACCCTGACTATTCCTCTTTGAATGCGGCACTGGTAGCGGCCGATTTAAAAACGCTGCTGGATGGAAATACAGAATTCACCGTGTTTGCTCCAAATAATGCCGCATTTACCGCATTTTTGGCCGCAAACGGCTATGCGAATTTAGGGGAGGTGCCGGTGGCTGTTTTGACCCAGATCCTGTTGAACCATGTGCAGGCAGGGGTTATAAAAGCGGCAGATCTTTCTACAGGATATATCGAGAGTGGGGCAACAGGGGAGGCCTCTGATGAGAATCTAAGCCTGTATATCAATACCGGGGCTGGGGTTAGGCTCAATGGGGTGTCCACTGTAACCTCTGCCGATATTGAGGTTGATAACGGAGTAATTCACGCTGTGGATGCTGTAATTGGCCTTCCTGATATCACCACCTTTGCCCTTGCCGATCCTGAGTTTGAAATCCTGGTTTCTGCATTGACTGCGGATGATTCCTTTGATTTTGTACCCATTCTGCAAACTCAGGCGAGTCCGGCCCCATTCACGGTTTTTGCTCCTAACAACCAGGCCTTCATGGATTTTCTCACAGAATTCAATTTTGCTTCCCTAGGGGAAATACCCGTAGGGGTTTTGGAATCTGTTTTGAGCTACCATGTGGTTACCGGGGCGAATGTCAGGAGTGAGGATATTACAAATGGGATGATCATCACTAGCTTTGAAGGGGGGGAATTTACCATTAATACCGGAGCAGGGGTAATCATTACCGATGAGAATGACCGGGAATCCACTGTGATCGCAACAGATGTGCAGGCCACCAACGGGGTGATTCACGTGATAGACACTGTTTTATTTCCCAATTTGGAAGATTGATCCAGTTATTTAATATGGATGGTACTAAAAAAGAGCCCGGTAAATCGTTTACCGGGCTCTTTTTTTAGTTTTAAATAACCTGTAATTATTTTCCTTTTTTCTTTTGTTGCTCTGCCTGTTCCATCATTTCAGCCATTTTTTTGGAGAATTTACTTTGTTTCCGCGGTTTCTTTTTATTCTCCTGAATTTTTGCATGGATCTTTTTCTCATCGAGGATCGCATATTTAATTACCAGCATGATTCCTATGGTAATTAAATTTGAGGTAAAGTAGTACAGGGATAATCCACTGGCGTAGTTGTTGAAGAAAAACAACATCATCAGAGGAGATAAGTACATGATAAACTTCATATTGGGCATCCCGGGCTGTTGTGTTTGCATGGTCTGTCCCGTGGTCATCATCATATAAACAAAGATGGCGATTGAGGCCAATATCGGGAACAGACTCACGTGATCTCCGTAAAAAGGGATGTTAAAAGGCAATTGGGCTATGGTGTCATAACTCGAAAGGTCATCTGCCCATAAGAAACCTTTTTGCCGAAGTTCAAAGGCACTTGGGAAAAACTGGAACAAGGCATAGAATACGGGAATTTGCATTAAAGCCGGCAAACAACCACTTAATGGGCTGGCTCCTGCCTTGCTTTGCAGTTTCATGGTTTCCTGCTGTTTTTTCATCGCATTGTCCTTGTACTTCTCATTTATCTCATTTATTTCAGGACGAAGGATCTTCATTTTTGCCTGAGACAGGTAGGATTTATAGGTAACAGGAGAAAGTATGATTCTCACAACAATGGTCATCACAATAATTGCAAGTCCATAACTGGGCAGAATACCTGATAAAAATCCAAAGAAAGGAATGAAGATATGTTTGTTCATCCATCCAAAGAGACCCCAGCCTAAGGGCACAACTTCATCCAAATTACGGTCGTAGCTGTTTAATATTTTATAATCGGTAGGACCGTAATACCAATTCATGGTATAGTCCAGTTCCCCGGCTTTGAGCTCGAGTGGCAAATTTGTGGCAAATGCCTTGGTGTAAAGCGTGTCTATTTCCTCATCCTGCACCAAATTTCGGGAGGTGAATTTTCCTTTTTGAAACGGGGTGTCGGTTAATAAAATGGAAGAGAAAAAGTGTTGTTTGTAAGCTACATAACTAACATTTATTGCTTCCTCTTCAGCTAATTCTCCCTGGCCGGTATAATCATCATTGCCATCATCGTATTCGAAACTAATTTCGGTATAACGGTTTTCGTAGGAGATACTCTTGGAATGCCTGTAAGTCTTCAGTTTCCAATCCAGGGTGATATCAGCAGAACTATTGATAATATTGCTGAGGCCCTGGGAACGGATGCTGAAATCCAGCATATATTCACCGGGTTTCAATACATACCGGTATTCCAGAAATTCAGTTTCCGAAACCTTTAATTTCATTGAAAGCACCTGATTCTTCCCGCTTTGTGATACTGTGGGTTGAAAATGCATATTCTCGGTAGCCAGTACCCTGCCATCGGTTGTGGTAAACTTCAAATTGAAGGAGGCATTTCCATCCTTGATCAAATATACCGGGATCGAGTCGTAGGTTTTAAATTGCGTAAGCCGGGCTTCAGAAATATAGCCCCCCTTATTGTCAATGATAAGCTCTAAAACATCGTTTGAAATGGTTGTGGAAGCGTCTGTCGCAGATTCCAGGGCAGCAGAATATCCGAAGGCTCCCAACTCTTTTTGTGCATTGGCCAGGGCCGTAGAATCCTGGATATTATCCTGGACATTTTCCTGTACAGGAACTTTCTCTACAGGGGTTTGTTCCGTTTGCTCAGTTGTTGTTTCATTTGTGGTTCCTGATTGATCTCCTTCAAATGAATTGTTATACAACATCCAAATTAAGATTGCACCAATTAGAAAAAATCCTATGAGGGATTGTATGTCAAATTTCTTTTCTTCCATGCTATGAGATAAAATAAACTATTGCGGATACTCCGCTTTAAAAGGGTTTTAATTGTCAATACAAAGACCGGCTATACTTTGGGGGTCATTTGCAGCTTGTTTTTTTGTTTTGAATAGGTAACAGCCGCTTTTATGAACGAGATAAAAAGAGGATGAGGTTTTGCTACCGTACTTTTATATTCGGGATGGTACTGTACCCCCACAAACCACGGGTGATCCTTGAGTTCAACAATTTCCACCAGGCCGGTTTCAGGGTTTACCCCCGTACTTTTTAAACCGACGTGATCCAGTTCCTCCTTGTATTTATTATTGAATTCGTAACGGTGACGGTGACGTTCCTTTATTAAATCAGATTTATAAACATCTTTTGCGAGAGAACCTTTTGATAATTTACAGTCCCAGCTGCCAAGGCGCATCGTGCCTCCCTTGTGGGTGATGTTTTTTTGGTCCTCCATGATATTTATTACGGGGTGCTTCGTATTGGGATCCATCTCAGTAGAATTGGCATTTTTGAGTTGCAGCACATTTCTTGCAATTTCTATCACCGCCATTTGCATCCCCAGGCAGATTCCGAAAAATGGAATTTTTTGCTCACGGGCATATTGAACGGCATCAATTTTTCCTTCAATCCCTCGCTCGCCAAATCCGGGAGCCACCAATATTCCGTCTAAAGTGGAAATTTTACTTTTAATGGTATTTTCATTGATGAATTCAGAATGTATGCTGATCACATTTACCTTGACTTCGTTTTCTGCCCCGGCGTGGATAAAGGATTCAAAAATAGATTTATAGGAATCCTGAAGTTCAACATATTTTCCAATCAGGCCGATGGTCACTTCATACTTCGGATTTTTATGGCGTTTTAAGAATTGGTTCCAATGATCCAAATTAGGAGTGGTAGTATCCGGAAGCTGTAATTTTTTAAGCACCACGGTATCCAGGCCTTCTTCCAGCATTAAATTGGGGACATCATAAATAGTGGAGGCATCTATAGACTGGATTACCGCTTCCTGCCTCACATTGCAAAAAATAGCCAATTTACGGCGGATGTCATCTGAGAGTTCGTGTTCTGTCCTGCATACCAGGATATCGGCCCTGATCCCGCTTTCCATCAGGGTTTTAACGCTGTGTTGCGTCGGTTTTGTCTTTAGTTCCCCGGCAGCGGCAAGATAGGGGACAAGGGTAAGGTGAATTACCAGGGCATTGTCATCTCCCAATTCCCATTTAAGCTGTCTCACTGCCTCTATATATGGCAGGGATTCTATATCACCTACGGTACCCCCGATTTCTGTGATCACAATATCGTACTCTCCGCTTTTGCCAAGCAATTGAATGCGTTCCTTGATTTCATTGGTAATATGCGGGACTACCTGTACGGTTTTCCCCAGGAATTCCCCGCGGCGTTCTTTTTCAATGACACTTTGATAGATCCGCCCGGTGGTTACATTGTTGGCCTGAGAAGTATTTACGTTTAAAAAACGTTCATAATGTCCCAGGTCCAGATCCGTTTCAGCTCCATCTTCGGTGACATAGCATTCCCCGTGTTCATATGGATTGAGGGTTCCCGGGTCTACATTGATATAAGGATCTAATTTCTGAATAGTAATTTTAAACCCACGGGCTTGTAATAATTTTGCTAAGGAAGCAGCTATAATTCCCTTTCCCAGGGAAGAAGAGACCCCTCCGGTAACAAAAATATACTTGGTTTCGGTCATTTTAAATGTGTTTTTTGTGTTGCATTATTCAGGGCGCTAAATTACAAAGAAGAATACTAAAAAACGCTCAATTTCAAACCTAATATTTTGACCTTTAAAAGATTGAAAATTGCAACCGAAACCGCTAATATTTAGGGTATTTTGTCCTGATAGTGCGCAGGATATGTTCTATTCCATTTAACTTTAATTCGGTAACCTGTTTCAATTGATCGCCCAGTTTACCTTGTGGAAAGCCTTTTTGCTGGAACCAGATAAGGTAATGTTCGGGAATTTCAGACAGGTACCGGTCCTTGTATTTCCCAAAATACATTTTGGCATGCGCCAATTCGATAAGTGCCAGATGGTCCGGTTTTATTTCCATTTAACAAAGTTAAAACAATCCACAAAAGGAACCTGTTTTATTTTAGGAAGGTTCAGCAAAAATAAAAAAGCCTGGGTTTTTGAGATCAATCCAATGCGGGAAAATCTCCGTTGTGTTTTCAGTTTTGAAATGTTTAATTTTGCACAGTACATTCATTTGAAGAATCATCCAGGACAATAAAATTTCCCACACAGGGAAATGGCTTTCTATATTAGCTATTCCCTGGAAAACAATCATTCAACTATAAGAAAATGAGCAGCAGTGAAACCCGGTGCACACCCCCATTGAAGACCTTTGGATTACAAGGGAATAATAAAAGACCATAGAAATCTAGATATGAAATATCAATATCAACTTAGGCTTAGCCCGGAGGCAGCGGGAAAGAAGGAATTGTTGTGGCAGGAAGTTTCTGCGCATTCCGGAATCCCGGTAGCGGAAATTTCTCATGTGGAGATCTTAAAACGCTCCATAGATGCCCGCCAAAAAGAGGTCAAGATAAACCTGAAGGTGGAGGTTTATGTCAGGGAAGAATTCTCAGAAGATCTTGCTCCTCTGCCTGTATACCCAAATATTTCCAAGGGGGAAGTAATTTACATTATTGGCGCCGGCCCTGCTGGTTTATTCGCCGCCCTGCGATGTATCGAATTGGGTAAGAAGCCAATAGTAATTGAACGCGGGAAGGATGTAAGAAGCCGAAGGCGCGATCTTAAAGCCCTTAATATCGAATCTATTGTAAAGGAAGATTCCAATTATTGTTTTGGGGAGGGCGGGGCTGGTACCTTCAGCGATGGCAAGTTATATACAAGGTCCAAAAAGCGGGGTGATGTCAGCCGGATCCTGAATCTATTTGTGGGATTCGGTGCCACCAAAGAAATCCTGATAGATGCCCATCCCCATATAGGGACCAACAAGCTTCCTGCAATAATCACCAAAATGCGGGAGAAAATAATGGAGCAGGGGGGAGAGGTGCTTTTTGAAACCCGGGTTACCGATCTGATAATTAAAAACAACCAAATAGCCGGGATCCAAACCCAGAAGGGGGAAGTATTCCACGCTAAGAACGTGATCCTGGCCACTGGTCATTCTGCACGTGATATCTTTGAGCTCCTGGAGAGAAAAGGAATAAAAATAGAGGCAAAGCCCTTCGCCTTGGGGGTGCGGGTAGAGCATCCTCAGCAATTAATAGATCAGATCCAGTATAGATGTGAGCAGCGGGGGGAATTTCTACCACCATCCCCCTACAGCATCGTACGGCAAATCAGCGGCAGGGGAGTCTATTCGTTTTGCATGTGCCCCGGCGGGGTTATTGCACCCTGTGCCACAGCCCCGGGCGAGGTGGTCACCAACGGCTGGTCGCCAAGCAAGCGGGACCAACTAACAGCAAATTCAGGAATCGTTGTAGAGCTGCGGATGACCGATTTTGCGGCATTTGGGAATTCAGCTTTGGCCGGGATGCAGTTTCAAAAGAGTATCGAACAAACTGCCTGGGCTCTTGGTGGTAAAACCCAGCGGGTGCCGGCTCAGCGTCTGGTGGATTTCGTGGAGGGAAAAATATCGCAGGATCTGCCCGTAACCTCCTATAAACCTGGGGTTACCTCTGTAGATTTAAAGGAGGTTTTTCCGGAATTCATACACAAAACCCTTCAGAATGGATTTAAGGAATTCGGCAAGTCCCTCCGCGGGTATTTGACCAATGAAGCCATCGTGCACGCACCGGAATCAAGAACTTCTTCCCCAGTTAGAATTCCAAGAAATCCCAAAACCCTGGAACATGTTCAGATTAAAGGTTTGTTTCCTTGTGGGGAAGGGGCAGGCTATGCCGGAGGAATTATTTCTGCTGCCATTGACGGGGAAAAATGTGCGCAAAACTGTATCGCCCTGATGGAATAGGCGAGAAAAGAACCCTCGTTAAATAGTTAAAAAACTGATAATTTGTGCAGTATTCATTTTTGATTTTTTCACTTTTGCCTTTCTCACAAGGTAAAATTTAAGAGCAGTGTATGGCGGTAATAGGAGCTATTATTAAGGGAATTATTGATTTGCGAAATACCCTGGTATCTGAGCCCGATGCAATGGAATCACAGCTGGAGGTATTAAAGGGTCTGCTGAGCAAGGCCAGGGATACGGCTTTTGGAAAACACTATGGTTTTGAAGAAATCCTGGGATCGGAAGATATTAAAAAGGCCTTCGCTAAAAAGGTGCCCTACTTCGATTATAATAAACTTAATAAAGAGTGGTGGTCTAAACTACACCAGGGGGAAGAGAATGTTACCTGGCCGGGGAAACCACCTTATTTTGCACTGAGTTCCGGGACCACCGGTACATCCAGTAAGCGTATTCCCGTGACACAGGAGATGCTTGAGGCCATCAGGAAAACCGGAATTAAACAGGTTGCTGCGCTGAGTAATTTTGCGATGCCCTCAGATTTTTTTGAGAAAGAGATCCTGATGTTGGGAAGTTCCACAGCACTTCAGGAGGAAGGAGCACATAAGGAGGGAGAGATCAGCGGAATAAGCGCCAGCAAGATTCCATTTTGGTTCCGGGGTTTCTATAAGCCCGGAGCAGAAATCTCAAAAATTGAGCAATGGGATGAAAAAGTGCAACGAATTGCCGAAAATGCTAAAAACTGGGATATTGGAGCTTTAAGTGGGATTCCATCCTGGGTGGAGCTTATGATAAAAAAGGTGATTGAATATTATAAGGTGGAGAATATTCATCAGATATGGCCTAATTTACAGGTGTATACTACTGGGGGGGTTGCCTTTGGGCCTTATGAAAAAAGTTTTAACGCCTTGCTGGCTAAACCAATCACTGTGATTGATACCTACCTGGCCTCTGAAGGGTTTCTCGCTTTTCAGCAAAGACCGGAAACAAGCGCGATGAAACTGGTGTTGGATAACGGTATTTATTTTGAATTTGTGCCATTTAAAGCCGAATACATAAATGAAGATGGTTCCATAGGGGATCATGCCCCGGTTATTTCCTTGAAAAGCGTCCGGCAAGAGGAGGATTATATCTTATTGATAAGTACAGTTTCCGGTGCCTGGAGATATCTCATTGGGGATACTATTAGATTTACTGACCTGGAACGGCATGAGATTAGAATCACGGGGCGTACAAAATTCTTTTTAAATGTAGTAGGATCCCAATTGTCCGTCAATAAAATGAATGATGCCCTGAGAGAACTGGAAAATAAATACGATATTAAAATACCTGAATTCACCCTGGCAGCAGTGAGAATCAATGGAGCGTTTTATCATTCCTGGTATCTGGGGACACAAAGCGAAGCAGGAGATGAAGAGCTGGCCAAAACCCTTGATGACACTCTGGCCAGGGCCAATAAAAATTACGCTGTGGCAAGGTCCAAAGCCTTAAAAGGGGTTATGGTAAAAACTATTCCTGCCGCACTTTTTCTTGAGTGGAATGCTGAAAATAAGAAAAAAGGGGGCCAGGTCAAGATGGAAAAGGTGATGAATGAAGAGAAATTTGCGCAATGGGAGGCATTCATAGCCAGGAAGCAGCACAAATCATAAATCAGTATTTTCCCCCGGTAGCGTGAGCTGCTCTACCAGGCTCAGGATCTCATCGGGGGACAGGTATAAAGCTTTGATGCGGTCTTTATAGGGTTTAGAAAGATGTGCGTTGTTGATGATAAAATCTTTTGTCGCTACTATATAATGACCCATTCCGTGATTTACGGCAAAAGTATCGGCTGCTCTTTCCGCCTCTTTAATAAATCCACTTGAGTTTACATATTTAATACCGAATAATACGAGATTAAATCCGCTTCTTTCCCGGTAATCCATCACGTGTCCTAATTCATGGCCAATCCATCCTGTTAGCACCTCAGAAGGTATTTCCGAGATCTTAAATTCTTCGTTTTCAATTTGAAAACTCTCATTGATCAGAATTAAATAAGACCGGTTTTTTTTATCCATAAAAAGGCCTGAAAATTTTGGCTGAGCCTGCATAAAGGAATTCCTGATCTTTTTTTTAAACCTGAATTCGATAGGGGTTTTTCTTAATTCAGGATAATGGGCAAGGGCAATTCGCACTTCGCCGAGAATTGCCTCCGGTATTATTTTGTTTTCAAAGATCATACTGCTGTCATTAATTTTCATATGAATCGGAGAACCAGTGGCTGAGAAGTGCAAAAATAGAAAACAGAGGGCTAAAAGCAAGTATAATTTGCTTTCCCCTTGTCTCTTTCTATTTTGTTGATCCTTAATAATCATTGATTTTTAGTTGTTCATATATTCCGAAGGTAAGAGACCTAAAGGTACCAAACAAAAAAAGCCTTACACATTGTGTAAGGCCCAAACTTTCATAAGTATAGTAACTATATAAACAAAGCTTATGCTTGTCTTACGTTTACTGCATTTAATCCTTTTCTTCCTTCTTCAAGGTCAAACGTTACTTCGTCATTTTCTCTAATTTCGTCTACAAGACCATTAGCATGTACAAAGTATTCTTTGTTTGATTCTTCGTCGGTAATAAATCCAAATCCTTTAGAGTCGTTAAAAAATTTGACAGTTCCTCTATTCATTATATATAAATTTAATTTCGACAAATATAAGACTTTATAATTAGTTTGCAACTTTATCCTCTTTTTTTTTGGAATATCTTTGTTCTAAACTCTTTTCTGCAGGGAAGGAGGGATTACAGGACAAAATGGGTGCTATTTCAGTGGGATTTCCCTGTGTTATGGATTTTCTTTGGGGGTTGGTCCCCTTTAACTTTCGACAATTAAGCAGGGTTCTGGGTAAAATGAATTATAAATAATGGATCCCCCTGCCCTGATGAAACCCCTGGGGGAATAAAATTTCTCACCCGGGAAAATGATTATGTCGATGTTTTCTGGGCCTCTAAAACAATGGGATAAGCCTCTCAAATTACAGCTGGCAGTGTTAAAATATATCCAATCCCGGTATTTTGTATCAAACATAGAACGATATTTGCAGCGGTTAAAGAAGGATTCCCCAAAATTATTTTAAACCTTAAAAGATCTAAATTCCCTTGAAAGCTAATTTCCCCAATCCAGCACTCCCTTGTTTTTTGAGTATTTTAATAATTGTCAGTTTTTTTATTTTTTCCTGCGACAAAAGGCCCCAGGATGCCAAAATAAACAAGAAGGAGAATTCATCATCAACAGATAGTCTCAATGCGCCGAAGGAGGAAGTCAGGATTCCAAAAATGATCGTGAATTACAGATTGGATTCCCTGGCCACTGCTGCACAGATCGATAGTTTTCAGAATACCTATACCCAGGAGCATCAAAAGATTATTTTTGCGCTGAACAGGATTGATTATGGCAGGGTAAGAATGGGTTCTAAATTGGTGATTCCAGATACTTTGGCAAAGGATTTAATAAAATATTCTCCCTTCCCCGAGAATCTTGAAATCCTAGATTCCATTCCTAAAACGGTTTTGATCGCCCAGCGTATCCAGGGATTTGCCCTGTATGAACATGGGAAGCTTATAAAATGGGGCCCGGTAAGTTCCGGGAAGAGATCGACTCCAACTCCCAATGGGCTATTTTATGCCAATTACAAGAGTAAGTTAAAAATAAGTACGGTCAATGGGGCCTGGAAGATGCCCTATTATTTTAATTTCATGAATCTCTACGGGGTTGGAATTCACGAATACTCGCTTCCGGGTTACCCTGCCAGCCACGCCTGTGTGCGTGCGTATAGGGAGGATGCTCAGTTTATTTACAATTGGGCCCAGCAATGGAAACTGGATAAATCGGGACAAAGAATCAAACAAAATGGAACTCCCTTTATGGTTTTTGGAGAATATGATTATAAGGATTCCTATCCATGGCAGAAACTTGCGAAGGACAATTCGGCGAATGACCTGAATGAAACCGAGATGGAGCTCTTAAAACAATATGTGGGGCAATATGGGGGAGATGAAAAAAATCATGTGAAAGAGCAGGAACCACCTGAAACAGATGTGGCATTATAGCCAGCTAATTTTTGAGTCTTTGTAACAGGTCAATTATTAAAAAAAAAGAATGAAGTATATCAAACAAATTGGAACTCTGGCAATAGGTGCACTATTATTGCTTTCTCCGGAATTTTTTCAGGCTCAGGAAACCTCGGTAATGATAAGGGTGAAGGCCAAAGACGCCAAATTTATTGGCAGCTCGATGGGCGGGGCCAGAGTGATTGTGAGAGAGCAGCACTCAGGAGCTATTCTTGCAGCAGGCTTTACAGAAGGCAGCACGGGGGATACAGGAATTATAATGAAAACTCCTAAAACCCGCAGCTCGCAACTTTCAGATGAGCATACCGCGGGGTTTTTAGCAAAATTAAACATTGAAAAACCTGTATTTGTTAGTGTGGAGGCCTTTGCCCCTGGAAAGGACAGGGTAAAATCGGCTACTCAACTATGGGTAATTCCCGGGAAAGATATCACCGGGGATGGGCTGGTCCTGGAAATCCCGGGATTTATAATAGACATCCTCTCCCCACAGAGGCACCAGAGGTTTGTCGAAAATAATGAAATTGAAATTAGAGCCAATATTGTGATGATGTGTGGCTGCCCAATTGAAAAAGGTGGAATCTGGGATGCCGATACCTACGAGGTAAAGGCCGTGATTTCCAAGGACGGAAACCTGGAAAAGAACTTGGATTTAAAGGTTTCCGAGCAGGTGAGTACCTTTTCTGGCAAGGTTACTCTGCTTCCTGGGAATTATGAAATATCAGTGTATGCATTTGATCCCGTTTCGGGGAATACCGGATTGGATAAGACCTACATCATCGTAAAATAAGATTTTTTATCTCACCTGTGGGCCACTCGGAAATTCTTAAAACATTCCTTGGGAAAATCACCCCAAAAAAGGTTAAAGTGGTGATGCAAGGCTTATGAGAATAAAATTTCACACCCGTGATAATAAGTTTAGGATTGCCTAGGTCCTCTAAAGGATCTGAGACACCCAGGAGTTCAATTCATTTTATTTTCCCGAAAGGGTCTCGGCTGCTTTCAACAATCCCAGTTGCTCTATAGTTTTTAAAACCCCGTTCTCATTATTGTCAAAAAGGGTAATATAGTTGCTCGCATTTATAATCTCGGGATGCGCATTTTTCATGGCATAACTATAGGTGGCATTTTGCATCATTTCAATATCATTGAGGTAGTCGCCAAATACAAGGGTTTCATCCGGGGAAATGTTCAATTCCTTCTGAATTCCTTTTATGGCATTCCCCTTATTTGCCGTAAGGGAGGTGATATCGAGGAATCTTTCGGAGGCAATTGCAATTTTATATTCCTTGTTGAATTCTTTAAAGAAGTGGTAACTATTGGCTTCCACTCCCTTATAATCGCACATGGTCACCTTTAAAATAGTGTCTTCTACCTTTTGGAGGTCTTCAACAATTTGAAGTCGCTCAAAGAATTGCCCAATTTCATTAATAAATTTTTCGTCATTGCTTTCCACATAAGCAGATTCCTTTCCGCAAAGTACGAGTTGGACCCCATCGAGGTTTCGGCCGATTTCAATAAATTTCATCGCGGCTTTTGGGTCCAGGGCATTCACGTATAATTCCTTGCCTTTGTGAACTACAAGGGTTCCGTTTTCAGCAAAAAACAACATTCTGTCCTTGATCCTGTTAAATTTTGATTCCAGGTTGTAATATTGACGTCCGCTGGCAACAGAAAACAGAATCCCTTTTTTGTCAAGCAAGTCTTCTATTTCCCAAAAATCCGGATGAATCTCATGCTTGTCATTCAGCAAGGTGCCATCCATATCGGTAACGATCAATTTTATCATTTCTTTATTTTAAGATTGCGAAGGTACTGGAATCAATTTTTATTGCTGAATAAATGGATCAATTTTAATTCTAAGGCTATCAGGCTTACCTATAGGTCAATATAAATATTTTTTTTAAGGCTCGCATTGAAAAAAGGGAATCCTGTTTCGGGCCTAAAGGCTGAAACTTTAATAAAAAATGAAATTATGTGAAATGCAATCCTTAAAATAAAAGCGCATCTATTATTGCCCCTGAAATTGCCAGGATGAGCGCGAGCCATAAGGAGGAGGTAAAGCCAACTGTTTTAAAGTCTTTGGTCAATTTATCGGCAAGCTCAATGATAAGCGCATTGACAATAATCCTTATAATAAAACCTAAGCCTAGGAAATAAAAGAGCCCTAAGGTTGCTATGTTAAGAATAAGGCTAAGGAGCCAACTGAGTAAAAAGCTGAGCACTCCAATAAGCAGGGCGACAATCAGGGCGGTTTTAAAACCTTTTAGTTCCACCCCCTGCATATATTTTGCGGCGACCAATAAAACTGCCGCCTCTGTTAAAATATGAACTAGCCATTCCATGATAAATTGACCTTTAGGTAGCCTTACTAAAGATATCAAATTTTATGATCTGGTGCTATTATTTTTTCAGAAAGTCTCTCTCACCACTGTAACAGGGTTTCCCCTCTTATTATCTGCGGGCCCATTCCAGCAGGATCTCATAAACAGCCTTGACATTGGCCAATTTTTCCCTTCGAATCAAGCTGCTTTGGGTTTTGTAAAGCATGGGCGAGGCAGGAAATCCAATGTAATTCAAATTTAGGTTTTGTGCTATAAAAAGGGTTCGGGGGAGATGAAAATTTTGGGTGACCACCACGGCATCGGGAATATCATAGATTTTGCGGGAACGGTACATGCTGTCAAAGGTGTCAAGCCCGGCAGGATCAGTAAAAATAATTTCCTCCGGCACGCAGCGCTCCAGCAAATAGTTTCGCATAGCGCTCACCTCGTCATAATCATCGGTGCGATTGTCCCCGCTGAGTAAAAAGCGTTCTACCTTATCTTTTTTGTACAGATCTAAGGCGGTATCTACCCGATCCTGGAGTATGGGGGAGAGTTTTCCGTCAGAATGAACACTGGCCCCCAGCACAATTACCGTGTGGGTATGGGGAAGGGTTTCACTTTCCTGGTAAATACTCGATGCGGTAACCTGTTGAATATAAATACTCACGCCCCAAATAACTAAAATTCCCAGTGCAAAAAGAAGTAAGATAAACCGTAAAATTTTTTTTAGCCTGTTCATCTTTACAACTTCTAAGGGATTCATAATAACGTATGTTGTCTGCTTGTAGTATTTTTCAACAGAGGTACCCGCCTTTAAATAAACAATTAAACATCATGGGTATTGATAAAATCTATTTAGGAACTTTCAACTTGGTCAAAGGATTACTTAAATTTGTCCTGCAAATTAAGCAAAAAAGTTAGAATGAAAAATATTGAAGCGCTTCAATGGCGGTATGCCACAAAAAAATTTGACAACGTGAGAATACTTCCACAGGAAAAAATTGAACT
>JBGSWA010000342.1:0-28468 GCA_041752645.1 Gillisia sp. | reverse complement strand
CTGGATGTATCACGCCATTTTTTTACCAAGGCAGAGATAAAACGGTATATAGACGCCATGGTCAGGTATAAGTACAATGTCTTACATATGCACTTGTCAGATGATGAAGGCTGGCGCATTGAGATAAAAGGCTATCCAAGGCTAACTGAAGTAGGTGCATGGAATGTGAAAAAAGTCGGTAATTTTGGAAGTTTCATTCCTCCAACTCCGGAGCAGCCTAGGGATTATGGAGGGTTTTACACTCAGGAGGACATTAAAGAGCTCGTTGCCTATTCCAAAGATCGTTTTGTGAATATTTTACCTGAAATCGATGTGCCAGGGCATAGCCTTGCTGCTGTGGTTTCCTATCCCGAACTCTCCTGTACGCCAGAGGCCAAAACCTATCAGGTGCGCTCTGGAGAACGCATTATGGACTGGTCCCATGGGGCTCCCCCAATTGCTTTGGTGGATAACACTTTATGTCCGGCCAATGAAAAAGTATACGAATTTCTGGATACGGTTATCTCACAGGTTGCCGAATTGTTCCCTTTTGAATATATACATATGGGAGGGGATGAAGCTCCCATAAATTTCTGGAAAAGCAACCCTGAAATTGCAAAATTAATGAAGCGGGAAAATATAACCGACATCCATAAAGTCCAGGGATATTTCACCAAAAGAGTCGCAAAGATAGTGGGGTCGAAGGGGAAGAAATTCATTGGCTGGGATGAAATTCTCGAGGGTGGGATTTCAAAAGATGCTGCCGTGATGAGTTGGAGAGGTATGAAAGGTGGAATAGAAGCAGCCAATACAGGACATGAGGTGGTGATGAGCCCTTCCACTTTCGCATATTTAGATTATATGCAATCTGATGAAATCACTGAGCCAAAAGTATATGCATCCCTTCGCCTGAACAAAACTTATGAATTTAATCCGCTCCCAGAAGGAGTTGACCCTAAAAACATCAAAGGCGGACAAGGAAATTTATGGACAGAGCAGATTTATAACATCCGGCAGGCAGAATATATGACCTGGCCAAGGGGATTGGCAATTGCAGAATCATTATGGTCTCCGAATGATAAGAAGAACTGGAATAGGTTTTTCCTAAAGGTCGAAGAACATTTTAAACGACTGGACCTCAGGGAAACAAAATATTCCCCCAGTGTTTATGACCCTATTTTTAGGGTTGATAAAGATGAAAACAACAAATTAAAAATAATTTTAGATACCGAGGTAGAAGCTCTGGATATTTATTACAGTTTTGACAATTCTTTTCCAGACAGGTTTTATCCTAAATATACCGAAGCTTTATCCCCACCTCCAGATGCTAGAAGGTTGAGGGTTATTACCTACAAAGGAAAAGAACCAGTTGGACGCATGCTCACGATGCCAATAGAGGAACTTAAAAAAAGATTGGACAAGAAGTAAAGAGGATCTCAAAACTAAAAGACGCGTGGTTTAATTAGGAAGCTCAGGTAATTTTTATTCCTTGTTATTGTTTCGTCCATCAATATATTAAACGCGCAAATTCCTTTTAAATTTTCAGTATTCTATATCTCAAGCAATACCTTGTATTTCAAACCTAATCATTCAGCTTCAAAACTGCCATAAAGGCTTCCTGGGGAATCTCCACATTTCCAACCAATCGCATGCGTTTTTTACCTTTTTTCTGTTTTTCGAGCAGTTTTCGTTTTCTGGAAATATCACCTCCATAACATTTTGCGGTAACATCCTTTCTTAAAGCCTTAACGGTTTCCCGGGCAATGATCTTGGCGCCGATTGCTGCTTGAATAGGGATATCAAATTGTTGCCTTGGAATTAATTCCTTCAATTTTTCACACATCTTTTTACCGATATCATAAGCATTATCAACGTGTAACAGTGATGAAAGTGCGTCTACTACACTTGCGTTGAGCAAAACATCCACCTTTACCAGTTTTGATGCCCGCATTCCAATAGGGGAATAATCAAAAGAAGCATAGCCCTTGGAAACGGTTTTTAACCGATCGTAAAAATCAAAGACAATTTCGGCAAGCGGCATATCAAAACTCAACTCAACCCTCTCAGGGGTAAGATAGGTTTGGTTGGTGATCTGTCCGCGTTTTTCGATACAAAGGGACATTACAGCTCCAACAAAATCAGATTTTGTGATAATGCTTGCCCTAATAAATGGTTCTTCCACCCGGTCCAAACTGGAGGGGTCCGGCAAATCTGTGGGGTTATTGACCAAAATTGGCGTGTCCCGATGTTTATGGGTAAAGGCGTGATAAGAAACGTTAGGAACCGTGGTGATCACGGTCATATCAAATTCACGTTCCAAACGTTCCTGAATAATCTCGAGATGCAGCATTCCCAGAAACCCACATCTAAACCCAAAACCAAGGGCGGCGGAACTTTCAGGAACAAAAACCAGGGAAGCATCGTTTAACTGCAATTTTTCCATCGAGGAACGAAGTTCTTCATACTCTTCGGTATCTACGGGGTAAATCCCGGCAAATACCATCGGTTTTACATCTTCAAAGCCTGGGACGGCTTCAGTAGTAGGGTTTTTTGCGTCGGTGATGGTATCCCCCACCTTTACTTCCTTTGCGTCTTTAATACCTGTTATTAAATAACCAACATCCCCGGTTTTTACCTCCGGACGTGGGAATTGCTTCAGTTTTAAGCTGCCAACCTCATCGGCATAATAATCCTTGTCTGTAGCTACAAATTTAATATGCTGCCCTTTTTTGATCGATCCGTTAATTACCTTAAAGTAGGTTTCAATTCCGCGGAAAGGATTGTAAACAGAGTCAAAAATAAGTGCGCGTAAGGGAGCATCCGGTTTACCACTGGGTGGCGGGATCTTTTCAATAACTGCTGAAAGAATTTCTTCAATTCCCAGGCCTGTTTTTGCGCTGGCAGGAATCACATCTTCATACTCACATCCCAGCAATTCTATAATATCATCTGTAACAACCTCAGGGTTGGCACTTGGCAAATCCACTTTGTTCAGCACGGGAATAATTTCCAAATCGTTTTCCAATGCCAGGTAAAGGTTGGAAATGGTTTGGGCCTGAATGCTTTGTGCGGCGTCAACTACAAGCAGGGCCCCTTCGCAGGCGGCGATAGATCTGGAGACTTCGTAAGAGAAATCCACGTGTCCGGGAGTGTCTATTAAATTTAAAATATACAATTCGCCTTTGTAAACATATTCCATTTGGATTGCATGACTTTTTATGGTAATTCCGCGTTCCCGCTCCAAATCCATGCTGTCCAGCAGCTGCTCCTGTTTTTCCCTGTCGGTTACAGAGCCTGTGAATTCCAGTAATCTGTCTGCTAAAGTGCTTTTACCGTGGTCTATATGAGCAATAATACAAAAGTTGCGTATGTTTTTCATGAGTCAATTTCAAGGTATTTGGCTCCTGTTGATAGCCTTAATATTAAGATTGCAAATATAGTTTTTAAAAGGGGTTTAAAGAAATATTCTTTAGGTGTCCGGGGAAAGACCTTTCTGTTGAAACCTGTCCTTGTAACTGCCAATAAGGTTAAAATTAATCGCTAACCAAATATCAATTAACTTTTTAACCTAAATTTAAGAAGTATAATCCAAATTTCAAATATTAAAAAATTAATACATCTTTTTGTTAGTTATAAAAAAATTTATAAAAGTATTTGCATATCTAAAAAAAACTTTCCTTCTTTGTAAAAGGAAAGATAAATTTGAATGAATTATTCCCTTTTTCATTTAAATAGTGGAAATTCAGTTTAAATTTTTCAATCGATTTCGTAAAAAGATACTTTAGTATTAACATATTTTTTGAATATTTGTAAGAATCTTAAAAGCCGTATTTGGAAAATCCATTCAAATTATAAGTGCAAAAAACATTCATTTTAAAAAGGAAATTTAATCCACAAGGGTACATTCAATGAAAATCAACAACCCCAACATTACCTCACAGGAATCTAATCCATCAAATTCCGGCACAAACAGATCTATAATTATAATTGGAGCTTTATTTTTTATCTTCGGATTTGTTACTTGGTTAAATTCGGTGCTTATACCCTATTTAAAGATTGCCTGCGAACTCAATAATTTCCAGGCCTATTTTGTGGTTTCAGCATTTTATATTTCTTATTTGGTTATGGCACTTCCTTCAGCCTGGATATTAAAGGTAACAGGATTTAAAAAAGGTATGTCACTTGGTTTGATTGTTATGGCAGTGGGGGCATTAATTTTTGTACCGGCGGCATTTACGCGTACCTATGGATTATTTTTACTTGGATTGTTTGTTCAGGGTACCGGCCTGGCCATTTTGCAAACTGCGGCCAATCCTTATATCACCATTTTAGGCCCCATGGAAAGTGCCGCTAAACGCATCAGTATTATGGGTATTTGCAATAAAGTCGCCGGAGCACTTGCTCCAATTGTCCTGGGTGCAATTGCCTTAAAAAATGTGGATGCTTTAGTAGAAGAATTGAAAACCATGAACCTGGTGGAAAAAGCGACTGCCTTAAATGAATTATCTGAAAGGGTGGTGGTGCCATATTTAGTTATGATGGGCGTACTGATCCTGCTTGCAGTCCTTATTTACTATTCCTCTTTGCCAAATGTAGATACCGATGCTGAGGACGAAACCCTTGCAAAAACCAATATCAATAAGAAAAGCATTTTTCAATTTCCTCATTTGTTGTTGGGGACCCTGGCCATGTTTGTATATGTAGGGGTGGAGGTGATTGCAGGGGATACCGTAATTAATTACGCAGCGAATTTTCAGGGAATTCCATTTGTTACGGCTAAGTTCTTTACAACATATACCTTGATTGCAATGATAGTTGGGTATATCGTTGGGATCTTGACGATTCCCAAATATATCTCACAGGAAAAAGCCTTGAGCATTTCAGCAATACTTGGTATTCTGCTAGGTCTGGGCGCTATTTTCACCGATGGGTTTATCTCAGTGCTGTTTATCTCTTTATTGGGTCTTGGGAATGCCCTGGTATGGCCTGCGATTTGGCCAATGGCAATTTCTGGATTGGGAAGGTTCACAAAAATAGGGTCTTCATTTTTGATAATGGCAATTGCGGGTGGCGCGATCCTTCCTTTACTATATGGATATTTTGCCGATCTGTTTAACCTTCAACAAGCCTATTGGATCATCATCCCTTGTTATGTCTATATCTTGTTTTTTGCTACAAAAGGTTATAAAATCAGGACTAATTAATATCAAAGAAATACTGTGAAACGATTTTTAAATCAGATATTGATTTTTACACTTCTAGCAAGCCTTGCAGGTTGTTCCGGCTATAAACCGGTTATTTCAGGAATTTCAAAAATAGCCGCCGCACCTTCCATCATTCCAAAACCGATGGAACAACGGGTATCAAATAAAATCTATAAACTTCCCAAAGAAAATGTGATCTGCTTTAATCCAGGTGCTTCAAATGCGGCTCCCTGGTTACAAAAAATGTTACAGGCCTCTGATGTCAGCTCTGAGATGCTCGGGGGAAACAATTGTGGGAACTGGAACCTGATTGCCGATCTATCGCTTAAAACCGAGTTGGGAGAAGAGGGGTATATCTTAGAAATAAACAACAAAGGGATAAGCTTAAAAAGTGCCACTCAGGCAGGATTGTTCTACGGAATTCAAAGTCTCCGGCAATTGTTTCCTGCCGCGATAGAAAATGACCTCTTCGTTGGGAAATTTAATCTGCCCCAACTTTATATTAAGGATATCCCAAAATACAGCTGGCGCGGAAGCATGGTGGATGTTGCCAGGAGTTTTTTCGGGTTGGATTATCTAAAACGCCATCTTGACAGAATGGCCTTGTACAAATTAAACCGGCTTCACCTGCATTTGACCGATGACCAGGGATGGCGAATAGAGATCAAGAGCAGGCCCGCTTTGACCGAAATCGGCTCAAAAGGAGCTGTGGTCAACGGCAATTCAGGGTATTTAACTCAGGAGCAATACAAGGAACTTCAACAATATGCAGCCGCCCGAAATATCATACTTATTCCAGAAATAGATTTGCCAGGACATATTTATTCAGCATTGGTGGCTTACCCGGAATTGAATTGTGAGGATTTCACCAATTTAAATCCCCAGGTGAGCTTGCCTCCTGAATTATATAACGGATATAAAGTAGGCTGGAGCAAATTGTGCCTTACAAAACCTGAGGTGTATGAATTTGTGGAGGAGGTGATAAAAGAAATTGCCCAAATTACTTATGGCCCCTGGATCCATATTGGAGGAGATGAAATTAAAGATCCCTTGTATAGAACCTTTGTTGTAAAGGCCGATTCCATCGTACAACATTACGGGAAAACCAGTATTGGATGGGAAGAAGTAACCAAAGCTCCGGTGAGCAACTCGCTAATTAGTCAGCGGTGGACCGGGAAAACCAAGTCGGTTGTTGATGTAAAAGTAATTCAATCCATTTGCACGAGTTTTTATTTTGATCACGCAAATGTAACCGGGCAGGAAAATACCAATAATTGGTGCAAAAAAGACGGGGTCACCTTAGAAGATGTGTACTATTTTTCCACCGATGACCGCAATATTATAGGTTATGAAGCTCCGGTATGGACGGAATTGGTTCTTGATGAGGCTATGCTTGACAACAGGTTTTGGCCACGGACCATTGCGGTTGCAGAAATTGCCTGGTCACAGTCTGATAAAAATTTTACCGAATTCAAGGAACGATTAAAAACCCATCAGCAACGCCTAAAAAATATGGGAATCAATTACTTCCCCAGCCCGGAATTAAATTGGAACAAAAATGAAGAAATAGGGCAAGACCAAAATGTATTCAAAGAATTTTTTCCTTAATCTGAATGTTGAAGAAATATACTAAAATGACAAAAAAAACCACTGAACAAAGTTCCCTCTATAACGATCTGGAAAAGATGAGCACTTTGGAGTTGTTGACCAACATCAATAACGAAGATAAAAAAGTTCCTGCGGCAATTGAAAAAGTGCTTCCTGAAATTGAAACCCTGGTTGACCTTATCGTGGAACAAATAGGTGAGAAAAACGGAAGGTTATTCTACATAGGTGCCGGGACCAGTGGCAGATTGGGGGTTTTGGACGCATCGGAATGTCCTCCAACCTTTGGGGTGAGTGATGATGTGATCATTGGGTTGATTGCAGGAGGGGATGTTGCCTTGAGAAAAGCGGTAGAAAATGCCGAAGACAATGCAACCCGTGCCTGGGAAGATCTAAAAAAATATGATATTGACAAGAATGATGTTTTGATAGGAATTGCAGCTTCAGGTACCACGCCGTATGTTATTGGAGGTGTAAGGGAAGCCCGCAATAACGGATTGATCACCGCTTGTATCACCAATAATAAAGATTCCCCACTGGCCAATGCTGTTCAATATCCAATTGAAATAGTGGTAGGTCCTGAATTTGTAACCGGAAGTACCCGGATGAAATCCGGAACCTCACAAAAACTGGTGCTCAATTTGATTTCCACCGCAGTGATGATCAAACTAGGAAGGGTAAAGGGGAACAAAATGGTAGATATGAAACTCTCAAATACCAAATTAGTGGACCGTGCAATCCGAATGATCATAGATGAATTGCATATCGACAGGGACCGAGCGGAAAAATTACTCGAGGAACACAAGAATGTTCGGGAGGTTATAAAGAATCATAAAATTTAACAAATAAAAACAATCAGAATGTTAGAAAATCGAAAAATGGGTTAAAAACAGCTTCCTCTATCGAAGCTTTTTAAGAAGGAATAAAATAAAGGTAGTTCCTTAATCAAAATTTGAAATTAACAAAAACCTCGGCCTAACCCGAAGTTTTATTAAAAACAGGATTTTAAATCAATTTAAATTATGAAAAAAGTATTGCAAAAATTACTCTTAATTTTACTCTGCTTTGTCGGTGTACAAGCCTTCGCCCAGGAACGGACGATAACTGGACAGACAACAGACAAGGATGGATTGCCACTTCCGGGAGTATCGGTTTATGTAAAAGCTTCAACAATTGGTACTGTTACCAATTTAGACGGGGCATTTTCCCTAAGTGTTCCCGACCAAGAAAATTCAATATTAGTATTTTCATCCTTAGGATTTCAACCCCAGGAAATTCGTCTGGGCAGTCAAACTACATTTCAAATCGCTCTCACTGATGATACCCAAGGATTGGATGAGGTGGTGGTGGTAGGTTACGGAACCCAAAAAAGGGCCAATCTTACCGGAGCTGTTTCCACGGTAGACACCGAGGTTTTGGAGGCCAGGCCTATTACCGATGTTGCCAGGGGTTTACAGGGAACTACCCCCGGGCTGACAATAACTGCTCCGAGCGGGCAAATTGGTGAAAATCCAATTATAAAATTACGGGGTTCGGTTGGAACCCTGGGAACTGGTGGCGGTGCAGAACCGCTTATCCTTGTCGATAACGTTGAGATTGCGAACCTTCAAATGATCAATCCTGAAGATATCGAATCAATTTCAGTATTAAAAGATGCCGCATCAACTTCTATTTATGGAGCCCGTGCAGCCTGGGGGGTAATTTTAATTACTACCAAAAAAGGGAAACGAGGGACAGATCCCGTAGTTTCTTATTCTAACAACTTTTCATGGGCAACACCCACCACGACCCCAAAAGTTGCTCCTGCAGCGGAAGGTGCCGAGATGGGATTCGCAGCAGTAAGAAGAAGAATTCCATCCCTGGAATCCTATGGTGTGGTTGGGATGTATGTAGATGAAATAGCTATAGATAGAATGAGGGAATGGGAAGAATTATATGGAGGACAGGATCTTGGGCCAGAGATGGTTTTAGATCGTGATTTTGAAATTAGGGATGGACGTTTGTTCTTTTACCGTTCCTGGGATCCCCGAGAACTTTTCGTTAAGGAATGGACTCCTCAGCAAAAGCAAGATATTTCGGTATCAGGTGGTAGCGAAAAAACAAACTACTACATTGGTTTAGGGAGATTGGATCAACAAGGGGTGTTGAAGGTCAACCCTGATGAATTTGTACGGAATAACCTTAATTTAAGTGTAAATACAAGTATTACAGATTGGTTTGATGCCAGGGCAAGCGTTCTTTACTCAACCTCCAATGCTACAAAGCCCTTCTATTTCTCAAGTCAAACCTATGATCCCTGGTATTATGTAAGTCGGTGGCCTGCACAATATCCTTATGGCACCTATGAAGGGCATCCCTTTAGAAACCATATCTCAGAAGTTGAACAAGCAAAAATGAATGAATTGAAGAATTCATCTGCCCGGATCAATATCGGATCTACAATAAGGCCAACCGAGGGATTGGCAATTAATTTCGACTATACCCACGACCGGATTAACGAACAGGAACATCAAACAGGCGGGGTGCTTTCTGCATATAACTTTTGGTCAACCGGTGCCGATTTGCAATTCGGACCCTATAGCAGTCCCGCATATAATCGGGTACAGTATAACTCTTCCCTGAGTGAAAAAAACACTTTTAAAGCTTTTGCCACTTATGAAAAAAACATTGGGGATCACGATTTAAAATTGATCACTGGTGGGGATATGGAGGAATTTGAATACTGGTTCCACTCCTCTCAAAAAAGAAATCTTTTAGACCCGGATATGGGGGAGATCGATTTGGCTACCGGAGATATGTTTGTTGATGGGGTTCGTGATAACTGGACGACTCTTGGGGTGTTTGGAAGAGTGAACTACTCCTTTAAAAACAAATTTCTATTGGAAGTGAATGGTCGGTATGACGGCTCTTCAAGATTGTCCTCAGATGAAAAATGGGGATTCTTCCCATCGATGTCAGCAGGATATATCATCACTGAAGAATCATTTATGGATTTCTCCGATTCTTATTTGTCATTTCTGAAGTTTAGAGGGTCTTATGGTTCTATTGGTAACCAGAATGCAAACCTTGGAAACATTTACCGGATCATGAATCCAACCTCTTCCAATTGGTTAATTGACAATCAGAATAAGTTAACCGTTTCTACTCCTGGAGCATTGCCTGCAGGATTGACCTGGGAAACTGTAACCACTCTGGATCTTGGAGTTGATGCTAGATTTTTCCAGAACAAACTGGGAATGTCCTTTGACTGGTATGAGAGAACGGTTAGTGATATGCACAGTGCAGGGGTAACCCTGCCAAGTACCTTTGGAACCAATTCCCCCCTGAGAAATTTTGGAGAGATGAAAACCACAGGTTGGGAACTGGAGTTAAATTTCAAACATACCTTTACAAATGGACTTAACATAAACGCCGTTGGAACTTTATCCGATTTCAAAGAAAAGATCACCAAATATGCCAATACAACTATGGGAATTGACTCCAATTATGAAGGGAAAGTTCTCGGGGAGATCTGGGGATTTGAAACAGACCGACTTTTTAATGAAAATGATGTGGATGCCGAGGGAAATTTAGTAGAAGGCATTCCTTCTCAGGAATTATTCGAAACCAATGGCTGGTTTTTCTACGGTCCCGGAGATGTTAAATATAAAGATTTAAACGGGGATGGCGTGATTAATTATGGCTCTAGGACTGTGGATGATCACGGGGATATGAAAGTAATTGGAAATTCAACCCCCCGTTACCAATACGGGATTAGATTAGGTGCCGATTTTAAAGGATTTGATCTAAGCATGTTTATGCAAGGTGTTGGAAAACGCGATCTTTGGGCAAATGGACCCGTGGTTATCCCCGGGTACAGATATGGAGAAGGTTGGTTTGAACATCAGCTGGATTATTGGACACCTGAAAATCAGGACGCGTTTTACCCAAGACCTAATGACCAGGCTCAGTCTAATAACGCGATGAACTTCCTGCCTCAAAGTAAGTACTTGCTTGATATGTCCTATTTTAGAATGAAGAATATCACTGTAGGATATACTATTCCATCAGAATTGACCAGTAAAATTTATATTGACAGATTTAGGATTTATTTTAGTGGTGAAAATCTTTTCGAATTTGATAATTTAGAGGTGCCTATTGATCCTGAGGTTGATTACACAGTAGCAGGATTGAATGACAGTAATACCTTCGGACGTGTATACCCATTTACAAGATCGCTTTCTTTTGGAGTTCAACTTTCGCTTTAATTAAAAAATGAATTTACCGATGAAAAATTTAAAAATATATAGTTTAGTAATCCTTGCACTGGCAATGTTTGGCTGTGAGGAAGACTTTTTGGAGACTCCTCCAAAAGATAAGTTTACCGATGAAAATTATTGGAAAACCGAAGAAAATGTTGAAACTTTTGCGTTCGGCTTTTATCCTGCCTATTTCACTGGATATGGTTCCGGTTTTACCTGGGGGAATTATTTTACAGGACAGTCACTAAATGATGATTTTGGACCGTCAAACCCCGGAAGATTTATTCAACAGGTTCCAACCTCCGGTGGCGGATGGTCTTTCGCATGGGTGCGCAAAGCCAATATTTTTATAGACCGGGTTCAGGGCGTGCCTATGGAGCAGGAAGCAATTGAACATTGGACCGGAGTAGGCCGACTGTTCCGTGGCCTGGAATATCACGATCTGGTAAAAGCCTTTGGGGATGTGCCTTATTTCGAATCAGAAATTAGCGAAGAAGACAATGAGCAGTTATATAAAGCCAGGGATTCCCGTGCTTTTGTGATGGACAAGGTATTGGAGGATTTTCAGTACGCGGCAGATCACGTGCGTGACAATGTTACTTCCGAAGGATTAATGGTAGACAGAAATGTTGTGCTTTCTTTAATGTCACGGGTGTTCCTTTACGAAGGTACCTGGCAAAAATATCACGAAGAAAATTCAGCAAAAGCCGCAGAATATTTAGAAGCTGCAAAATGGGCTGCTTCAGAGGTAATAGCTTCCGGGGAATTTACCCTAGGAAACTATCGCCAGGTTTTTACTTCCCTGAGCCTTTCAGGCAATCCTGAGGTGATCCTGTATCGCGAATACGAATTGGGGATGTTGACCCACGCCTTAAACTCGTACAACAATAAGGAAGCCCAAACAGGCCCAACAAAAAATGCCGTAGAAACCTATCTGGCAACAGACGGATTGCCAATTTCTATTTCCCCTTTATATCAAGGGGATCAAGAACTTCAGGATGTGATGACCAACAGGGATTCAAGAATTTCTGAAACCTTTGTTCCTTATGAGTTGAGGGTAAACGGAGTTTCAGCCAGGTATTCCACTACCGCATATGCCACCCATAAATTCCTCAATGAGGAAATCGCAGATAAACCGGAAGGTAGTTCAAATTTAAATCCAACAGATGCGCCAATCCTACGTTACGGGGAAGTACTAGTTAATTACGCCGAAGCTGCAGCAGAATTAGCTACAGTTGGTGGGACAGCGTTTTCCCAGGAAGACCTGGATTTGTCCATAAACGTGTTGAGAAGTCGTCCTGGTGTAGATTTGCCGGATCTTCAAATTATTGGTGGAGAACCTGCGGTAAACGGCGCCCTTTACGACGACCCGGAGAGAGATGCAAGTGTGCCTTCAATTATTTGGGAGATCAGAAGGGAAAGACGGGTTGAATTAATGATGGAAGGATTCAGGTTGGACGACTTGAGAAGATGGAAAAAGTTGGAATATTTAGATATGATCGATAATTCTGATATTAACAGAGGTGCCTGGATAGTAAAAGCAGATTATCCGGATGCCAACTTGGAAAATTTGGTTTTAACTGAAGGGGAACAGGGATATATCATTCCCGCTTCGGCAGGAACACCTCGGATCTTTGACGATCCAAAAGTTTATTTAAATCCATTACCGCTGGATCAAATCACATTATATAGAGATCAGGGTTTTACATTAGAGCAAAATCCCGGTTGGTAATAGTGAAGGTTGTGTAAATTAAAATGAAAAGTCCTCCAGGATTTCCAAACCGGAGGACTTTTCTTTATTTTTGGTGTAAAATACTTTTTAATTCTGGTGGCCTTTTAGAGGTCAGAATAGGAGGTAAATAATATGTATTTGCTATTTTTTTAAACTGAATCGTATGACCGGCAAAAAATTGATCGTTTTAACAGCAGTACTTTTACTGATGCTGTTTTCAGGTTGTAAAGCAAAAAAAACTGTAGCACACATTCCAGAACCGGAAATTTTGGAAGTGCTCAATAAAATACCGAAAGAGGCACCGGGCGCAGTTGAAAAAGAAGAGGAAGCAGTGGAGGTTATTTCACCAGATCGCATCGTAAAAAAGGGACCTTTTGTAATGCGGGAATTCCGGGCCGCCTGGATCGCCACGGTTGCAAATATTAATTGGCCCAGCAAAGCAGGTTTATCAACCAAAGAGCAGCAGCGCGAGGCCCTGGTATTATTGGATTTTTTACAAAAGCATAATTATAACGCCGTTATTTTTCAGGTTCGGCCCCAGGCCGATGCCCTTTACCAGAGCGATCTGGAACCCTGGTCTGTTTTCCTGACCGGAGTGCAGGGAAAAGCTCCCGAACCTTATTACGATCCGTTGAATTTCTGGATTGAAGCAGCACATGACAGGGGACTGGAATTACACGTTTGGTTAAATCCATATAGAGCTCACCATTCTACTGGCGGAAAAATAACCCAAACCTCTGTTGTGAAAACTCACCCTGAATTGGTAGTTGAATTAAAGAACGGGATGTGGTGGATGGATCCTTCCAAAAAAGCAACTCAGGATTTTACCGCTGAGGTAGTGATGGATATTGTGAAAAGATATGATATTGACGGGGTGCATTTCGATGACTATTTTTATTCCTATGCATCTTACAATAAAGGCGAAGATTTCCCGGATACGGCAAGCTATCTTGCTTATCAGGATACAGGGGGAAAACTTTCCAGGTCAAATTGGAGAAGGGAAGGAGTGAATATTTTCGTTGAAAGAATCTACAATGAAATAAAAGCTGAAAAGCCTCAGGTCAAATTTGGGATTAGTCCGTTTGGGATATGGCGCCCGGGGTATCCAAAATCCATTGCGGGGATGGACCAATATGACGAATTATATGCCGATGCGCGACTTTGGTTAAATAAAGGGTGGATAGACTATTTTTCTCCTCAACTCTATTGGAAGATCAATCAGACAAAGCAAAGTTTTCCGGTGCTTTTAGGCTGGTGGGAAGGCGAAAACACCCAAAACCGCCATCTCTGGCCAGGAATAAATATCGACTTTGGAGGCGATAAATTAAATCTCGACGAGACCGTTAATCAAATAATGCTGACCCGGGGTATGTTGCCCACAAGTATGGGAACGGTGCACTGGAGCATCAGCCCTTTGCTGAAATACCCAAGCATGGCAGCGGGAATCCTTGCTGGCCCTTATAAGAAAGAAGCGCTTGTTCCGGCAAGTCCCTGGTTGAATACCCTTATCCCGGATGCCCCGGTAGTAGTAGCCGAAATTACTGATAATATTGTCATGATTAAGTGGGAAAACCTGAAACCTGAAGAGGTATTCAGATGGGTGGTTTACTATGAATATAACGGCGTCTGGAATTATGAAATTTTAAACCGAACCCATAATTCATTTGAACTTTCTCAGTTTTTGAATAAGAAGGATCAAAAAAGTCCGCTCACCAATATTGGGGTTACAGCTATTGGCCGGACAGGAAACGAAAGTGATTTCATAGAGACCTCTATAACAAATTGATAAATATCGGTTAACAGTAATAAATCCGGCCAAAATTATATAAATAGATGGCCTTCATAGAAATTCATACAACATGACCCCACTTCTTGTTTTTGGTGTAATAGCCGGATATTTCATCCTATTGTTGACAATAAGTTATTTCACTTCTCAAAAATCGGATAACACCACTTTTTTTACCGCAAACAGGTCGTCACCCTGGTTTTTGGTAGCCTTCGGAATGGTGGGCGCATCGCTATCCGGAGTTACCTTTATATCGGTCCCGGGGGAAGTGGGGAATTCCAACTGGACCTATCTTCAGTTTGTAATGGGAAATATGGTGGGTTATGCGGTGATCGCCTTGGTTTTGATCCCCCTTTTTTACAAGCTGAAATTGGTTTCCATCTATGAGTATCTTCAGGATAGATTTGGAAGGAATTCTTATCTCTCCGGAGCTTCCTTCTTTTTGATCTCCCAGACCATAGGGGCTTCCTTTAGATTATTTCTTGCCGCAATTGTTTTGCAGATCGCTTTTTTTGATGCCTTCGGAATTCCTTTTTATGTCACGGTTTTATCCACAATACTCCTTATTTGGATCTACACCTTTAGGGGAGGTATAAAAACCATTGTTTGGACAGATACGCTTCAAACCACCTTCCTTTTATTAGCGGTAGTCATCAGCATAATTGTAATTGTCAACCATATGGGTTTAAAGACCACCGAGGTTTTTAGCCTTGTTTCAAAAAGTGAAATGTCCCAAATTTTTGATTGGGACTGGCGCTCTGACCGTAATTTTTTTAAGACATTTTTGGCGGGGATCTTTATTACAATAGCCATGAATGGGTTGGATCAAAATGTGATGCAAAAAAACCTTACCTGCAAAAATAAAGGCGATGCCCAAAAAAACATATTCTGGTTTTCAATTGTGTTTTTCTTTTCCACAATGCTCTTTCTGGCATTGGGGGTTTTGTTGTATAAATACGGAATAGATCAGCAAATAGCCCTCCCGGAGCGCAGTGATGATCTTTTTCCGTTCCTGGCATTGAATTATTTTGGGACCTTTGCAGGAATCGTGTTTTTGATAGGGATCATAGCGGCGGCCTTTTCCAGTGCCGATTCTGCACTTACCGCGCTCACAACCTCGTTTTGCGTGGATATTATTGATCTGCCTAAAAAGAAGGAAGCTAGTCAAAAAAAGATAAGGATGTTGGTGCATATCGGGTTTACCCTGCTAATGTTTTGTGTTATCATACTCTTCAACGAAATAAACGACAGCAGCGTGGTAAGTGCGGTTTTTAAGGTTGCAGGTTTCACCTATGGCCCTCTTTTGGGCTTATTTGTATACGGATTGATCTCAAAGAGACAGGTGAAAGACAAATGGGTACCGCTGGTTTGCGTTTTGGCACCAATTATTTCGGTTATTCTCGATTTTAATTCTGAAAGCTGGTTTAATGGGTATCAATTCGGATTTGAAATTTTATTGGTCAATGCCGCACTGACATGTTTGGGAATGCGGATTTTGTATAAAAACAAACCAGGTTATCTTTAATTTAAAATTATTGGAAATATGAAAGCGGAAAATAATATTAAAAAAATTTTTAACACAATCGGAATTTTTGCCGTGTTATTAATGACATCCGTTCAGGCTCAAATTGGAGAACAGGCTGAAGTTTTCCTAAGGCTAAATCAGGTTGGATACCTTGAAATTGACAATAAAATTGGAATAGCGCTTTCAAATACGCCTTTGACCGGGGAATTTCAAGTGAATGATATAATTTCCGGAAAGGAAGTTTTTCGGGGAACCATGGAGCATATTATAGCTGATAGCTGGGGAGCTTTTTCATTTCATTACCAATTGGATTTTTCAGAGGTAAAACAACCCGGGAGATATTTTATTTCCATTAAATCTGCCAATGCCAAATCTCCGGAATTCGGTATAGGGAAGAAAAATTCCTATAAAAGGTATCAGGAAGATTTAATAGGTTTTATGCGGCAACAGAGATGTGGATACAACCCTTTTTTGGATATGGTATGCCATAAAAGAGATGGAAGAACCATGTACGGGCCCATGCCCGATTCAACCTTTATAGATCTGAGCGGGGGTTGGCATGATGCGGGAGATCAGTTAAAATATTTGATCACCTCCAGCAATGCCACAGCCAGAATGTTGAAAGCCTATGAAATGGAACCCGATAAATTTGCCGATAAGGTGGATGGTTTGGGACATCTTCAGCCTAATGGCATCCCTGATGTATTGGATGAGGCCAAATGGGGCCTTGACTGGATCCATAAAATGCACCACGGCCCGGGCCAGTTATTTCATCAGGTAGCCGATGATCGCGACCACCTTGGAATGAAGTGGCCAGATAAGGACTCTTCAGATTATGGATGGGGGCCTAACAGCTATCGGGTTGCCTATTTTGCAACAGGAGAGCCCCAGGGATTAAGGGAACATAAAAGTAAAGCTACCGGGATAGCCAACCTAGCGGGAAGATCCGCAGCGGCAATGGCAATTGCTGCCCGTATCTGGGAAAATGACCTCAACGATCCTTTATATGCTGAAAAATGCCGGCAGGCTGCAATAGAACTTTATGCTATGGGAAAAGAGCAGGAGGGGTACCAACAAGGAAACTCCTATGGATCAGCCTACAGGTACAATGAAGATACCTGGGCAGATGATATGGAATGGGGATCTGCCGAATTGTTTTCACTCACAAAGGAAGATATGTATTTGGAAGACGCCAGAAGATATGCCGAAATAGCCGGCACCACCTCCTGGATGGACAAGGAAGATGCAGGACATTACCGGTTTTATCCCTTTATGAATATGGGGCATTATGTCCTTTATAAGTTTGTAGATGATGCTTTTAAAGAAAAACTTGCAGGATTTTACCGCTCGGGGATTGAACACACAATAACTCGCGGGAATAAAAATGCATTTCAGGTCGGGGTCCCATTTATCTGGTGTTCCAATAACCTCGTAGTGAACCTTGTGACCCAAGCCATTCTTTATGAGCAGATGAGCGGTGATACCCAATATCATTCCTTTATGCTTGCGCAAAGGGATTGGCTTCTGGGAAGAAATCCGTGGGGAACCTCTATGTTCATGAACATTCCGGTAGAGGGGGAGTACCCGCAGGATGTACATACCAGCGTGTGGTATTTGAGCAGGGAAGAAGTTCCAGGGGGACTCGTAGATGGTCCGGTTTATGCAGCTGTATATAACAATCTAAAAGGCTTGCATCTCGCCGAACCCGATGAATTTGCAAAATTTCAAAGTGAGCACGTCGTATTTCACGATGACTTCGGAGACTATTCCACCAATGAACCAACCATGGATGGTACTGCGGATGCTATTTTTATGATGGCCTTTTTTGGAGATAAAGCAGAAGATTAAAATGGAACTGAAAACATATAAATATAAATTAGAGTTAAAGAATACCTTCCGCATAAGCCATGCTGCAAGGGATTTTCAGGAGACATTGATTGTAGCACTTTCTGATGGAATTTTTACCGGCTACGGGGAAGCGGCCGCCACTTCTTATTACGGAGTTGATGTGGAAAGTATGGCCGCATCCATAAAAGCACTGGAACCCTTAATTGCAGAAAATATCCATAAAACCCCAGAAGAACTATGGGAAATAATCAATCCCCACTTAAAAGATAATTCCTTTGCCCAATGCGCTCTTGATATAGCCATGCACGATCTTCACGGAAAAAGAAACGGGCTTCCCTTGTACAAATTATGGGGTCTGGAATTAAAAAACCTGCCACTTTCCAATTATACCATTGGGATTGATACGCTTGAGGTTATGGTGAAAAAGATAAAGGATTTTCCCTGGCCACTTTACAAGATAAAACTTGGAACAGAAAAGGATGTGGAGATCATCCGGGAACTCAGGAAGCATACAGACGCTGTTTTCAGGGTAGATGCCAACTGCGCCTGGACTGCCGAACAAACTATTGAATATGCACCCATTCTTAAAGAACAGGGGGTTGAGTTTCTTGAGCAGCCATTATCGGCGGAAGACCTCGAAGGAATGGCAAAGGTTTTTAAACAATCGGTCCTTCCTGTAATTGCCGATGAAAGCTGTATTGAGGAAAGCGATGTAAAAAAATGTGCAGATTATTTTCACGGGGTGAACATAAAACTCACAAAATGTGGGGGACTAACCCCTGCCAGAAGGATGATCGCTGAAGCCAGACTGCTGGGAATGAAAGTGATGATAGGATGTATGACAGAGTCTACAGTAGGAATATCTGCAATTGGCCAGTTAATGCCTCTGCTGGATTATGTAGATATGGATGGGGGAATGCTTATAAAAAACGATATTGCCGACGGGGTGAAGGTATACGACAGGGAAACCCATTTCCCGAACCGAAACGGAACAGGTGCAAAATTGGTTATTTTTAATGAAGATTAAAAGAATAAATAAAATGAAAATATCAGGGATTTTGAAAATTTGGACCTTTGTGCTTGTTTTAATGGTAGGAGCGTGCAAAACTTCAGAGGTAAACACCGGAAATAATACAAACCCAAAGGTCCCAGCAGTGAATGAATCGGAACAATATATAGAAGCCGTAAAATCTAAATATGCACCGGATGGAAGAGTTGCACTATTTGATGTTGAGTCCACCTGGGACAACGGGATCTATTTATTAAAGGGAGAATCCAACCTGGTTGAGGCGGTGAGTGCCTTAAAAGAAAATCTTAAAGCTCAAAACATTTCTTTTGTTGACAGTATAAGGTTGCTTCCTTCCGCTGAGATAGAAGGGAATACAGAGGGGGTTATCAAAATATCTGTAGCAAATTTGCGCTCAAAACCTTCGCATTCAGCGGAGCTTGTAACTCAGGCAATCCTGGGAACCCCGGTTAAGGTTTATAAAAAAGAAGGCGGCTGGTATTACATTCAAACCCCTGAAGGGTATCTGGCTTGGGTAGATAGTGGCGGAGTGATCCCATTTACCAAAAAGGACCTTTCCCTCTGGAAAGCTGCAGATAAAGTGATCTACCTTGAAACATTCGGTTTTGCCTATGAAAATGAAAATACCGATTCCCAGGTAGTGTCAGATCTTGTGGCCGGGAGTATTTTGGAACTTGTCGGCCAGGAAAACGGTTTTTATAAGGTTAAGTATCCACTCGGAAAAATAGGGTACATAAAGCAATCTGAAGCCCAGCCTTATGGGCAATGGCTTTCGGCTTTGAAACCTTCAGGAGAAAGCCTTGTGGAGACATCCAAGACTTTGATTGGAATTCCTTACCTGTGGGGAGGAACCTCGGCTAAAGGGGTGGATTGCAGCGGATATACAAAAACAATATTTTTCCTCAACGGGATAATCCTTCCCCGAGATGCTTCCCAGCAGATCCACACCGGAATGGAAGTCGATACCATTAGAAATTTCGAAAACCTTATTCCGGGAGATCTTTTGTTTTTCGGAAGAAAAGCGACCGCTATCGCTCCTGAAAAAGTGATCCACGTTGGGATGTGGATTGGCCAAAACAAGTTCATCCATTCAATGGGAGATGTTCATATAAGCAATATGGATCCCCATGCGGAAGATTTTGACCAATACAATTATAACCGGTATCTTAGAACGAAGCGGGTTTTAGGGCAGCTTGACGAAAAATTGATTCAACTTATCCAAAGCGATCTTTTCCGGGAGAAGAGCAAATAAAAAGAACCAAAAAAGAATTTAACTAAGGGAATGGATCTTGTATTTATTCTCTCAGTTCGTATCTATAATATCCGCCTGCTTGGTCCCAGCTGCAGAATATCAGGGTTTTTCCATCGGGGGATACTCCTATTCCCCTGGGTTCGGCTCCGGTAACCTCAGGCAGCTCAAGGGTCCACATTCTTAGTTCTACTTCATTTCTATAATGAAATGTAGAAGGGGAAATCCCGCTGGATCTGGTTGCCACATAAATTGAGTTTCCCGCGATCTGGATTGCACTGGACCCGGCACTTATACTGGAGATGTCTTTTTCTTTGTGGTAGTTCTTTCCATCCTCGCTGCTGAAATGCTGGATAAGAGGACTTCCGGGATCGGGCAAATAAAGATTTTTTCCATCTGAGGTCATATCAAAAGTGCGGGAAAGATTTCTTCCCTGCAATTCTATTGTCCTTACCAGGTCAAAGGTAGAAGGATTTATTTCGCTCTGCTTTAAAACATAATTCCAGTCTTCGGCAAAAAGGGACATCGCATAGATCTCCCCATTGGTAGATGCACGGGGAGAAGTGATTGCTCTTTTACCTTCAGGTACCTCCCAAACTGCAATTCCCTTCCCGGTTTCGGCATCGATCTTAATTAGATGCCTGTTTCTTCCCATCAGGATATTTCCGTCATTATCTATTCCTATTCCGTTTACCGGACTCAGGTTATAGGTTTCCCCATTCAGTTTTACCTCAGTTAAGGGTGAGAAGTTTGCTTCACTACCGTCTTTGTTTTTAATTACCAGGCCGCGGTTGTAATCGGCAAGCCAGAGCTTTCCTTGGGTATCCCATTCCGCGCCATACCCTGCGCCACCCTCTATTTTTCCGCTGAAAACAAACCCTGGAGCAGGAACCTCGATGAGGTCATCAAGAGGTTCATTGGTTTTCATCAGCTGGAGCAGGGCAGGAGAAGCCATGGTTAAATTGCTTCCATCGCTTGCGATCACCCGGTGATGGAATTTGACCGTTTTTCCTTCAGGGGAATCTTCAAGGAATTTAAACCAATCCACCTCGGTCATTTTTAGATAGGTACTTCTGCCGGTTTTTTTCTGAAAAATCAGCTGTTCAAAATTCTCATCTTTTGCCAGCTGATACGTGTAGGAAACAAAATCCCCATCCTGATCCCTGGCTGCTTCCCATTCCACTTGGTATACAGCCTCGAGATCTCTAATTCCGTACACATTCCGGCTGTTGTGAGAGAGGACCTGCGCAGCGGAGGGCCTTTGGTTGGACTCAGGGTACAGGTGTGCTCTAAGGGCTCCATTGGGATTCGTTTCGGTTGTTATCTGAACATATAATGCTCCTATGGATAAGAATTCCCGGAGATCATCGGAGAGTTGAACTTTTCCCTCAAAAGAGCTGAAATTTTTCTTCCTCCGGAACTTCAGATTCGTTACTAATTCTCCTGTTTCCGTATTTCTTCCCTTATATAGTGCAACTGGGTTATTCTTAGTCAATTTTCCGCTGAGGATTGAAAATTCCCCCGAGATCAGCAGATGATCCTTTTCGATTTTAGCCAACACAGTTCCGGTGCTCTTTTCATCTGAATTTCCTGGAATATTATATGCGGATAGCCTTCCCATGGCAGTTTCTGAAGACAAAATATCCCTCCTCAACATATGGCCATTCACACCAAAGATGGCAGAGGGCAACTCTTTTTGATCAAACAGCTGCATATCTGCAGCATTATTTTCCTTGATGATATAGGTGCTGTAGACAATGGTATCCCTCCCGTGAAAAATGTCCATTATTGTCACGGTATTTACAGGTTTCTTATCCATTGAAAGCCAGGATCTTTCCCCGCTGCCTGCAGCACCTGTGTTCAGAAGTTCCAGGGCTCCGCGCCTTGCGGGATAGTAGGCGTGCTGATGTCCACTTATATATGTGTGCACCTTGTTTTCTTCCAGGAGTCTCCTCAATCCTTCGGGATCCTTCAATACATTACCTTTTGAATCTCTTTCCTGGGCAGAGCTGTAAAGCGGCATATGGCCCATTACAAATCTGAGTTTGGCATTCTTCGCCTCCCTGGTCTGGAACTGTTCCTTCATCCACAGCAGGTTTTCTGAAGTAATTTCAGAAGAGGAAGCTTCCCAGGAAACCAGGAAAATATCATTTTTCACAAAGGAATAATAATTGGGAAAATGAGTGGCATCCACAAAATTCAGTTCTGGTTTATTCCCCTGTTTTCTCCAGTATTCTCTAGTAAAATCCCGCTCAACAGGGTGGGAGCGCGGCCCATCGTGATTGCCTAGAGTAAAGGCAAACGGAATATTAGATTCCCTCAAAGGACGTGCAATATGATTATCAAAGCCTTCCCACATTTTTTGAAGCTGCAGGGTGTCATCAACGCCCATTCCAGCCACCATATCCCCGCCGGAGATCACCAGGTCCGGTTTCCAAATTCTCGGGATGCGCTTCATGATACTATCCACCTGCCACTCATACTCCTCAGCGCCCAGACCGGAGTTGAGATCGCTAATGACCGCTATTCTCAGATCCCCTCTTTGAGGAAGTTCAGGAGAGTTTTTAGCTGATATGAGCCGGATAGCATCGGTGACCAGCTTTCCCGGTTTTCCGGCACTCAGGATCTCCAACTTGTCGTTTTTACCAAAGTTGTAGTTTCCTAAAACCTGCCATTTTCCTGTATAGGAGAGGCTGGACTGATCAAAAATTATGGTATCTGTGGTTGCACTGTGATGTATTACATAAATGGCATCTGAAGTATTTTCATCGGGATTCACGGTGAACCAGGCCGCCAATTGATATTTATAACGCGGCAGGTTTTGAAACGTATATTCGGCTCTATTCAATCCGTTTTCTGCTGATGCTACCCGGGATTGTGTTGTTCCGTAATAATTCAGCTGATTGCTACTTTTCCATACCCCGGTTTCAGAATAGGAGGATGCATCAGTATCAAAATGGTAAATTTCAGGCGCATCAGAATCGACAATTTCAGAAAAGATCAAAGCACTGGCGTTGTTCCTTAGACTGTTCCTGTTCCCTCCGGGAATATCAGAAGGCACATTGACCACCTCGCCAGCTGCTACCATAGCGGAAGAGCCGCCCCCATCAAGGTTTAAGGCATCCTTAGCGCCAATCAACCACATTAATTCGGCAAGTTCCTCCAAGGTAACCCCAGCACTCGCCTGTTGTCGCCCATCAACTACCAAGAAAAGCAGGGTGTTCTTGTCTTTATAACCTATTGCACTTCGAGGATGCCTTTGAAGATGGCTCCCGCCAAAGCCCTCCTCCTTGGAGGTAACTTTTATTTTACCATCCTTCACCAGGACTGGGCCACCGCCCACTGCCTGGGAAGGTTTCCATAGCTCCTTTTTATTTGATATTTGCGGAATCACATATTTGTTGGGGATAGAACTGTTTTTAGAATTTGCCCATACAATTTCAGGTTCACCCTGTAACATTCCAAAAGCTCCGCGTGGTTCTTCCCCAGAGGGTCCCGGGGACAAGACTTCCCCATCTGAAATAAGTACACTTACCGAGGAGGTATCAGAAAAATATCCGCCGTTTATGGCTAAAATTCCACCGAATTGCTCATAAGCTTCCAGGGTAGTTTGTCTCTTGTTGTTGCTTCCATGTGCACGTAATTTCAGATTCTCATCCCTGAGATCAACCTCTGCATACATTGCCCTTACAGGGGTTCCATCGGTCAGTTTCAATGAGGAGTCGTAAACTTTTATGGAGTTGGGAAGTAAGATGTTTAGGTCTTCCCTGGATTCCCATGTTACTTTTAATTCCTGCGAAACTGCTTTTTTCGCAGGTAGCAAGGCAAGGCAAATTAAAATAGCTGTAAAGGAAAACTTCATAAAAAAATTTATTTGGTCAGAATCTTACTCGGAGGTTTTAGCCTTTTCTGTTTTAAGCGGTTTAATACCTTAATAAAGCAGGTATTTTTCTCTTTTTTTTCTGAAGTTTTCTTCTGCCTTCTCCCACTCCCCAACAATTTTCTCAGGGGAAACCCCGGCCTGTAATTGTTCTCTTACTTTGGTGGTTCCCAGTAAACCGTCCATTCTGGATTTGCGCCATTCAAATTTATCCGGGTATAATTTTAACAGTGCGTGCAGGATGTACACCCCGGCTTTGGCTGACTGGAAATTATCCCGGTCTGTAACAACAATTTCAACTCCTTCACATTTTTCTCCAAGAAATTTCGGAGGATAGATCTTTATACCATCTACTATACTATCCGGGACAAAGCTTCGAGACCTGAAACGCACTCCTTTCAATTTATAGGAATTTAATTCTTCGGCTAATTTTTCTCCGTTTACCCATGGAGCTCCCAGCACCTCAAAGGGTTTCATAGTTCCTCTTGCTTCTGAATAGTTGGTCCCTTCCAAAAGGCAGGTAGCAGGATAAATAATAGCAGTGTTAAGCGTGAGCATATTGGGAGATGGCTTTACCCATGGAAGTCCGGTGTTGTCATACCACTGGTTGCGCTTATAATTCTTTAATGGGATCACGGTAAGATTTGCAGTGGGAAGGCCTTTTTCCTTTCGTTCGGAATTAAACATCAAAGCCAATTCTCCTATGGTCATGCCGTGGGTAATAGTGATATTTCCAATCCCAGAGGCTAATTCCAATGGTTTTCCCATTGGTCCGTCAACATAATCTCCTGTTATAGGATTTGGCCTGTCAAGAATAATGTATGGAATGCCTTCTTCCGCAGCAGCTTCCAGAACATTTAGCATTGTTTTTATATAGGTGTAATATCGGGCACCAATATCCTGTATGTCGAAGATGAGGACATCTACCTTGTCCAGGATTTCTTTGGTTGGTTTTTGTAGCTTTCCGTAGAGCGAAACTATAGGCAATCCGGTTTTTTTATCCACCCCATCTGCAACCTGCGTGTCTTCTTCTCCTCTCAGACCATGTTCGGGGCCAAAAAGAACGATAAGATCTACATCAGGTTGATCATTTAAATGGTCGATTAAATGGGTCCCGTCTGGTAATACTCCGGTATGATTGGTGACCAAGCCAAGCCTCTTGCCCTTGATGAGTTTTTTGTATTCAGGGGAGAAAAGCTGTTCGGCGCCAATTTTAACCCTGGGATTTTCCGGAGTTTTTGCCTTTTCCCATTTCAACATTACAATTTTCCCATCCATAGTCGCGGCCACAAGTTTATTTGAATTTATAACATTTACCGTATTTACCATAGAATTATCTATTTTGTAGGACCAGTTATGTTCTTGATTTTTCGGATTGATGCTGTAAATTACTCCATTCCTTGTTCCAAAATACACAGCATTATCCTTTTCGAGGAGCATGGAGGGCACGTGATCATATCCGAAGTCAAAATCTTTCCTCCAGGCTATTTCCGCTTTTTCTTTACCTGTTCGGAAAGCCACAATTTCATCATTCATTGTTTTTCCGTAGACCAGCATTTTATCTTCAGAGATACCAAGAGATTCCCTTACGGTAGCTTCATTGCTTCTCCAAAGGGTTTTGCCGTTGGCAGTGTCTATGGCAGAAATAAATCTATCCGGAGCTACTGTATAAACAACATTATTATGTGCAACAGGAGTCGCCATAGCGGGGGAGAACATCCGGTTTTCGGTTCCGTTGTCCCATTTCCATTTAAGGGAACCATTGTTGACATTCAAGGCGTACAGGTTTTTATCCCAGGCGCCAAAAATAAGGTTGTTCCCATATATTAAGGCTTTTCCTACCACCGGGCCTTCAAGCCCTTGGTAGTTCCATACCTGTGCCCCGGTTTGTGCATTTATTGCCCTGAAATTTCCATCGCTTCCACCTATATAAACAATTCCGTTTTCCACAACAGGAGAACCTAATACAGCTGCTTCGGTTTTAAATTTCCAGACTAATTTTCCGTTTTCAGAATTAAGACAATAAATGTTTCCGTCTCCGGAGCCTACAATAATATTTTCTTTAAAAGCTGCGGGGGAAGAAAATATTCCGCCTTCAGTTTGATAGGACCACATTTTTTCACCGGTTTTTTCTGAAAGGCCTTCAATTTCCCCGGTAGAGTTTCCAAAAATTATATGGCCCTTTGCAGTCACTGGAGTAGAAATTACGTTGGCATCGGAATGATATCCCCAAACTTTTTTCACCTGTGGAAAGGAATCGTTCACTTCATACCTCGGGCGTTCAAATTCCCCGGATTTAGAATAGTCTCGAATTCCAAGGGTAATCCTTCTCCAGGCGGGATAGGTTTCCTCCCCAGGAGTTCTTTCATGGAAATTAGCGGAATCCTGGGTAATTTCAACAATATTATATCCACCAATTTCGCTTTTCCCTCTTAGATTAGAGCGGCCCATAGTGCCCGGGATCCCTTCAAAATCCATTTCCCTGTTGCGGTGACCGTGACCGCAAATGGAAAATTGAATATTGTGCTCCTTTAATCGATCAGTGGCTTCATACCAATTATCCAGACTATTGTCCAGCGGATAATGATTCACAAAAATCACAGGCTGATCCCTCGGGGTTTCCTGTAGCACTTTTTCTAGCCAAACCACCGCATCCCTTGGGATATGCCCGTCGGACATGCGCACATAAGGGCCGGAAGCACAGCCTATAATTTTGTAACCTTGGTGTTCAAAAACAAATTTGTCGGCACCAAATTCCCTGATGAAGCTCACCCCACCTGATTCAGACCAGCCGGTATCGTGATTTCCCGGAATTATGTAATACGGAATTTTAATTTTATCAAGGATATCTTTGGCTAATGCTAATTCCTTGTCAGTTCCCATTTCGGTAACATCCCCTGTAATTAATACAAAATCTATGTCGTCTTGCATATTGATATCGGTCACGGTCCTTTGCAGATCCTCATCAGCATTTTTTGTCCCAATATGTGTATCGGTTACAAATGCAAATTTGAAATTTTGACCAAATGTCATGCTTGTGAAAAGCAGGCAAAGAAAGAAGCTTAACAAGAATTTTTTTTTCATGAGATCAGGTTTTATTCAGGGATTGGCTCCCGAAATTTTTTTGAGAAATTCAATAACCGCACATGGCAGTGAAATTATAGCTTATAAATATTTTTTGTACAGATTGTTGAGTATTCTCAATTCTGCATAGCTTAAAACCGCATTGATATCCCTTTGAATAAAATGAAGTTTAAACGCATTTATTGCCAATTCCAGTTCACTAGTATCATACCCAATAATCCGCAGGGCAATTTCAGGAGAAACCTCCATGGTAAAACCATCTATTGTTGCAGCATTGGCTATTATTGCATTTCCCCCTGCTGGGATTATTCCTTCTTCTACAATTGTCGGGAGATCAGTAATAATGCTGTCTTTGATCGTTTGGGAGATTGCCACCACCTCATCATACCACAATCCGTAGCCTTTCTCGGCAAGTTTTTTCCAGGGAAAGTTGGGGTTTGGATCTACTTTCCTGGAAGGGGCAATGTCCGAGTGGCCAATAAAATTTGCGTCCGGAATTTTATGTTTTTCCTTCAGGACCTTTAAAAGCGCTAGCAGACTTTCAATTTGAAGGCCTGAAAATTCTTCCTTCCCGTTGTTGTCCAGTTCGATGCCGATAGAGGAGGAATTCAAATCGGTATTATTGCCCCATTTTCCGGCACCCCCGTGCCAACCTCGGTAATAATCGTTCAGCATATGATAAATTTTCCCGTCTTTTCCAATCACATAATGAGCGCTTACCTGTGTATGGGGCAGCGTAAAAGTTTTTAGGGTATGATCTACAGATTCCTGTGCGGTATGATGTATCACAACATAGTTGGGTTTCCTGAGATTGAAATTAGTGGTTCCCACCCAATTTTCACCATAAGACAAGCTGGTTGCAATTCCGGTTTGTTCCGGAGGAAACTGACGCAACTGTTTTGTCAATACCTTGGCTTGTTTTTTATGCATCCTGTTGGTTAGCGCATAGGGATTTGAAGCGCAGGAAAATAGAACACAAGCAACAAGGAGCAGGGAAAAGACACGAAAAAAATTTTTCATTTAAATCGAATTTAATAGGTGAAAAACGCTGTTTTTGCCTGAGAAAGTGTTCTAAAACAATTCAATTTCCCGAATCAAAAATCAAAATCCATACTCCAGGGCTGAATCTTATAGTTCACAACTTAAAACTTCCACCTTACAAAGGCTTCCATGGCTTCGTAATTTGCCAATCCCAGTTTGTCGTAATTTCTTGCGGTTTCCCGGTTCCTTTCCTGTGCCCTTTCCCAGAATTCCCTTGCATCATCCCCCGGAAATACAGGGCGGTCTTTTTGGGATTGATGTTGAAAG